>NZ_JBSKHP010000099.1:0-500 GCF_057128625.1 Pseudomonas imperatae | reverse complement strand
AAGCGGCTTTTAAAACAGGCATTCAAAAGTTAGAAAGGATGCATCCTTCTACACCGGATTATTCTGTTGTGTATAATCATTTGGATTTAATGTTGGATCTGCCTTGGGAAGATTATACAACGGATAAATACGACTTAAAAAACGCAAAAAAAATATTGGATGCAGATCATTATGGCATGTCCAAAATCAAAAGCCGCATTCTGGAGTATTTGGCCGTTTTGCAACTTAAAGGAGATATGAAAAGCCCTATCCTATGCTTTCTCGGCCCTCCCGGAATCGGTAAAACCTCATTAGGCAAATCTATTGCGCATGCCATAGGCAGAAAATATGTTCGCTTTAGTTTGGGGGGCTTACATGATGAAAGCGAGATCAGAGGTCATCGTAAAACTTATATAGGAGCTATGCCGGGCAGGGTATTACAAAATTTGCGAAAATGCAAATCTTCAAACCCTGTAATGATATTGGATGAGATTGATAAGATCGGGAATGATTTCAGAGGA
>NZ_JBSKHP010000098.1:0-507 GCF_057128625.1 Pseudomonas imperatae | reverse complement strand
GCACGTGACCCGGGACGGAAAAGTCATCGGCGGGCTCAAGCTCGCCGACGAGATCCGCCCCGAGTCCCGTGAAGCCGTCGATGCCCTGCACAAGCTGGGTGTCCAGGTGGTCATGATCACCGGCGACGCCGAAGCCGTCGCGAACGCCGTCGGCGCCGAGCTGGGCATCGACCGGGTCTTCGCGCACGTGCGCCCGGAGGACAAGTCCAGCAAGGTCGCCGAGCTGCAGAAGGAGGGCCGCAAGGTCGCGATGGTGGGCGACGGCGTCAACGACGCCCCCGCCCTCGCGCAGGCCGACGTCGGCATCGCGATCGGCGCCGGCACCGACGTCGCGATCGCCTCGGCCGGGGTCGTGCTGGCGGGGTCCGACCCGCGCGCCGTCGTCTCGGTCATCGACCTGTCACGGGCCAGCTACCGCAAGATGGTGCAGAACCTGTGGTGGGCGGCGGGTTACAACCTGGTCTCCGTACCGCTCGCGGCTGGCGTGCTCGCCCCGATCGGCTTCGT
>NZ_JBSKHP010000097.1:0-508 GCF_057128625.1 Pseudomonas imperatae | reverse complement strand
GAGCAGTTCGGCATCAACCTCACCGAGCGCGCCCGCCAGGGCAAGCTCGACCCCGTCATCGGACGCGACAGCGAGATCCGCCGCGTCAGCCAGGTGCTCACCCGACGCACCAAGAACAACCCCGTCCTCATCGGCGAGCCCGGCGTCGGCAAGACCGCCGTCGTCGAAGGCCTCGCCCAGCGCATCGTCGCGGGCGACGTCGCCGAGTCGCTCAAGAACAAGGAGCTCGTCTCCCTCGACATCTCCGCCCTCGTCGCCGGCGCGATGTACCGCGGCCAGTTCGAGGAGCGCCTCAAGAGCGTGCTGAAGGAGATCACCGAGTCCGAGGGCCGCGTCATCACCTTCATCGACGAGCTGCATGTGCTGATGGGTGCCGGCGGCGGCGAAGGGTCGGTCGCGGCATCCAACATGCTCAAGCCCATGCTCGCCCGCGGTGAGCTGCGCCTCATCGGCGCCACCACCCTCGACGAGTACCGCGAGTTCATCGAGAAGGATGCCGCACTCGAGC
>NZ_JBSKHP010000096.1:0-508 GCF_057128625.1 Pseudomonas imperatae | reverse complement strand
ATTTGAAAATAGGTGATAAAAGTGAGCCTTGCTTAATGACGTGTTACTTGGATTACAGTAAAATTGGTAAGCTAGAAGTATTACAAGGCACATTTATTTCTATCAATATAAAAGATAAAGGCGATTGTGGTAGCGGCACCGTGTATTTAGAAAAAGTGCCTACTTCCGATTTTAAGAAAGAGGATTTTTTAGATAAGAAAAAAGAAGTACCCAAGAAAGACACGGTAAAGAAAGACGCCAAACCGGCCATTATAATACCGCCTGTAAAAAAAGTAGCACCCCCGCAAACGGCATCTGCTACTCCTACCCCTGTAAAGCCAAAGCCGAAGTTGGTTGCCCCCTCAAAACAAAAACAGCAACAGCCAACAACTGTCGATAATTCAGTGCAACCTGTACCATCACCTCACAAAGAAGAGAAAACAGAACAAACGCAGAAGCCCACATCTCCGGAAGTTTTAACAACCGAAAAAAAGAAAGTTCCTACTCCACGTGTATTACGTGAGCGACA
>NZ_JBSKHP010000095.1:0-511 GCF_057128625.1 Pseudomonas imperatae | reverse complement strand
AGCCGCCGATGGCGAGGGGGATGCCGAACAGCGCGGGGATGTAGAACGCGGTCAGGCCGAGGACTTGGAAGATCAGTCCGATCGCGATGGGGGCGATGAGGCCGAGGCCGGCGGAGAGCACCTTCTGGTACAGGAACCGGTTGACGCTCATGCCGATCAGGCGCAGATCGCGGGTGGGGATCTTGAGCGAGGGGCTGTCGCCGACGCGACGGAGGACGGCTGAGCCCACCCGGTTCTCGAGGGTGGCGGCGTAGGCGGGGTCGGCGGCGACGGTGGTGGTGCCGATCCGATCGAGCGCTGCGGAGAGGCTGGGCTGGGTGGGCACCAGTGCGGCGATGACCAGCGCGAAGCCGAGCCCCAGGACGAGGCCAGGGAGGACGATCAGTGCGAGGTTCACTTCTCACCAGCTTTCTCGGTGGCAACGAGCAGACGGGGTGCCGGCACGCCGCGGCTGATGCGTCGCATCCACAGCAGGACGAGGGCGTAGCTGACGAGATATGCGGCGAACAGG
>NZ_JBSKHP010000094.1:0-516 GCF_057128625.1 Pseudomonas imperatae | reverse complement strand
AGCCGGCCGGTGACCGCATGGTCAACGAGCAGGTCACCGACGAGGACATCGCGGCCGTCATCGCCGCGTGGACCGGCATCCCGGTCGGGCGTCTCCTGCAGGGCGAGACCGAGAAGCTCGTGCACCTCGAGGCCGAGCTCGGCCGGCGGCTCATCGGCCAGAAGCCGGCCGTGCGCACGGTGTCCGACGCGGTGCGCCGCTCGCGCGCCGGCATCAGCGACCCGAACCGCCCGACCGGATCGTTCCTGTTCCTCGGGCCGACCGGTGTCGGCAAGACCGAGCTGGCCAAGGCGCTCGCCGAGTTCCTGTTCGACGACGAGGGCGCCCTGATCTCGCTCGACATGAGCGAGTTCGGTGAGAAGCACACCGTCTCGCGGCTGTTCGGTGCCCCTCCCGGCTTCGTCGGCTTCGAGGAGGGCGGCCAGCTCACCGAGAAGGTGCGCCGCAAGCCGTTCTCGGTGGTGCTGTTCGACGAGATCGAGAAGGCGCACCCCGACATCTTCAACTCGCTGCTGC
>NZ_JBSKHP010000093.1:0-521 GCF_057128625.1 Pseudomonas imperatae | reverse complement strand
AAGCCTCGGACCCGCACGGCGAGACCGATGCCGATGAGATGGAATCGGACGATGGCTGACCTGAGCGACGATGATCCGCGCCACGGAACCGCTAACGGGTACGGCAACCATGGCTGCCGGTGTGCTCCCTGCAAAGAGGCCAACCGCGTCACTCATGCTCGATATCTCCGCAAGGTGCTAACCGAAGGCAGTCTCACAGGTAAGAACGTGGTTCACGGAACCTCCTATCGCTACGACGTTGGATGCCGATGCGATCCGTGCCGTGAGGCACACAACGCCAAGTCGCGAGCAACGAAGCAACGTATTCGCGCCCGCAGGGAAGCGGCCGAGTAGCGTTAGCGGTCCTTCAGGGGGCGAAAATCGTAATCTTCATCCATCCCACTGGACAGCCAGATCTCCTCATCACCAGCAAAGCCGGCGGGGTCATCGTCCTCATCGCTCGACTCTCCCCACGAGGACGATGCGTCCAGGTGATCCTCACCGATCGTGCAGCGGCACCGGAACGATTTCTGGTCGACCAC
>NZ_JBSKHP010000092.1:0-524 GCF_057128625.1 Pseudomonas imperatae | reverse complement strand
TTGATCTGCTCGACGGTCTTGCCGGTCTGCGCGGCCGTGATCTCGGCGAGACGCTTCTTCATGTCGAGGATGAGCTGCGCCTGCGTCTGGATGTCGCTCGCGGTTCCGCCGAAGCCACCGTGCGGCTGGTGCAGCAGCACGCGGGCGTTGGGCGTGATGTAGCGCTTGCCCTTGGTGCCGGCGGTGAGCAGCAGCTGACCCATCGACGCGGCCATGCCGATGCCGACGGTGACGATGTCGTTCGGCACGAACTGCATCGTGTCGTAGATCGCCATGCCGGCCGTGATCGAGCCGCCGGGAGAGTTGATGTAGAGGTAGATGTCCTTCTGCGAGTCCTCGGCCGCGAGCAGCAGGATCTTGGCGCAGATTTCGTTGGCGTTCTCGTCGCGCACCTCTGAGCCGAGCCAGATGATGCGGTCCTTCAACAGCCTGTCGAAGACGCTTTGTGCGACAAGGGGTTCAGCCATGAGTGCTCCTGTTTCGGTTGCGTGAGAACGACACTACCGGCGGCGTTTCGGCGCCCC
>NZ_JBSKHP010000091.1:0-529 GCF_057128625.1 Pseudomonas imperatae | reverse complement strand
CACCGTCCCCGGCATGGCATCCTTCATCGACCGGCAGATCACCCCGTAGCGCGGGGTTCGCGTGCGAGGGGGATCTGTCCTGTCAGGAGGGCGGGGTTATCGCGGCCATCAAGGTGGCTTTGTTCATCCGGTAGTACCCGGTGATCTTCTGTTCTTTCGCGCGGGCTCGTAGTTCGACGAGTGTGGGTGAGGAGTGCGCGGACGTGCGTCCGGTTCGCCCGTTTCGTGGCGATGTGTCCGCGTGGGACGCGTCGACGGTCACAGGTGATGGTGTCTGGGGAGCGCGGAGAGAGGGGGATGCGTCCGCGCGGCGGGTGGCGGCGGCGTGTGCGGCGGAAAGTTCTTCGGATTCTTTGGCGAGCTTGTCAGCTCGCTTTCGCAGTTTCTTGGATGAATGAGCGACCGCGCTGCGCGCCTCGCGTACCGCCCTTTTCGCGCGGGAGAGGGCCTTCTTCGCGGCCTTCTCGGAACTCTTCTTCGTGTCCTTTTTCTTGGCAGTCTTTTTCTTGGTTGTCTTGGTCTGCGCCAC
>NZ_JBSKHP010000090.1:0-531 GCF_057128625.1 Pseudomonas imperatae | reverse complement strand
TTAACCTCTTTAGGTCTTTCGAATCCACCGGCAACTAAATCATCTATTAATTTATCGGGTGAATCCAACGCAATGATTTTTCCACTATCGATAATAGCTACTCTATCACAAAGCACTTCTGCTTCATCCATATAATGTGTAGTAATAATAACAGTGGTGCCTTTCTTTCTGATATCCAGTACCAGATCCCATAAATTCCTACGTGCTTGAGGATCTAATCCTGTAGTGGGCTCATCCAAAAAAATAATCTTGGGTTTATTAATCAGTGTAGTAGCAATGGAAAATCGCTGTTTCTGTCCACCACTCAATTCCTTATATTTTGCTTTTGCTTTATCGCGCAAATTCACTGTATCCAATAATATTAAAGGATCGATAGTTTCATTGTATAGACCAGCAAATAAATGTATCAATTCTACCAAGGTTAAACCGGGATAATAACCTGAGGTTTGTAATTGTACACCGATGATTTTTTTGATCTCATTCGGTGCATCATCCAGGTTCAAGCCATCTACTATCACCGTTCCGCTGGTT
>NZ_JBSKHP010000089.1:0-533 GCF_057128625.1 Pseudomonas imperatae | reverse complement strand
ACCTTCATCGACACGCCGGGTCACGAGGCGTTCACCGCCATGCGTGCCCGTGGTGCGCAGGTGACCGACATCGCGATCCTCGTGGTCGCGGCCGACGACGGCATCATGCCCCAGACGGTCGAGGCCCTGAACCACGCCCAGGCGGCGAACGTGCCGATCGTGGTCGCGGTGAACAAGGTCGACAAGCCGGACGCCAACCCCGCCAAGGTGCGCCAGCAGCTCACCGAATACGGACTGGTCGCCGAGGAGTACGGCGGCGACGTCATGTTCGTCGACGTCTCGGCCCGCCAGAACATCGGCATCCAGGACCTGCTCGACGCGGTGCTGCTCACCGCCGACGCCGGTCTCGACCTCACCGCGAACCCCAACAAGGCAGCGCGCGGTGTGGCCATCGAGGCCAAGCTCGACAAGAGCCGCGGCTCGGTCGCGACCGTGCTCATCCAGTCGGGCACGCTGCGTGTCGGCGACGCGATCGTCGCGGGCACGGCCTATGGCCGCGTGCGCGCCATGATCGACGAGAACGGCGACGCGGT
>NZ_JBSKHP010000088.1:0-533 GCF_057128625.1 Pseudomonas imperatae | reverse complement strand
CTAGCCGCGACCGTCGCCCACGACGGCACAGGAACCCTCACCGTCAACGGCGTCGACCGGGCGTGCAAGGCGGAATCGGTCGCAGCACTCCGCACCGGCATGATCGCGCGCGGTGTCGCGATCGCCACCCGGCTACGCCGACCGATCCGTCTCGACGTGACCGAGGACGGTCGCACCCACGCCCTCGCGGTGCGCCCCGAGGGCTACGTGCAGCTCATCGGCGCCGACGGGACCATTCCCGCCCCCGACGGGCTCGGCATCGATGAAGGCCGATGCCGCGTATGTCGGCGTCTGCAACCGGTGACGTCCCCAGAGTGCGTTCAATGCCACATCGAGGAACCGCTGCGCGTCGAGGTCACTCCCCCGGCCGAACCGAACGCGCTTATGGTCCCACCAGCACCACGGCTTCGACCGAGCATCGACGAGCTCGACGACGTGCCCGAGGTCGAGCAGACACGCATCAGCAGACGCGCCGCCCGCGCCGCGACGCCTCCCCTGCCCGCGTTGCACCTGATGTTCAGCACGCAGCGCAG
>NZ_JBSKHP010000087.1:0-539 GCF_057128625.1 Pseudomonas imperatae | reverse complement strand
TTCGCAGCTCTCCCAGGGCGTCCTCATCACCAACGTCGGCGAGGGGCATCTCGGCTACAACAAGGGCAACGCGTGCGTGACCGACGCCGTCGACGCCTATCTCATCGACGGAACCGTGCCGGACGACGGCCACCGCTGCGGCTGAGAGGCGCCGCCTCGCCGAGCACACCAGCGTCCGCGGAACGTAGGCTTGTCGTCGTCCCCGCCCGAAGGAGCACCATGACCACGCCCGACCTGGCCACCTACATCGACCACACGCTGCTCAAGCCCGAGGCCACCCGCGCCGACGTCGAGCGCACGATCGCCGACCTGATCGAGCAGTGGGTCGACCGCTCCCTCGTCGCCGATGCGCTCGCCGACGCCGCGGACGCGGGAAAGCTGCTCTCCCCCGCCCGCCTGACCGAGTATCTGGAGCCGCTGGCCAAGCCCAACAAGTACCCCTCGGGTGCCGCGCTCGCGGCTGATCTGCTCGCTCTTGCGGGCGTCGACGCGGTGGTGCCGGCCGATGCCTGAGCCCGACGGCTACAAAGACTGGACGG
>NZ_JBSKHP010000086.1:0-552 GCF_057128625.1 Pseudomonas imperatae | reverse complement strand
ACCGAGATCGCCTCGTCGGTGTTCGAGACCCGCCCCGCCTGGAACGTCACCCAGTGGAACGGCACCCCGGTCGCGGTCGACGTGACCGTCGACGCGGCAGCCGTGCACAAGGTGCTCGCGGCCGCGGCCCCCGACCAGAACACCGAGCCGACCGATGCATCGGTCGGCTTCGACAGCGCATCCGGCGCGTACACCGTGACCCCGGCGGTCGCAGGCTCCGGCCTCGACGCGACCGCCGTGACGGCCGCCCTCGTGAGCGCCTTCACCGACGGTCGCTCATCGACGACGATCGCGGGCCAGCGCGTGCCGCTCAGCCCCGCGGTGACGACGGATGCCGCCACCGCCGTGGCCTCGAACCTCAACCATGTGCTCTCCACGGCCGGCTTCTACGTCGGCGAGGAGCGCACGGTCCCGCTCGACGCCGCGACGGTCGCCTCGTGGCTGACGGTGAGCGACGCGAACGGCGCCCTCACGGTGACCGCCGACCGCACCGGCATCCAGAAGGCCGTCGACGGACTCGCCGCGGCGGTCGACACCGCGCCCGTCAATGCC
>NZ_JBSKHP010000085.1:0-554 GCF_057128625.1 Pseudomonas imperatae | reverse complement strand
GGTGTAGGGGCGCAGTCCGAGGATCTGCACCCTCTGATCGTTCTCGCGCGCTGCTCGCGCAAGGTGCCCGAGGCGCGAACTGTCGACCCAGAGCGCGACGAGATAGACGAGCACGACCACCACGAGGGCGATCCAGTAGAGGTTTCGGGTGTTCGCGACCCCGAGCAGTGCATCCGGAACCGAGCCGGTCGGGAGGGCGAGTCCCTCTTCGCCTCCGGTGACCTCCTGGTTGCGGCGCACGAGCACGGAGCCTGCCTGGGCGAATGCCAGCGTCACCATCGCGAACGGGATGCCGGTCACCCGCATGCTGATCGCGCCGGTGAGCGCCGCGATCGCGAGGCCGCCGATCAGGGCGATCAGCACGCCCGGCCACAGCGGCACACCGGCGTACTGCAGCACGATGCCGAGGCCGTACGCCCCCGCCCCGAAGTAGAGGGCGTGCCCGAAGGAGAGCAGTCCCGCGGTGCCGAGCAGCATGTTGTACGACAGCGCGAGAGCGGCGAAGACCATGCACAGGGCCATGAGCTGCAGACTGCCCGCCGTGTAGGTGGGCC
>NZ_JBSKHP010000084.1:0-556 GCF_057128625.1 Pseudomonas imperatae | reverse complement strand
CTGGGCGAAGATCAGCAGCAGGTTCCCCAGGCTGTAGCGGTGGAACGACTGCGCGAAGGTCAGGAACCGCGCCCACGTCTCGGACTCGCGCAGCGCCTCGACCTGTTCCGCGATCGTGGCTTGCAGGGCCTCGGCCTCGGCGCGACGCTCCTCGGGGCTCTTGGTGTTCTTGACTGTGCGTGCCATGTTCGGAACCTCCACCTAACGGGATTAGTACTATTTGCGTCTGTCTCACCCCCACGTTTTTTTGCCGTGAAGGCACTGGAAGTGCCGCTAGGGAGAGCCGGCCGGAGCGCAAGGGACCGTGGAATACCGGACTGAGCGCAGCGAGGGAGGATATGCCGCGAAAGCCCTTGCGTGGAGGGTGGCCGACCGTATGCTGCCGCAGGCTTCACGGCGAAAAGACGATGGCCGAAGGCCCAACAGTCGGCCGCTCGCGGCCGTCCGTCTGCGCGGGCGTGCTCCTTCACGCCTGGGCCGGGGGAGTGTGAGGGGTCTGGCCCCTCACCGGCTCCTCGGGGAGCCGTTCGGCGCGCCATTCCTCGATGGTGAGCGC
>NZ_JBSKHP010000083.1:0-578 GCF_057128625.1 Pseudomonas imperatae | reverse complement strand
GCAGGTCGGGGTTTCCGGAGAAGTCCGTCGCGAGGATCTCGACTCCGGTGCCGGGGTTCTGCGCGTGGATCTGACGCACGGTCTCGGCGTGGAGCCATGCGCCCTCATCGGGGAGGTCGTCGCGAGCGACGCCGGTGACGGTGGCGTAGCGCAGCTGCATCCGGGTGACGCTCTCCGCCACCCGGCGCGGCTCGTCGGTGTCGTAATCGGCGGGCTTGCCGGTGTCGATCTGGCAGAAGTCGCAGCGGCGGGTGCACTGCGAGCCGCCGATGAGGAAGGTGGCCTCGCGGTCCTCCCAGCACTCGAAGATGTTGGGGCATCCCGCCTCCTGGCACACGGTGTGCAGGTCTTCGTTCTTCACGAGAGCGTGAAGCTCCCGGTACTCGGGGCCGAGCTTCGCCTTGGTCTTGATCCACTCGGGCTTGCGTTCGATGGGGGTCTCCGCGTTGCGCACCTCGAGGCGCAGCAGCTTGCGGCCCTCCGGCCCGGCGCTCACGCGACGGCCCCCGCGTACTCGCCGGCGAAGACCTCGGCGACCGACGCGAGGATGTCGCGGGGCGCGACATCCTGCCCGACGA
>NZ_JBSKHP010000082.1:0-580 GCF_057128625.1 Pseudomonas imperatae | reverse complement strand
CAGCTGCGCCTCGAAGCCCTTCGCGCGCGGCGAGATGATGACGTTCTTGCCGTCGCTGGCGGAGTTCAGGCCGAACACCGCGCCGTCGGCATCCGAGACCCGGATGGCATCCGGATACCGCTCACGGAGGATCGCCTGGCTGCGCTCGTCGAAGGCGTTCGGCAGGTACGCGATGTTGGCCTTCTCGACGCCGCCGGGACCCTCGACCGGGTCGAGCACGGCGATCGCGGTGTCGAGGTGGTAGAACCGCGGGTCGGTGAGCGTCAGCGACACGACCTCGCGCGAGAACACCTCGCCGACCTCGCGGTGGCTGTCGCCCGTCGAGCGGAAGCCGGTGCCGGCGAGGATCGTGTTCCCGACGAGCAGGAAGTCGCCCTCGCCCTCGTTGACCTCGACCGGCTCGGCGACCTCGAAGCCGTTGGCGGCGAACCAGTCGATGAACGCGGGGGCCTCGTCGGCACGCTCGCGGAAGCGGAACTTCGGGCCGTACGCGACGCCGTCGATGACGAAGCCGCCGTTGGCCGTGTAGACCATGTCGGGCAGGCCCTCGAGCGGGTCGATGAGCTCGATCTCGTGGCCG
>NZ_JBSKHP010000081.1:0-603 GCF_057128625.1 Pseudomonas imperatae | reverse complement strand
GGGTCGCTCCCGCGCCAGTCACTACCGGGCCAAGAACCCGCCACCGCCACGTCCACGGACACCGCGGCCGGCACCGGCGAACAAGCTGTCCGCCGCCGAGCGGGCCCACGTGCTGGCCGTGTTGACCAGCCAGCGGTTCGCGGACAAGTCGGTCGCCCAGGTCTGGGCCACGCTGCTGGACGAGGGCACCTACCTGTGCTCGATGTCCACGATGCACCGGATCCTGCGCGAGCACGACATGGCCGGGGAACGGCGCCGGCAGGCGAGCCACCCGCCCCGGACCCGGCCCGAGCTCGTCGCGACGGCGCCGGGGCAGGTGTGGAGTTGGGACATCACAAAGCTCAAGGGGCCGGAGCGGGGCGTGTACTACGACCTGTACGTCGTGCTCGACATCTTCTCCAGGTTCGTCGTGGGCTGGACCATCGCGGCCCGCGAGGACGCCGAGATCGCCAAGAACCTGCTCGAGCACGCCATGGGCATCCATGGCGTGCCGGAGGCGATCCACGCCGACCGCGGGACCTCGATGACCTCCAAACCGGTCGCTCAGCTGCTCGTCGACCTCGGGGTGGCCAGGTCGCACTCCCGCCCGCACGTGTCGAACGA
>NZ_JBSKHP010000080.1:0-610 GCF_057128625.1 Pseudomonas imperatae | reverse complement strand
AGGATCAGCCCCTCGTCGCGGAGGATCCGCAGCACGGTCGCCTGCGAGACCCGGTGACCATCGTGGCGGGTCATCGCCCAGACCTTCCGGTGCCCCCACGCCGGATGCGCCGACGCGTGCTTGACGACGACGTCGCGGACCGCGACACGCGCCGGCTGCGGCCACGGCCCTTTCGGCGGGCGGTCCAGCTTCGCTTTGGCCTGCCAGCGCCGATACGAGCGTTCGGGCACACCGATCAGCTCCACGAACCTCGCGGTCGGCATGCCCGCATCCCGGCGGATCACCTCGAGGTCCTCGAAGGGCCCAGCCGGCCCTCCGCGCTCTTCTTCCACACCCGGATCTCGACCGCGGCCTCACCGAGCGCCTGGGTCAGATCCGCGACCTCCGCCTCGAGCTGCTGCTCACGGGTCGACAGGCCAGACTTCCCCGCCGCGAGCCCCGTCTTCCCGGCCTCGAGGAAGTCCGCCTTCCACCGACCGATCGACTGCTCGCTCACCTTCTCGCGACGAGCGGCCTCCGCGATCGAGACCTCGCCAGCGAGGATGCTCAACACGATCCGCGTCTTCTTCTCCACCGGGATCACTGGTGGTCTTCCCATGTCGGACTCTCC
>NZ_JBSKHP010000079.1:0-612 GCF_057128625.1 Pseudomonas imperatae | reverse complement strand
GGACGGTTACCACGGTGTGATTCATGACTGGGGTGAAGTCGTAACAAGGTAGCCGTAGGGGAACCTGCGGCTGGATCACCTCCTTAATCGACGACATCAGCTGTATCATGAGCTCCCACACGAATTGCTTGATTCATTGAAGAAGACGATAGAAGCAGACCGAAATTGGGTCTGTAGCTCAGTTGGTTAGAGCGCACCCCTGATAAGGGTGAGGTCGGCAGTTCGAATCTGCCCAGACCCACCAGTTTCTTGTTGGGGCCATAGCTCAGCTGGGAGAGCGCCTGCCTTGCACGCAGGAGGTCAGCGGTTCGATCCCGCTTGGCTCCACCACTTACTGCTTCTAAAGCTTAGAAATGAATATTCGCATCGAATATTGATTTCTGAACTTTATCAGAATCGTTCTTTAAAAATTTGGGTATGTGATAGAAAGATAGACTGAACGTTACTTTCACTGGTAACGGATCAGGCTAAGGTAAAATTTGTGACTGCTCTTAATTGAGCAAGCATGCAAATTTTCGGCGAATGTCGTCTTCACAGTATAACCAGATTGCTTGGGGTTATATGGTCAAGTGAAGAAGCGCATACGGTGGATGCCTTGGCAGTCAGAGGCGA
>NZ_JBSKHP010000078.1:0-618 GCF_057128625.1 Pseudomonas imperatae | reverse complement strand
CGCCCCCTCGACGCCATCCTCTGGACCCTCACCACCCCCCAAAGCCACGACCCCAAAGCCATGGCCGCCGGCAGCCGCTACCTGCGCGACTTGTCCCAGGCCCTAGGCTGGCAGCTGCCCCTGTACCTTTGGGAAGTCTGCCCCCAAGCCTGGATCAAACCTTTCGAACCCGCCCAGCCGGTAGGCTGCCTGCTCGCCCCGGACGATGACCTGGGCGCCGCCCTGCAACAGCTGATCGAACCCCTGAACCAGCAGGGCATGGCCCATATCCAGGTGCACCGCACCCACTGTTTCCTCTTCTACCTCGGCCACCACCTGCACACCCACGGTGCCGCCCACTGGCCCCAGGCGCTGGCGCCGCTGCTGCCCGAGTTTGCCCGCAGCACGCCGCTGCGCGGCTTGCACTTCAGCCTGGCGCGCACCGACGGCCCGGTGCCGGGCACCGAGCACCTGCTGCAGCTCGACGGCGCCTGGGCGGCGCTGCTGGCGGAGCGCAAGACCCGTCCACGGCGGCGCGGCTGGCATGTGCGGCGCGTGCTGTACGTGGCTACGTTGGCCGCCACAGGCGTGCTGACGGCTGGTGTATTGCTGTCCTTCGTGGCCAACCGCAACCAAGCG
>NZ_JBSKHP010000077.1:0-620 GCF_057128625.1 Pseudomonas imperatae | reverse complement strand
CGAAGATGACCGCGATACGTCCCATCATTCCGAGCTGGATCGGCGCCAGGATCGCGGCATCCGCGACGGGAACCGGAACCGCCGCCGCTCCGACAGCGGCGGTGGTGGCGGCGCCGATGACGCGGCGGGCCATGTCGCGCTTCCAGGGGAGGTTGAGTCGCTGCGCGATGCGAAACGCGTCCTTCTCGTTCTCCGGAGAGAGCGCGAGGGTTTCCGTGACGAGATCACCGAGGCCGTGCCCCTTGCCCTTCCCATGCTTACCGCTTGCGGAGGTCAGGATGACGCGGCGGATCGGGATCTCGATTCGCTGCCCGTCCTCGTCCCGCGGATCCTCGAGCCAGTCGGCGAACTCCTGAACGTCGTCCGGTGCGGAGCGTCGTCCCGTCACCGGGTTCCTGACCCAGTCGACCTTCGTGAGCACGAGAACGACCGGGAGCCCGCGCGCGTCGAGTTCTCGAATCATGGCGATGTCACGTTCGGTCAGCCGGGGAAGTTGGGAAAGAACGCAGTACCAGACGACCGAGATCTGCTCGATCGGCGGTCGTCCGGCGATCGTCTCGAGGTGGCGCCGGAGGAGGTCAGCAGGCTGTTCCGCGGTCCCGATCTCGAATCCCTCGAGA
>NZ_JBSKHP010000076.1:0-660 GCF_057128625.1 Pseudomonas imperatae | reverse complement strand
CAGAGATATGGAAATACGACAGCAGCAACGATTCCGTTGTGTTTATGGGAATGGCAAAACCAACTAAAGAAAGGAGATAATATTGTATTGGCTGCATTTGGAGGCGGCTTTACCTGGGGTGCAACTTGGGTAAAGTGGGGGTATTAATTCTTATGCTTACCTTCATTCCTGAATGAGAGAAAGAAAATTAACCGGTATCGGTACTACAGCTATTCATGCAGCAGGTCATGAACATGCAGATCATGCGCATCATGCACCTATTTACGCAAGTTCAACCTTTACTTTTGACTCTGCAGCAGAGGGTAGTGAGCGTTTTTCCGGTGCCGATAAAACACGTATTTACAGCCGATGGGGTAACCCTACATTTACTGCTGCAGAAAATACTATTGCTGCTTTAGAAACATTTGGTGTAAACGATACCGATGGATCTCCATTTAAGGTAAAAGCATTATTGCATGCAAGCGGACAAGCAGCCCTCACCACCTTATTCTTAGGTAATTTAAAATCAGGTGATGCGGTGCTTTCTCATAAGGCATTATATGGAGGAACTCATGAGCTTTTATATAAAGTATTGGAGAATACAGGCATCCAGCCCATCATCATAGATTTTCATGATCTATCATTACTAGAAAGAACACTTTCTATAAACAAGCATATCCA
>NZ_JBSKHP010000075.1:0-685 GCF_057128625.1 Pseudomonas imperatae | reverse complement strand
GTCGCCGTAGGCGAGGAAGTCGGTGACGTGGCCGCGGCCGAACGCGGGCGGGTTCATGATTCGGTCGATGAGGTTGCCGACCGCGCCGCCGAGGACCAGCCCCAGCGCGAGGCCCCAGCGGGCACCGCGCAGCCGAATGGCGAAGATGACCACCGCGGCGGAGGCGAGTACGCCGATGAGGGTGATGATCCAGGTGGCCCCGGAGCCGAGCGAGAACGCGGCTCCGGGGTTGTAGACCAGGGACAGGCCGAACAGGTCCCCGACCAGCGGGATCCGTTCCCCCGGGGCCAGCTGTGCCACGGCGAGGGCCTTCGAGGCCTGGTCGAGCACCACAGCGAGCACGGCCACGACCAAGGTGAAGCCAAGGGCTCTCCTCGCCTGCGGCCGTGGGCCCGTACGGTCTTCGCCGACTGTCGCGGCGACGTCCTGCACGCGCACATCCTCGATTCGGCGAAAGCCCTCTTCCTCGAGAGCGGCTTCGAGCGGACGTCGATGGATGCCGTCGCCGCCCGCGCCAAGACCTCGAAGCGGTCGCTCTACGCCCACTTCCCCACCAAGGACGCCCTGTTCCTGGCCGTCATCGACCGGGTCGACGACCTCTTCCATGGCCGCATGCGCACCCCCTCCGACTACGCCGACGAGCCCGTCGAGGCCGTCACCCTCTTCAGTGGGCGGTTCCTGCAGA
>NZ_JBSKHP010000074.1:0-768 GCF_057128625.1 Pseudomonas imperatae | reverse complement strand
CGCGGCCTGCGGCCGCTGCTACAGATTCGCCTAGCCACTGTCTTGCCCAGTTAATGACGTCCGCCATGCTGTGCCGTCGCGCAGCATGGCGTTAAGCCGGACCAGCAGCACGCGCATGCACGCTACCAGCGCCACTTTTGCACTCTTGCCTTTATCGCGCAGCCCCTCGTAACGCGCCTTGAACGAGGCGTCGTAGCGGATGACCGTCCAGCACGACATGTACAGCACTCGCCGCACCGCACTGCGCCCGCCGCAGATCTTGCGCTTGCCCTGGAAGTTGCCACTGTCGTTGTTATAGGGGGCCAGGCCCGCCAGCCCCGCTATCTGGTGCCGGTCCAACTCGCCCAGTTCTGGCAGGTAAGCCATCAGGCTGGCCGCGGTGATCGTGCCGAGACCTTTGACTGACGTCAGTTGCGCCACCTTGGGCGCATCAAGTGCCTGCATCGTTTGCTCGATGGCCTTTTCCAGCTCCAGGATCTGTGCTTTCAGGAAGGCGATATGGCCTTCCAGCAGCTCGATTATCCTGGGGGACTGGGCCTGTTTCAGACGGCGTCTGTCGTCGTCGCGTTGCTGTACGAAGCGCTCGCGCTGCTGTACCAGCTCCCGTAAAAACTGGGTCGGCGCCGAATCCTGCTGGGGTTTGGCCGCCTTCAAAGTTTCGGCAAACTGCGCCAGGACCTGGGCATCGATGGGGTCTGTCTTGGCTTGCTTACCGATCGCCTCGGCAAACGCCCGGGCACGGCGAGGGTTTACGCGCACGACGGTAAA
>NZ_JBSKHP010000073.1:0-772 GCF_057128625.1 Pseudomonas imperatae | reverse complement strand
AAGTTGCTGTAGAATTCGCCTCCCGCTAACGAGAGATCGAAGCGAGCCAAGTGGTTGAAGTTGTTAGAGATTCTCTGAAAAACTTCAAAATAAACGCTTGACAGGCTCTGAGGAAAGCGTAGAATGCGCGCCTCGGTTGAGACGAAAGAATCAACCAACCGCTCTTTAACAATTGAATCAAGCAATTCGTGTGGGTGCTTGTGACTCAGACTGATAGTCAAAAAGATTATCAGCATCATAAGTTACTCCACGAGAAATCATGGTTTAACCAACGATTGCTGAGCCAAGTTTATAGGGTTTTCTCAAAACCCGATTGCAGTATTGAACTGAAGAGTTTGATCATGGCTCAGATTGAACGCTGGCGGCAGGCCTAACACATGCAAGTCGAGCGGATGAGAAGAGCTTGCTCTTCGATTCAGCGGCGGACGGGTGAGTAATGCCTAGGAATCTGCCTGGTAGTGGGGGACAACGTTTCGAAAGGAACGCTAATACCGCATACGTCCTACGGGAGAAAGCAGGGGACCTTCGGGCCTTGCGCTATCAGATGAGCCTAGGTCGGATTAGCTAGTTGGTGAGGTAATGGCTCACCAAGGCGACGATCCGTAACTGGTCTGAGAGGATGATCAGTCACACTGGAACTGAGACACGGTCCAGACTCCTACGGGAGGCAGCAGTGGGGAATATTGGACAATGGGCGAAAGCCTGATCCAGCCATGCCGCGTGTGTGAAGAAGGTCTTCGGATTGTAAAGCACTTTAAGGTGGGAGGAAGGG
>NZ_JBSKHP010000072.1:0-804 GCF_057128625.1 Pseudomonas imperatae | reverse complement strand
CGCCAGGTGTGCAGCAACCGCGCCATCGTCGCCCAGGTGGAGCAGGCCACCGACTGGGTCAAGGGCGGCGGCACCCTGGCCAGCGGCCTGAGCCAGGAGCTGTCTGTGGGAGCTGGCTTGCCAGCGAGCCTTTCAGGGCCCCAAAGCTCGCTGGCAAGCCAGCTCCCACAAGGCAGGTCGCAATTGCTGCTGCCCGAATTGGCCATCCAGATGATCGACGTCGGCGAACAGGCCGGCGAGCTGGACGGCATGCTGCTGAAAGTCGCCGAGGTGTTCGACGTCGAAGCCAAGCGCGGCATCGACCGCATGCTTGCCGCCCTGGTACCCACCCTTACGGTGGTCATGGCGGTGATGGTCGCCGTGATCATGCTCGCCATCATGCTGCCGCTGATGAGCCTCACCAGTAACATTTAAAGGACCACACCCCATGAAAACCATGAACACGGGCCGCCGCCAGGGCGGTTTCACCTTGCTGGAAATGCTCGCGGTGATCGTGCTGCTGGGCATCGTCGCCACCATCGTCGTGCGCCAGGTGGGCGGCAACGTCGACAAGGGCAAGTACGGCGCCGGCAAGGCGCAACTGGCCAGCCTGAGCATGAAGGTCGAGAGCTACGCCCTGGACATGGGCGCGCCACCGGCCAACCTCAACCAGCTGGTGACCAAGCCTTCCACGGCGGGCAACTGGGCCGGCCCCTACGCCAAGCCCTCAGATTTGAAGGACCCGTTTGGCCATCCGTTCGGCTACCGCTTCCCCGGCGAACACGGCAGCTTCGACCTGATCTTCTACGGCCAGGACGGCCAGCC
>NZ_JBSKHP010000071.1:0-907 GCF_057128625.1 Pseudomonas imperatae | reverse complement strand
CCGGAAGGTCGATGACCTCGTCAAAGCGCTCGGCGCTGACACTGGCATCTCGAAGTCCGAGGTGTCCCGCATCTGCCAAGGGCTCGACGCCGAGGTCGCATCGTTCCGCGACCGCTCGCTGTCTGACATCGCCTACCCCTACGTGTTCCTCGACGCGACCTACTGCAAGGTCCGCATCGACCACCGTGTCGTGTCCCAGGCGGTCGTCGTCGCGATCGGCGTCGCCGCTGACGGGCGGCGGGTCGTGCTGGGCTTCGATGTCGGAGACAGCGAGACCGAGGAGTTCTGGAAGCAGTTCCTGCGCTCGTTGAAGACACGAGGTCTGGGCGGGGTGAAGCTGGTGATCTCCGACGCCCACGCCGGACTGAAGAAGGCCGCAGCGACCGTGTTGCAGGGCGCCGCCTGGCAGCGCTGCCGCGTCCACTTCATGCGCAACGTCCTGACCGCCCTCCCGAAGGGCCGGCAGGAGATGGTCGCCAGCGTGATCCGCACGATCTTCGCCCAACCCGACGCCGAGCACATCGATGCCCAGTTCGACGAAGTCGTGCGCATGATCGAGCGCGTCCACCCCAAGACCGCCGTGATGCTCACCGACGCCCGTGACGACATCCTCGCGTTCAAAGCGTTCCCCGCCCGGCATTGGCGACAGATCTGGTCCACGAACCCGCTGGAACGCCTCAATCGGGAGATCAAGCGCCGCACCGACGTCGTTGGCGTGTTCCCGAACAACGCCGCCCTGCTCCGCCTGGCCGGCTCCGTCCTCGTCGAGCAACACGACGAATGGGAAGCCGCCGACCGCCGCTACTTCTCCGAAGCCTCCATGACCGAGCTCACCGCGACCACCCCCACCATCGACGAGGCGGTGATACTCCCCGAGATCACCGCCGCCTAAACTAACGACAGCTGA
>NZ_JBSKHP010000070.1:0-1018 GCF_057128625.1 Pseudomonas imperatae | reverse complement strand
CCACCTTCGCCCCGTTGCTGCAACTGCTGGCCAAGGACAACAGCCCGCTGAGCCTGCACAGCTACCTGACCCGCGTCACCCGCGTGCGCCTGCAGCTCCAGCAGATCGATGACGCCAGCGACCCCCAGGCGATGTCCCAGGCCCTGGCCCAGTCGGTGTTCCAGGGCCGCACCCTGGACCTTGGCGACAGCCGCGAGTACGGCAGCCTGATCGCCGCCAGCCTGGGCGGGCAATGGAGCGGCTTTGGCCAGAACCTGTTCGTCAAACCCCTGGCCCAGGCCTGGCAGCAGGTGCTGCAACCCTCCGCCGCAGCGCTGAACGCGCAGTGGCAGCGGGCGATCGTCGAGCACTGGGACGGCGCCTTCAGCGGCCGCTACCCGTTCGCCGCCACCGGCAGCGACGCCTCCTTGCCGATGCTGGGGCAGATGATCCGCGCCGGCACCGGGCGCATCGACCAGTTCCTGCAGCAGGAACTGGGCGGCGTGCTGCGCAAGGAGGGCAACCGCTGGGTCGTCGACCCGCGGCACAGCCAGGGCCTGCGGGTGAACCCGGCGTTCCTGGCGGCGGTCAACCGCCTGGGCTGCCTGGCGGACGTGCTCTACACCGACGGCGGCATGGGCCTGGGCTTCGAGCTGCAGGCCAAGGCGCTGCCCGAGCTGGTGCAGACCACCTTCATCCTCAACGGCGAACGCCTGCATTACTTCAACCAGAAGCCAAGCTGGAAACGCTTTCATTGGCCCGGCGCCAGCGACTACCCCGGCGCCAGCCTGAGCTGGACCAGCGTTGCCACCGGCGAACGGCTGTTCGGTGCCTACGACGGCGCCTGGGGCCTGATCCGCCTGCTGGAGCAGGCCCAGGTGACGGCGCTGGACGACAGCGACACGCGCTTTCGCCTGGTGCTGAAGGCCCCGGACGGCATCCCGCTGACCTGGCATTTGCGCACGGAACTGGGCGCAGGGCCGCTGGCGCTGCTCACGCTGCGCGGCTTCAGTTTGCCGCCGCGAATTTTCCTGGCGGA
>NZ_JBSKHP010000068.1:0-1181 GCF_057128625.1 Pseudomonas imperatae | reverse complement strand
ACGTGGCTACGTTGGCCGCCACAGGCGTGCTGACGGCTGGTGTATTGCTGTCCTTCGTGGCCAACCGCAACCAAGCGCTCCACCTGGCGCAGGTCGCCGAACAGCCGATCACCACTCTCACCACCCTCAGCAACCTGACCCGCGAGGTGGACCGCCTGGAGTACCGCCGCGTCCACGGCGAGCCCTGGTACCTGGGCTTCGGCCTGAGCCACAGCCAGGCGCTGCTCGACTCGCTCTGGCCGCGCTACGTGCAGGCCACCCATGCACTGCTGCGTGACAAGGCCGTGGCCAGCCTGGAGCAGACGCTGTGGACCCTGGTGGCGCAGCCCGCCGGCAGCAAGGCGCGCACGGAGATGGCCGGTGGCGCCTACGAGCCGCTCAAGGCCTACCTAATGCTCGCGCACCCGGAAAAAGCCGATCCGGCGTTCCTGGAAAAACTGCTGCTTGAGCGCGTGCCTGATCTGCCCGGCCAATGGTCGTTCTACCTCCAGCAACTCCCCAGCCATCCCGAATGGCGCATCGACGCCAACCCACGCCTGATCGCCCAGGTGCGGCAGGTCCTGCTTGGCGAGCTGGGCCAGCGCAACGCCGAGGCCAGCCTGTACCAGGAGGTGCTGGACCGCGCGGGCAATCATTTCCCGCCGATGGCGCTGGCGCAGATGCTCGGCAACACCCAGGCGTCGGCGCTGTTTGGCGCGACCCGCAGCGTGCCGGGCATCTTCACTCGCCAGGCGTGGGACGGGCAGATACGGGCTGCCATCGACGACATCGCCGAGGCACGCCGGGAGAAAATCGATTGGGTGCTCACAGACCAGGCAGCGAACGTCGATAGCGAGCTGTCCCCTAAAGCCCTCAAGGCCAGACTCACCGCCCGCTACTTCAAGGACTTCGGCAGCGCCTGGCTGGCCTTCCTCAACAGCGTGCGCTGGCGCCAGGCCAAGGACCTGGGCGAGGCGGTCGACCAGCTGGCGCTGATGAGTGACCCGCAACAATCGCCGCTGCTGGCCCTGATCACCACCGTGGCCTACCAGGCCGGAACCGGCAGCAAAGCGCTGATCAACACGGCGCAGCAAACCATCGATACGCCACAAGGTCCGCTGGACACCACCTTCGCCCCGTTGCTGCAACTGCTGGCCAAGGACAACAGCCCGCTGAGCCTGCACAGCTACCTGACCCGCGTC
>NZ_JBSKHP010000067.1:0-1187 GCF_057128625.1 Pseudomonas imperatae | reverse complement strand
GACGCGGGTCAGGTAGCTGTGCAGGCTCAGCGGGCTGTTGTCCTTGGCCAGCAGTTGCAGCAACGGGGCGAAGGTGGCGTCCAGCGGGCCTTGTGGCATGGGCGTATCGATGGTTTGCTGCGCCGTGTTGATCAGCGTTTTGCCGCCGGTTCCGGCCTGGTAGGCCACGGTGGTGATCAGGGCCAGCAGCGGCGATTGCTGCGGGTCGCTGATCAGCGCCAGCTGGTCGACCGCCTCGCCCAGGTCCTTGGCCTGGCGCCAGCGCACGCTGTTGAGGAAGCTCAGCCAGGCGCTGCCGAAGTCCTTGAAGTAGCGGGCGGTGAGCCTGGCCTTGAGGGTTTCAGGGGACAGCTCGCTATCGACGTTCGAGTCCTGGTCACTGAGCACCCAATCGATTTTCGCCCTACGCGCCTCGGCAATGTCGTCGATGGCAGCCCGTATCTGCCCGTCCCACGCCTGGCGAGTGAAGATCCCCGGCACACTGCGGGTCGCGCCAAACAGCGCCGACGCCTGGGTGTCGCCAAGCATCTGCACCAGCGCCATCGGCGGAAAATGATTGCCCGCGCGGTCCAGCACCTGCTGGTACAGGCTGGCTTCGGCGTTGCGCTGGCCCAGCTCGCCAAGCAGGACCTGCCGCACCTGGGCGATCAGGCGTGGGTTGGCGTCGATGCGCCATTCGGGATGGCTGGGGAGTTGCTGGAGGTAGAACGACCATTGGCCGGGTAGATCAGGCACGCGCGCCAGCAGCAGTTTTTCCAGGAACGCCGGATCGGCTTTTTCAGGGTGCGCGAGCATCAGGTAGGCCTTGAGCGGCTCGTAGGCGCCACCGGCCATCTCCGTGCGCGCCTGGCTGCCGGCGGGCTGCGCCACCAGGGTCCACAGCGTCTGCTCCAGGCTGGCCACGGCCTTGTCACGCAGCAGCGCATGGGTGGCCTGCACGTAGCGCGGCCAGAGCGAGTCGAGCAGCGCCTGGCTATGGCTCAGGCCAAAGCCCAGGTACCAGGGCTCGCCGTGGACGCGGCGGTACTCCAGGCGGTCCACCTCGCGGGTGATGTTGCTGAGGGTGGTGAGAGTGGTGATCGGCTGCGCGGCGACCTGCGCCAGGTGGACCGCTTGGTTGCGGTTGGCCACGAAGGACAGCAATACACCAGCCGTCAGCACGCCTGTGGCGGCCAACGTAGCCACGT
>NZ_JBSKHP010000066.1:0-1235 GCF_057128625.1 Pseudomonas imperatae | reverse complement strand
TGTAGTGGTCAACTGATCCCGGACACTGCGTTAAGTTTTTCCTCGGCAACGGCAGGCGCCAAGCCGTCGTTGAACTGATGTGGTCGCCGCCAGTTGTACCGCTCCATAAGGAAACGACTGATATCTTGTTTAGCCAACGCGGCGCTCATGTAGCCCACCATCGGTATCCATTCAGTTTTCAGGCTGCGAAATAGCCGCTCCATCGGCGCGTTGTCGTGGCAGTTGCCGCGCCGACTCATGCTCTGCGTGAAGCGGTATCTCCATAGTCTTTGGCGGAAACTCCGGCTGCCGTATTGGCTGCCCTGATCGCTATGAAATAGCACATTCTGAGGCCGGCCACGCTGCTCATAGGCCATATCCAATGCCTTGATCACCAGCTCAGCGTCAGGCTTGACTGAGAACGCCCAGCCTACGACCCGGCGGGCATAAAGATCGATCACCGCTGCCAGATAGTGCCATCGACCTTCGGCCCAAACGTACGTGATGTCACCGCACCAGACCTTGTTGGGGGATGCCACGCTGAACTCTCGATCAAGTACGTTCGGGATATCGGGTCGCTCCACGGTGGCCTTTTTGTAGGCATGGGAGCCCGGTTGTTTGCTGATCAGGTTCATCTCGCGCATCAACTTACGTACCTTGAATCGCCCGATTTGCATGCCGTCCTCTTTCATCATCAGCATGATGCTTCGACTGCCCGCAGCGCTTCGGCTTTGGGTAAACAGTTCGTTGACGCGGCTGCGCAAAATCACCCGTTCGGCATCAGGGGATCGGCGTTTTCGAAGGTATGCGTAGTAGCAAGATCGGGTGACTTCAAATACCGAGCACAATAGATCAACCGGCTCCTCGGAGCGAAGCCGATCGACTAACGCGAGCGCTCGTGTTCCTCGGCCATCAAGAGCGCGGTAGCCTTTTTTAGGATCGATTTTTCCCGTTCCAGACGATTGATTCGGGCTTCCAATTCTTGGATTTTTTGCTGCTCAGGTGTTAACGCCTTGCTGGTCGGGGTGACACCGCCACGTTCTTGCTGGAGCTGGTTCACCCAACGACGCAAGGCCGACTCAACCAGCCCAAGCGAACGGGCTGCCTCGGTATGGCTGTAGCCTTGATCGAGCACCAGGCACGCAGCCTCGCGCTTGAACTCAGGGGTAAAGGTACGACGTTGCTTGGTCATCAGACACCTCTCTGTGGCGAGCATTCTCGCCTAAATGGGTGTCCGGTTTCATTAGACCACTACA
>NZ_JBSKHP010000065.1:0-1248 GCF_057128625.1 Pseudomonas imperatae | reverse complement strand
TGATCTGGTCAACCAATCCCGGACATTTGTTTAGGAGCTACGCCGCCAGCCTTTCATGCTCCACCGGCGTGCGGTACTCGTTATGGCTGTGAAGCCGGACCTGGTTGTAATGATGGATCACGTAGCGAAGTACATCCGGCCTGGCCTTCGCCTCGTCCTGGTAACCTTTCTTGGGTATCCACTCTGACTTCAGGCTGCTGAAAAAACGCTCCATCGGTGCATTATCCCAGCAGTTTCCACGCCGGCTCATGCTTTGCCTCATCCCGAATACTTCAAGCTTGTCGCGAAACAGCTCACTGCTGTACTGACAGCCTTGATCCGAATGAAACATGACCTTGTCGGGCATTCCGCGGGCCTGATAGGCCAGCTCCAATGCCTTGCACGCCAATGCCGAATCGGGGCTTTTGGAGATGGCCCAACCCACGATCCGCCGGGCATACAGATCGAGGACAGCCGCCAGATAGAGCCAATGCGTCCCCGCCCAGATATAGGTGATATCACCACACCAAACCCGATTGGGCGCCGACACTTCGAACTGGCGCTCCAATAGATTGGGTGCAAATTTTGCCTCCACCGTGGCCAGGCGATAAGGGTTTGGCCGACGTTGAATGCTCCGCAAATCAGCCTCGGCCATTAACCGCCCGGCCAAAAAACGCCCCACCTGTTCGCCCTGGGCCTTGAGCGCCGCAGACAATACTCGTGCGCCCATGGAGCCTCGACTTTCGGCATGCAGCCCTGTGGCCAACGTTTTCAGCCGCTCCCGATCTGGATCGGGGCAATTGCGGCGCTTGAGATGCTCGTAATAGCCGCTGCGGCTTACCCCAAAAACACGACACAAGTCAGTTACCGTGAAACGCTCACTTAACGCATCGATCAAAGCCTTCGATCGAGGGAATCGTTCATCAAGAGAGCGGTAGCCTTTTTTAAGATTTCCTTCTCCAGCTCGAGCTTGCGGATTTTTACCTGCAGCGCCTGGATTTGCTGTTGTTCAGGCGTCATGGCTGAAGCCGTTTCGGGGGTGATGCCGAAACGCTCTTGGCGGAGTTGTTCCACCCACCGACGCAGTGCGGTTGGGCCAACGCCCATGGCTTTGCAGGCTTCTGGGGTGGTGTAGCCACTATCAAGAACAAGGGCTGCTGCCTCTTGCCTGAACTCTGTCGAAAAATTACGTCGGGACATCGAACACCTCTTGGTTGAGCGGTAGATTACCGCTCCTTTGGGCGTGTCCGGGATAATTAGGCCACATCA
>NZ_JBSKHP010000064.1:0-1257 GCF_057128625.1 Pseudomonas imperatae | reverse complement strand
CATGGGCCTGTCCCCCGTTAACGGACGCCAAGAAGCTGTTCATCACGCCGTCCGTCTCAACCCTTTCGCGTAGTCGTTCGGTGAACGATACCCCAGTGCCGAGTGCAGTCGGACGGCATTGTAAAACCCATGGATGTAGCTGGCGATCGATACATACGCCTGCTGTTTGCTGGGATAGGTCCCGCAAGCCTCCTCTCGCTTGAGTGTAGCGAAGAAGCTTTCGGCCACCGCGTTGTCCCAGCAGTTTCCCTTGCGACTCATGCTCTGCGTCACGCCTTTCGCAGCCAAGGTCTGGCGGAACCTTCCGCTGGCGTATTGACGTCCCTGATCAGAATGAAAAATCACTCCGCAAGCCCCCAGGCAGGCGTTCCAGGCGTTGATAAAAGCCCGTTCAACGAGTTCGTCTGGCATCCGGTCAGCGAAGCTGTAACCCAGTACCTGGCGGGTTTGGATGCTCAACACCACTGCCAAATACATCCAGCCCTCTTTAGTTGGGATGTAGGTAATATCACTGACCCAGGCGGGCACGGCGCCATGCACCGAAAACTGACGATCAAGCAGATTGTTTGCCACAGGCTGAAAGTGATGACTATCGGTGGTGCACGGCACGTACCTGGCTCTGCCTTTGCTCTGGATGCCCTCTTCATGCATGAGGCGGCTAACCCGTTTAGGGCCCACGGCGTAAGCCTTCTGGCGTAGCGCTTGAACCAGTCGGGGCCGTCCGTAGGTTCCACGGCTGGCAGTGAAGACCTTATGCAGTTCAAGACGTAACTCTGCATCAGGGTCAGGACGGTTGCGCCGATGCCGGTAGTCGTAAAACCCTGAAACGGAGACACCCATGACCCGACACAGTGTGCGGACAGGGAATTGAGCCCGTTCTGCAGCGACGAAGGCGTATCTCACCTGGACTCTTTGGCGAAGAATACTGCCGCCTTTTTTAGGATTTCGCGCTCCAATTTGAGCTCGGCATTTTCGGCCCGGAGCCGTGCCAGTTCGCTGCTTTCCTTGGAGATGGGGCGACGATTGGGGGAGCTTGGCGCAAGCCCCTTTCGTGCTGCATCAACCCAGTTGTCCAACGTCTTGACGGAGATGTCGAGCTGACGGGCAGCTTCGGTTCGGCCCACCGATTCCGCGAGGGCTACAGCCTGCATTTTGAATTCATCGGTATAGTTACGGCGAGTACTTGGGTACATGGCAACCTCCAGGATGGCAATGTAAGTATCGCTTCTTGGCGTCCGTTGTCATGGGACAGGCCCA
>NZ_JBSKHP010000063.1:0-1658 GCF_057128625.1 Pseudomonas imperatae | reverse complement strand
CCAGAGTGTGTAAAAACACTTTCAAGTTGCTGGTGAGTTAGCCCATGGCTTCTGGTCGTTGCGATATTCCAAGCGTTCGCCAAGATCCGCACCGGTAACGCTCCTTGGCCTTCAGGGCGTGTTTCAATGGCTTTTACAGCGGCAAAAGCTGGGCCTTTTAGGCCGTCATTGCTTTCATCAAACCTTCCGTGCCGACGATTTTCATAACTCGCTTCATATTGTAGGCGAGCACGTTAAGGCTCATCTCCGCGCTGACGCCAACCAGCTTGCGAGTTAGGAAGTGCGTAGATCCCATCCATTGTTTGAGCGTCCCGAAGGGATGCTCAACAGTCCTTTTTCGCACTCGCATCATGTCCGGGGCTTGGTCTAGTCGGCGCTGCATTTGCTCCAGCACCGCTTCATGCTCCCAGCGCCTGACTCGGCGATTTGTGCTGGGCGTGCACTGCGGTTTCAGCGCACATTTCTGGCAGCTCGAACTCCAGTAACAGTGCATATTCATGCCTTTTTCGATGCTGGAGAAACGCCAAATCAGTACCTCCCCAGCTGGGCAGGTGTACTCGTTTTTTGTCGCGTCATAAACGAAGGCATCTTTATTGAAACGACCCTCTGCCTTGGCGCTTGAGGTCATCGGCTTTGGCACGTAGGCGCTGATATTGGCGTTGTGACAGGCCAGGATTTCTTCACCTTTGAAGTAGCCCCGATCAGCCACGACCGATAACGTTTCTGAGCCGATGGCTTCACGCGCGAGCTTCGCCATGGAGCTGAGTTGGTCGCGGTCAGAGCCGACGTTCGTAACCTCGTGGGCGACGATCAAGTGATGCTGGGTATCGACTGCTGTCTGCACGTTGTAGCCGACGATTCCGCTTCCGCGCGTCATCATCGAACGGGCATCTGGATCGGTCAGCGAGACCTGCTTATCAGGCGAATCGTTAAGCTGAGATTCGATCAGCTGAAGCTCCTTCATTTGAGCTTTCAGCTTCTCGATTTTCTCTGCGAGGCGCGCGCCGTCTGGTTCGGAGGCAGTTGGCACTTGCCTATCAGCCGCATCAAGTGCAGCCAGGTAACGGCTGATGCTCGACTCAATCTCTTCCATCCGCCGCTTGAGTTTGGCGCTGGTGAAATTTCGGTCACGATTATTCACTGCCTTGAATTTACTGCCGTCGATGGCAACCAGGTTTTCTCCAAAAAGCCCAAGCTGCTGGCACAGCACAACGAACTGTCGGCAGACCCCACGAATGGCCTTGCTGTTGTCTTTTCGGAAGTTCGCGATGGTTTTGAAGTCGGGCATGAGCCGCCCGGTTAGCCACATCAGTTCGACGTTACGTTGGGCTTCTCGCTCAAGGCGTCGGCTCGATTGGATGCGGTTCAGATAACCGTAGATATAGATCTTCAACAGGACAGCGGGATGGTAGGCAGGTCGGCCAGTGTCGGCGGGAATCGCGCCATCAAACCCTAGCGTTATGAGGTCGAGTTCATCGACGAAGACATCGACCACGCGCACCGGATTGGTATCACTGACGTATTCGTCGAGGCTTTCAGGCAGTAAGGTGCTTTGGCCTCGGTGTCCACTCTGAATAAACCGTTTCATAGGCGACCCTTGCGATGAAATTCTCAGAAATCATAGCAAGGGTTTGTCCGGGCGTTTTTACACACTCTGG
>NZ_JBSKHP010000062.1:0-1758 GCF_057128625.1 Pseudomonas imperatae | reverse complement strand
TGGCTGACGCCATCTCCAACACCTCCCCCTGCGCCTTCCCCTGCTCATCCGCGCTGATCAACACCCCCTTCCCCGCCCGCAACGCCCCATGCGCGTCGGTGCGCAGCTCGAAGCCGCCGCCACGCACCTTTTTCTGCGCGTCCACCACATGCCCCAGGTTCAGCTGGCTCTTGCCGCCAAACTCGCTGGCCAGCTTCACGTGCTCCTGGCCGCGGGTGTCGTCCATGCGCAGTTTGTTGTTGGCCGGGGTGCGCAGTACGTTGCGTTTGTGGTTGCGCAGGGTGACCGGGTCGGGGTGTTCGCTGTCGTGCAGGGCGTGGGCGATGTAGGGGCGGTCGGGGTCGCCGTGCTCGAAGGCCACGGCCACTTCGGTGCCGGGTATCAGCGGCAGGTGCAGGCCGTGGGTGGCGCCGGCGTAGGGCCGGGCCAGGCGCAGCCACAGGCTTTCCCGGCCCAGGGGCCAGGTGTGGCGGTCGAACAGGAAGTTGACGCTGTAGCGGCCCTCGAGGTCGATGTGGCTGTAGGGGTCGTTGGCCTTGTAGCTGGTGACGCGCGCGGCAACGGTGCCGCCCATGATGGGCTTGGGCGGAAGCGGCGGGCGGAAGCTGCCGGCCTCGATGTAGGGGATGGCCTGGAAGTGGGCGATGTAGCTGCTGTCGCGGGCGGCGCTGGCGCGCAGTTCGGTGATGACGATGCGCGGCTTGAACGCCTGCGGCGCGTCGCCGTTGATGGTCAGCACCTGCCGGGGCGCCAGCGTCGGGCTGCTGGTGGTGCCGCTCAGGCAGGCCTGCTGGGTGAGGTAGCGCTCGTGGTGCATGCGCGCGTAGAAGATGCCGGTTTCGGCGGGCAGGTCGTCGTCGTAGACGTGGCGGTTGCCGAGGGTGTCGTAGGGGTCGCCGAAGTGGTAGGCCTCGCCGTAGGTGGTGCGGGTGGTGGCGCGGGTCTGGTCGACCTCGGCGTCGAGCAAGGCGCGGACGTCGCGGTGGCGGTAGGTGCGCACGTCGATGTGCTGCTCCACCACCTGGTGGCGGCTTTGCAGGGCCCAGACGCTGTCCTCGCCGCTGTTGGCCAGGCCGGACGGCGGGGTGTACGGCAGTTCGACGCCGAACTGGTAGCCGCGACGATGATCATGGAACTCCAGCACGGTAATGTCGACGCGCACGTCGTCGAAGAAGCAGTACCAGATGCCCACCTCGGCCAGCAGCCGCTCGATGAACGCCAGGTCGCTTTCGCCGAACTGCATCACCTGCTCGCGGCGGGGAAACTCGCGCACCATCTGGGTGTGGAATTCATAGCCTTCAAAGTCGTGGCGACGCAGGACGCTCTCGACGATCTCCGGCACGCTCTGCTGCTGGTAGATGCGGTACTGCTTGCCGCGCGCCAGCAGCGCCAGCTTGGGTTGCAGGGTGATTTCGTAGCGGGCCTCGTCGCGCGAGCCAGACAGCCGCCGGAAGCTGGTGACCACCCCGCGCAGGCTGCGCAGCGGCTTGGCCGGCGGCACCACGTGACCGCGGTACAGGGGCTTGGTCGGCAGCGGGAACAGGCGGAAGGTGGCGCCGCGGCGCAGCACCTGCTCGGCGGTGATGTCCTGGGCCGTGCTGGTGAATTCGATGCGGTAGGTGAAGCACTGGCTCAGGCGCTCTTCGCCTTCGAAGGCCAGCACGTCGAGGGGCGCCTCCAGTTGGCTGATGCTGAGGCGGTGGCGGGTGTGGTCGAAGAGGATGCGGGGGGCTTCAGCCATGGTCAGGCCTCCTGGGG
>NZ_JBSKHP010000061.1:0-2226 GCF_057128625.1 Pseudomonas imperatae | reverse complement strand
CGCCTGATCTTCAACAACCGTCCTTCGGTCATCATCCTCTGCCTGCTGGCCAGCCTCTTCCTGTTCTGGCAAGCCACACAGATCCGTCCCTCCACCAGCTTCGAGAAGATGATCCCGCTCAAGCACCCGTTCATCCAGCGCATGCTCGAGCACCGCAATGACCTGGCCAACCTGGGCAACACCGTGCGCATCTCGGTGGAGGCGGTGAACGGCGACATCTTCAACAAGGACTACATGGAGACGTTGCGGCAGATCAATGACGAGGCGTTCTACATTCCCGGCGTCGACCGCTCGGGCATGAAGTCGCTGTGGAGCCCCAGCGTACGCTGGACCGAGGTCACCGAGGAGGGCTTTGCCGGCGGCGAGGTGATTCCGCAGAGCTACAACGGCTCGGCCGACAGCCTCGAATTGCTGCGCAGCAACATCCTCAAGTCCGGCCAGGTGGGGCGGCTGGTGGCCAACGACTTCAAGTCGAGCATCGTCGAGATCCCGCTGCTGGAGTCCTACCCCGACCCCAACGACCAGGGCAAGCTGCTGAATCTGGACTACCAAAAGTTTTCCCACAGCCTTGAGGAAAAGATCCGCGACAAGTTCCAGGCGCAGAACCCCAACGTCAAGGTGCACATCGTCGGCTTCGCGAAGAAGGTCGGCGACCTGATCGACGGGCTGATCATGGTGGTGATGTTCTTCGGCGTCGCCTTCGTCATCACCCTGGTGCTGCTGTATTTCTTCACCAACTGCCTGCGCAGCACCATCGCCGTGCTCAGCACCACGCTGGTGGCGGTGGTCTGGCAGCTGGGGCTAATGCACGCCTTCGGCTTCGGCCTGGACCCGTATTCGATGCTGGTGCCGTTCCTGATCTTCGCCATCGGCATCTCCCACGGCGTGCAGAAAATCAACGGCATCGCCCTGCAGTCCAGCGACGCCGACAACGCCCTGACGGCGGCGCGGCGCACCTTCCGCCAGCTGTTTTTGCCGGGCATGATCGCGATCCTGGCCGACGCCGTGGGCTTCATCACCCTGCTGATCATCGACATCGGCGTGATCCGCGAGTTGGCCATCGGCGCCTCGATCGGCGTGGCGGTGATCGTGTTCACCAACCTGATCCTGCTGCCGGTGGCGATTTCCTACGTGGGCATCAGCAAACGCGCCATCGAACGCAGCAAGAAGGACGCGGTGCGCGAGCACCCGTTCTGGCGCGCGCTGTCGAACTTTGCCAGCCCGAAAGTGGCGCCGGTGTCGGTCGCGCTGGCGTTGATCGCCCTGGGTGGCGGCCTGTGGTACGGCCACAACCTGAAGATCGGCGACCTCGACCAGGGCGCCCCGGAACTGCGCCCCGACTCGCGCTACAACCAGGACAACCAGTTCATCATCGACCACTACGCCACCAGCTCCGACGTGCTGGTGGTGATGGTGCAGACCGCCGCCGAAGGCTGCTCGCGCTACGAGACCATGCAGCCGATGGACGAGCTGATGTGGCAGCTGGACAACACCGCCGGGGTGCAGTCGACGGTGTCGCTGGTCACGGTGAGCAAGCAGGTGATCAAGGGCATGAACGAGGGCAACCTCAAGTGGGAAAGCCTGTCGCGCAACCCCGAGGTGCTCAACAGCTCGGTGGCCCGCGCCGACGGCCTGTACAACGGCAATTGCTCGCTGGCGCCGCTGCTGGTGTTCCTCAACGACCACAAGGCCGAGACCCTCGACCGCGCCGTGGCGGTGATCAAGCAGTTCGCCGCCAGCCATGACAGCGACGGCCTGCAGTTCCAGCTGGCGGCGGGTAACGCCGGCATCGAGGCGGCCACCAACGAGGTGATCAAGCAGGCCGAGCTGACCATCCTGATCCTGGTGTACATCTGTGTGGCGGTGATGTGCCTGATCACCTTCCGCTCCTTCGCCGCGACGCTGTGCATCGTGCTGCCACTGGTGCTGACCTCGGTGCTGGGCAACGCGCTGATGGCGTTCATGGGCATCGGCGTCAAGGTCGCGACCCTGCCGGTGGTGGCGCTGGGCGTGGGCATTGGGGTGGACTACGGCATCTACATCTACAGCCGCCTGGAGAGCTTCCTGCGCGCGGGCCTGCCGCTGCAGGAAGCCTATTACCAGACGCTGAAATCCACCGGCAAGGCGGTGCTGTTCACCGGCCTGTGCCTGGCGATCGGCGTGTGCACCTGGATCTTCTCGGCCATCAAGTTCCAGGCCGACATGGGCCTGATGCTGACGTTCATG
>NZ_JBSKHP010000060.1:0-2495 GCF_057128625.1 Pseudomonas imperatae | reverse complement strand
GTTTTACCGGCGCCCTTGAGATCGAGCGCCGCCCGCGCGGCGCTTCGGGGGTAGAACCCCCTCCCACGTTTGTTGCAGCGTGCCATGGCCTGATAGACCTGCGTTGGCAGCCTTTGGTGCATGGCTGGGAAATGGGGAGCGGCCGGTCATGGGTGGCAATCACCTCCCCCGTAGCAGCTGCCGCAGGCTGCGTCCGGGCCACCGCGCAATACCTGGCTTAACTGGGTAAGTGCCCCGGACGCCGCCTGCGGCAGCTGCTACGGGGGACCTGTTATTTCTGACAGGTCACAGGAGGGGGCAAGTCTGCAACCCTGAACCTTCTTACTCAAAACAAGAAGCCCATCATGACCCACCTCACCGCACCCGGCGCCCTGGACCCTGGATTCAACGCAGGCGCCCGGCAAACCATCACGCCCAGTGGCCTGGCGAGCAAGATCCATTCGCTGCTGCCGTTGGCGGACGGCTCTATGCTGGTGGCCTCGTCTGGCGATCCCTCCAGCGCATTTGCGGTCAACCTGTTCAACGCCGATGGCAGCCTGCCGTCCCCTGAAGCCTTCGGCAATTCGGTCAGCTCCCGTGGGCATGGCTATTTGCTGGACAGCTTCAGTTCAGCGCGCCCCATCCCCCAGCTGCACGCCTACCAGGGCGGCGACTTCCACGTGCTGAGCTTCCAGCGTGAAGGGGTACACATGGCACGGTACAACGCAGCTGGCCTGCCGCAAGCCCGGCACCTGGTGGACTTCAGCGCGCTGCCCACCGGCGCGGTCGCCGAGGGGCCGATGCTCAGTGCGGCGGACGGTGAGCTGCTGTACGTGGCGTTCACCGTTACGCTGCTCAACGCCGACACACTGGTTGCGGTGATGTGCATCACGGCGGCCGGCGCGCTGAACCCGGCGTTCAACGGTACCGGCGTGCAGCTGGTGCAACTGCCCGACAACGTCACCCGTGCCAGCGCCTTGCGTGGCTTGGGCATCCAGCGGCTGGGCGCCAATGCCGGCAAGGTGCTACTCGCCGGCGGTTGGAGCGCAGGGGGGGCGGACGAAGGGCTGTACGTGACGCGCCTGAATACCAATGGCGAGCCCGATTCGACGTTTGGCGAACGCGGCTTTGCCTGGGTGGCTGCTGACCAGTACCGCTACATGCAGTTGATTGTCGACCCGGCCGACACGTTGAAGTTGTGCGGCTCGCTCAGGGATCGCGAAGCGTCACCGCGTACCCGTGAGGTCGCCATTGCCTGGAACGCCGAAGGAGCGGTGGACCATACGTTCAACGATGGCCTTGCGCTGCTGGAAACATACTCGGCTGCCGCGAATGAGCTCAGGACGCCCGTGTTCTTCAGTTCCAGCGAGCAGGCTGGCGCCTACCGCCTGGCGTGCCTGAAATGGTTCAACACCCAGCAAATCATCATGGCTGCACTTGATGGTACGGGGGGCATGGATGAGGCCATGGGGCGTGTGTCGCTTACGGTGGCGGGGTCGATGGGTAACAGCACGGGGGGCGCGGTGGCGCACGACGTCGATGGAAAGATGCTGGCAAGCTGGCATTCTTCGGTGTTCCGCGTATTGGGACGATAAAACAGCCCCCATCCATCCCGTAGCAGCTGCCGAAGGCTGCGTCACGACCAGCGCGCAGTACCTGGCACACCTTGGTGCAGCGGACGCAGCCTTCGGCAGCTGCTACGTGATAGGGTCATGGCCGCCAGGTGCCAGGCGATGTTTTACCGGCGCCCTTTAGATCGAGCGCCGCCCGCCTGGGGGATGAGGGGCGGTCCTGAGTGGCAAGGTTTCCGTAGGACCAAACGTAGGACAATTCTGATTTGCTCGGGTAGGCTTGTTCGGCCCGGGTCATGGCAATAACCTCCCTCGTGCCACTGCTTCCAGTGGTCGGGTTTGGTAGCCCGGGTTCTAAAGTAATTGCGTATTGGCACCTGTGGTGGCTGTACGCAGGGCACCTTCGTGTGCGCCGGTTTTACTTACTTTTCCCGGTCTACCAACCTGCGTACCGCCGCCTCCCATCGTTTGGTAGCGATGCAGCAGCGTTCATCCAAAAGTAAAGGGTTGCCCATGACGTTCGAAATTCCCACCGATCCACCTTCCACCGCCACCCTGGCATTCGGCGCCACCGACGACTCGGGTGAGCCGTTCTACACCGTACGGGCCGGTATTCCCATGGAACATGCCTTGGGGCAGATATCGCTGTTGCTGAAAGGTGCTGGCGAATCAGCGTATGAATTGTGCGACTGCGAAGTGCGTGAGCGCGGCCTGCTGTGGTCCGCGCTGCATCAGATCGAAGCCGCGAAGGCCCTGACGGATGCATTGATTCGCGGTGCTTCGCTGAATTGATGGGTCTACGCCCACAGGCCACCTAAACCTGAAGCCGGGCCAACAAGGCGGGCAACTCGGGATATCAGGCCATGGCACGGTGCAACAAATGTAGGAGCCGCCGGGGTCGCGCTCGACCTTGGTCGCGATGCGCCGCGCGGGCGGCGCGCGATC
>NZ_JBSKHP010000059.1:0-2946 GCF_057128625.1 Pseudomonas imperatae | reverse complement strand
TCGACGCAAATTGCTTGGGTGTTATATGGTCAAGCCTCACGGGCAATTAGTATTGGTTAGCTCAACGCCTCACAGCGCTTACACACCCAACCTATCAACGTCGTAGTCTTCGACGGCCCTTTAGGGAACTCAAGGTTCCAGTGAGATCTCATCTTGAGGCAAGTTTCCCGCTTAGATGCTTTCAGCGGTTATCTTTTCCGAACATAGCTACCCGGCAATGCCACTGGCGTGACAACCGGAACACCAGAGGTTCGTCCACTCCGGTCCTCTCGTACTAGGAGCAGCCCCTCTCAAATCTCAAACGTCCACGGCAGATAGGGACCGAACTGTCTCACGACGTTCTAAACCCAGCTCGCGTACCACTTTAAATGGCGAACAGCCATACCCTTGGGACCGGCTTCAGCCCCAGGATGTGATGAGCCGACATCGAGGTGCCAAACACCGCCGTCGATATGAACTCTTGGGCGGTATCAGCCTGTTATCCCCGGAGTACCTTTTATCCGTTGAGCGATGGCCCTTCCATACAGAACCACCGGATCACTAAGACCTACTTTCGTACCTGCTCGACGTGTCTGTCTCGCAGTCAAGCGCGCTTTTGCCTTTATACTCTACGACCGATTTCCGACCGGTCTGAGCGCACCTTCGTACTCCTCCGTTACTCTTTAGGAGGAGACCGCCCCAGTCAAACTACCCACCATACACTGTCCTCGATCCGGATAACGGACCTGAGTTAGAACCTCAAAGTTGCCAGGGTGGTATTTCAAGGATGGCTCCACGCGAACTGGCGTCCACGCTTCAAAGCCTCCCACCTATCCTACACAAGCAAATTCAAAGTCCAGTGCAAAGCTATAGTAAAGGTTCACGGGGTCTTTCCGTCTAGCCGCGGATACACTGCATCTTCACAGCGATTTCAATTTCACTGAGTCTCGGGTGGAGACAGCGCCGCCATCGTTACGCCATTCGTGCAGGTCGGAACTTACCCGACAAGGAATTTCGCTACCTTAGGACCGTTATAGTTACGGCCGCCGTTTACCGGGGCTTCGATCAAGAGCTTCGCGTTAGCTAACCCCATCAATTAACCTTCCGGCACCGGGCAGGCGTCACACCCTATACGTCCACTTTCGTGTTTGCAGAGTGCTGTGTTTTTAATAAACAGTCGCAGCGGCCTGGTATCTTCGACCGGCATGGGCTTACGGAGCAAGTCCTTCACCCTCACCGGCGCACCTTCTCCCGAAGTTACGGTGCCATTTTGCCTAGTTCCTTCACCCGAGTTCTCTCAAGCGCCTTGGTATTCTCTACCCAACCACCTGTGTCGGTTTGGGGTACGGTTCCCGGTTATCTGAAGCTTAGAAGCTTTTCTTGGAAGCATGGCATCAACCACTTCGTCGCCTAAAGGCAACTCGTCATCAGCTCTCGGCCTTAGAATCCCGGATTTACCTAAGATCCCAGCCTACCACCTTAAACTTGGACAACCAACGCCAAGCTGGCCTAGCCTTCTCCGTCCCTCCATCGCAATAACCGGAAGTACAGGAATATTAACCTGTTTTCCATCGACTACGCTTTTCAGCCTCGCCTTAGGGACCGACTAACCCTGCGTCGATTAACGTTGCGCAGGAAACCTTGGTCTTTCGGCGTGGGTGTTTTTCACACCCATTGTCGTTACTCATGTCAGCATTCGCACTTCTGATACCTCCAGCAAGCTTCTCAACTCACCTTCACAGGCTTACAGAACGCTCCTCTACCGCATCACCCAAAGGTGATACCCGTAGCTTCGGTGCATGGTTTGAGCCCCGTTACATCTTCCGCGCAGGCCGACTCGACTAGTGAGCTATTACGCTTTCTTTAAAGGGTGGCTGCTTCTAAGCCAACCTCCTAGCTGTCTAAGCCTTCCCACATCGTTTCCCACTTAACCATGACTTTGGGACCTTAGCTGACGGTCTGGGTTGTTTCCCTTTTCACGACGGACGTTAGCACCCGCCGTGTGTCTCCCATGCTCGGCACTTGTAGGTATTCGGAGTTTGCATCGGTTTGGTAAGTCGGGATGACCCCCTAGCCGAAACAGTGCTCTACCCCCTACAGTGATACATGAGGCGCTACCTAAATAGCTTTCGAGGAGAACCAGCTATCTCCGAGCTTGATTAGCCTTTCACTCCGATCCACAGGTCATCCGCTAACTTTTCAACGGTAGTCGGTTCGGTCCTCCAGTCAGTGTTACCTAACCTTCAACCTGCCCATGGATAGATCGCCCGGTTTCGGGTCTATACCCAGCGACTAAACGCCCTATTAAGACTCGCTTTCGCTACGCCTCCCCTATTCGGTTAAGCTCGCCACTGAATATAAGTCGCTGACCCATTATACAAAAGGTACGCAGTCACAGAACAAAGTCTGCTCCCACTGCTTGTACGCATACGGTTTCAGGATCTATTTCACTCCCCTCTCCGGGGTTCTTTTCGCCTTTCCCTCACGGTACTAGTTCACTATCGGTCAGTCAGTAGTATTTAGCCTTGGAGGATGGTCCCCCCATATTCAGACAAAGTTTCTCGTGCTCCGTCCTACTCGATTTCATGACTAAGAGATTTTCGCGTACAGGGCTATCACCCACTATGGCCGCACTTTCCAGAGCGTTCCGCTAATCTCAAAGCCACTTAAGGGCTGGTCCCCGTTCGCTCGCCACTACTAAGGGAATCTCGGTTGATTTCTTTTCCTCAGGGTACTTAGATGTTTCAGTTCCCCTGGTTCGCCTCTTGCACCTATGTATTCAGTACAAGATAACCATCTTATGATGGCTGGGTTCCCCCATTCAGACATCTCCGGATCACAGTCTGTTTGCCGACTCCCCGAAGCTTTTCGCAGGCTACCACGTCTTTCATCGCCTCTGACTGCCAAGGCATCCACCGTATGCGCTTCTTCACTTGACCATATAACCCCAAGCAATCTGGTTATACT
>NZ_JBSKHP010000058.1:0-4676 GCF_057128625.1 Pseudomonas imperatae | reverse complement strand
AATATCGCAACGACCAGAAGCCATGGGCTAACTCACCAGCAACTTGAAAGTGTTTTTACACACTCTGGGCCGAAAGCTGCCCTTTGTGAAGGGCAGCCAAATACGTGAAGCATGAGAGAAGGCCCAGGGCTTCCACCCAGTGTCCGACCGCATCTGACCGTCACGAGCAATTATCCACTCTCTTTCATTCAGGACCTCAGGGTATGGAATGAAAACACCTGAAGCTGCTGTTTCGCAGCCTTCATGCCTCGCAGAATGACCCACTGTCGGATAACCGGTACCAGAGGAGTAAATGCATATGAGCAAACAGCAGTTGGCGAGAGGCCCGGATTTTACACGCGGGCTACAGCTTTTCTCTAGGTTGCACGGTAACCATAGCGGGCAACAGTTGGCCCAGTCGCGGGAGGACATCTGCCCTGATTTGATCACTATGACGATGAGCTGGGCATTTGCTGGAATTTTGGATCGACCGGGTTTGGACTTGGCAACGCGTGAATTAATTATCATCGCCAGTTGCGTGACGATGGGATCCGCACTGCCGCAGGTCCGGGCACATACGCAGGCAGCACTGGAGGCCGGCGCAACCCAGGAGCAGATTGTCGAAGCGGTTCTACAAACCATGTTCTATGCGGGTGGGGCAAATGTTAACAACGCTATGGGGGTTGTTTCAGAGGTTTTCGAGGAGCAGGAAAAACTTTAGCGGTTATCCACCCTGACGTGCTTTCGCCGCTAGTGGAGGCTAGGCTTTCATATAATGCGATGCTCTACCGCCCCAGAACTCAAGTTGCAAACTCCCTCATGAGAAAATCGATCACACTTCTCAGCTTGGCAGTCGGAGTGGTGTCTTGTCGGTAGAGCAAATGCATTGGAGTCGACTTATAAGACCAATCTGCCAGGACCCGCTCCAGGCGCCCCGCTGCAATATCGTCTGATAACAGATCCTCTTGCTGCAATACGATGCCGATTCCACACAGTGCTGCCATGCGTAACGCACTTCCCTGGTTTGATGAGAATCTTCCCTTCACCATCACTGCGCATGTTTCATCATTCTCGCAGACCAGGTTCCACCGATCATGTCGTCGCCAGTACGATAGCCCCAAACAACTGTGCCGTTCCAATTCTTCAGGGTGGGAGGGCGTGCCGTGTGTGGCTAAATACTTTGGAGACGCCGCCAGAATCCTGCGGTAGGGCCTGAGTGGCCGCGCAACCAGGCCCATGTCCTTCACGTCACCAATCAATATGCCCAGTTCGATATTGTCGGCATGGAAGTCAGGCGCTCGATTATCGAGCGTGAGTTCTACATCCACCTCCGGATGCTGCTCCAAATAACGAGTCAGAGCTGGTACCAGCACCTGGCTACCGAATGTGACCGGTGCTACCAGCCTGACTGCACCACGTGGTGTCTCCTGGAGTTCCGAGGCGCTTGCCTCGGCAAGCTCGACTTCGGCCAGTACTTTTTTGCAGCGCTCATAGAAGAGTTGGCCTACCTCAGTGAGGTGCTGTCGACGGGTCGTCCGGTGGAGCAAGCGCGCCCCTAAGCGTGCCTCGCTGGCACGAATGTGCTTGGCAACCATGGTCGGGCTGACGTTGCTCGCCAATGCCGCAGCAGTGAAGCTGCCACAGTCAACCACGCGAACGAACATAGCCATGGCATTCAACTTGTCCATTATTGCGAACCTCACGGTTTTGAATGGCTAAAATTATTGCATCTGTATCACAGTATTGAAACCGGGAGATACTCAATTCAGCCACCTTACTGATGTCCCCCTCAATCTTTATCAGGAGATAGCCATGGCATCCGCTCCACGGATTACCCTCAATGATGGCGTAGAGATTCCGCAACTGGGCTTCGGCGTGTGGAAACTGGACGACGCGCAGGCTTATGCGTCTTCCAGGATTGCCTTGGAATCCGGTTACCGACATATTGATACGGCGATGAGTTACGGTAACGAAGCCGGAGTTGGCCGAGCGGTTATGGAAAGCGATCTGGGCCGCGACCAAATCTTCATCACGACAAAGCTATGGAATGCCGATCAAGGGTTCGACAGCACCTTGCGAGCGTTCGACGCCAGCATGCAGCGTCTGGGCCTTGAAACGTTGGACCTGTACTTGATCCATTGGGCCATCCCGAAAAAGGGAGCCTATCGTGACACTTGGAAGGCCTTTGTGCGCCTGCGAAAGGAAGGTCGGGTCCGCTCAATCGGAGTGTCCAATTTCAATAGCGAGCATCTGGCGCATATCATTGATGACACAGGCGTGATTCCTTCAATCAACCAGATCGAAGTCCGTCCCGATTTCAACCAAGCCGAACTGAGCCATCGGTGCCGTGAGCAAGGCATCGTTGTCTCGTCTTGGAGCCCGCTGGGGCAGGGCGGTGAGGTACTGAAACTGCCACTGTTCGCTGAAATCGCTCAGCGCCACAGCAAAACCCCTGCCCAGGTCATCCTTCGCTGGCACCTTCAGAATGGCTATGTGGTGATACCTCGCTCGTCCAATCCCGAACGAATTGCGGCCAATATCGACATATTCGACTTTCAGCTCAGCCGTCGGGAGGTTGAAGCGATTGCCCAACTCAAGCAAGCCGGCCGCTTGGGGCCGGATCCGGAAACCATCGAAATGGGCATTTGAACCTGCATCTTGCTGATGAGGCCCACCTACGCTGCGAGGACTGTCTTTTTCCTAGCTGCTTGCATACCTTGGCGTGCGCGGTGTTGGGGGAGCGGCTGCATAGCTATCATGCTGTAGGAGGCGCGCTGGCATTGATGGGAGTCGCGGTGGGGCTGCGTAAAAAGAAATAGCATTGGGGATCAACCGGAGTCATGGGCCCAGCATCCGTGGCTGCTGGCCATTTTTGGGCAGAAGGCGGCCATTCTCCAATGGTTGCTTTCGACCCAAAGCGGACCCTGACAGTTAAACCATCTGCCCGCTTCTCTTCATGCTCGGGCGAGTTTCAGATACTCACTGCTTATATTCATTGAGTGCTTCACTAGGCCCCGGATGAATGGCAGTCGAGCCTGCTCATAACGCGCTAGCACAGTAGCAAATGTTTCTCCGGGGCTTCGCCTCGCCAGCAGATGCGCCACGGTCGAAGCGTCCTCCATGCCAGTCAAAAGCCCTCTGCCGGTCATAGGCGTGATGACGTGCGCAGCATCACCAATGATCGCCATGTTGCCTCGGGCAAGCCGTTGCGGAAGGTATTCAGCGATGGGAGAGCCGCTAAGCGTGTTTGGAGAGCGGATACCTGCCAGCACTGCTTCCCGCCATCTTTCCGGCCATATGGTATGGGCACGCTTCGCTAGTGCTGACCTGACGCTGTCATCGATCATGCCTCGGGCGAGAGTTCCGACAGTATGCCCTTCTGCGGTCAAACAGCCAGTACGACGCAGCAGCTCATCTTGATGGGCGTCAAACCAGGCAAATGTGATTTGTCGCTGCCCAGGCTGAACAGATCCGTCACGACCTGGCAGCGTTGCTGCAACAAGTCTGTAACCGCCTACGAACTCAATCCAAAGGCCACCATCCGAGGGCCAGGACACCGGGTTTTGCAGCGCTTGCTCGTCAACAAGCCCACGCCAAACGAGATAGCCTGCGTATTTCGCAAACGGCGCCTCAGGCGCTATCGCTTGTCGAACAACGCTACGATAGCCATCCGCCCCAGTAACCACTGGCGCCGTTTGCTGATGGCCATCTGCGAAGGTGATTTGAACTGAGTCGCCTAGGTCAGAAACAGAAGACACTCGTCTGCCGCCTTCAAGCACTATGCCGGGAGCCTCGTTCACGCGGTCTCGTAACCAGCCATAGAGCGCTGGCCAAGTAGTGAGATCTCTGTAGGCTGGGACGACGGGGAGCGCAGGTGACACACGGGGATTGTGCCCGGTTGTGGCGGCCAGGAGGGCCAGATCGACGGTTAGACTGTCGCCGCCTGACGCGTGTCCTTCGGACTGCTCAAGTACACGAACTCTCAAACCTGATGATGCGCATGCGAGTGCTAGGGTGAGTCCGGCGAGCGAACCGCCGATGATGGTGATCTCTTCGTCTGAAGCCATTGATTCAAGATCCGGTGATGAGGACAACCATGAAGGCAGATGACGTCACGTCGACGGCATTGCAAAAAAGGCGACTCATTCGTCGCTTCTATTGCCAAGGGGCCAGAGGAGCGATATTCCAGCTCCTCTGGCTTAGAGCAAGGAGTCAGTCGCCAAATGCTTCCATCAGCACCTGAACCAATTGACCGCCCTCTGGGGTGGCCCAACTGCCTGCCAGTTCGGCGATCAACTGATTGGTGGTGGTGAGGGTCACACCGGCTTTATCCATGCGACGCAAGGCGATGTCGTCAGCCATTTTGGTAGGCGAAGCACCACCGTCAGCCACGACTTGGACTTCGTAACCATCGCGTACGAGCGACAGTGCCGGGTATACCGTGCAGACGTCGTTGGTCACGCCAGCGAGGATGAGTTTTTTGCGGCCAGTGGCTTTCACGGCAGCGGCGAAGTTTTCATCGTCCATTGCGTTCACGATGCCCAGACGCTTGATGCGACCGGCGAATTCGGTCGGAAGGATCTCTTCCAGCTCGCTCAGCAGAGGGCCTTGTGCATACTCTGTAGTGGTCAACTGATCCCGGACACTGCGTTAAGTTTTTCCTCGGCAACGGCAGGCGCCAAGCCGTCGTTGAACTG
>NZ_JBSKHP010000057.1:0-6687 GCF_057128625.1 Pseudomonas imperatae | reverse complement strand
GGCGGGGAAGGGGGTGTTGATCAGCGCGGATGAGCAGGGGAAGGCGCAGGGGGAGGTGTTGGAGATGGCGTCAGCCATCGGTCGGCTGCAACAAGCTGGTGAGCAATTGCAATCGCTCTCCAGCGATGCCGAAGCTGCCAACGCAACCCCAGCCGATCTGCAGGCGCAACTCAACTTGCTGCGCGACGAACTGGAGCAACTCAAGGCGGCCACCGTACTGGTCAGTGCGCCCAAGGGTATTGCCCTGACCAGCGGCAAACACCTGCAACTGGCCGCGCACGCCAACCTGATGGCCAACGCCGGCGCCAACGCCGATATCAGCGTGGTCAAGCGCCTGTTCATGGGGGTAGGGCAGGGCCTTAGCGTGTTCGTGCGCAAAGTCGGCGTCAAGCTGATCGCCAACCAGGGCCCGGTCAGCGTCCAGGCCCAGAACGACCGGCTGGAACTCATGGCCCGCCATGGCCTGGACATCACCAGCACCGAAGACGAGATCCATATCACCGCGAAAAAGAAAATCACCCTGAACGCCGGGGGTAGTTACATCACCCTGGACCCGTCGCGCATTGAGGCAGGCACGGAGGGGGACTGTTTCGTCAAGTCGGCGCATTTCAATTACAGCGGGGCGGCGAGCATGAAGGCGGCGCATCCGGAGTATCCGGTGGGGCTTTCCAAGGAGCGGTTGAGTCTTCAGCTGCCGATCGCCGCCAACTCTGGCGGTGCTGGCGGCCAAGGGTATGTCGGCATGCCCTACACCCTCTACGCGGATGGCATTGAGCTTCAGCGAGGCATTCTGGACAAGTCCGGGCAGATTCAAGTTGATCACCAGGTGGTTACCCGCGACTACCGGATTGAAACGACCTCCGGCTGGAGCTTCGGGATCCCCATCCCCGCGCAATACCGCAACCCCGAGCAGGCGCACATTGCCAATCGGGGTGTTCACAACCACACGGCCAAGGCCGCGCCGCATACGGAGCATCGTTCGGAGTACGCCTCGATTATGGATGCCCCTGACCTTGAAGAAGGAACTAAACCATGAAACATCCGGAAGTTATCGTGCCGGTCGCGTTCGAACACACGAACACCGCGACCTGCACGCCAGGTTGGTACATCAAGAGCACCGAATACAACCCTGCCAGGGCCACGTTCGAGCCCTTGGTCAATGGTGAGGAGGCGTTTGGCGCTGTTCACTTGGCCATTGCCGAGGCTGTCCAGAGCATTGACATCATTTGCTGGGGTTTCCAGCCCTCCATGTATTTCATCAGGGATGGCCAGGCGCCCAGCATCGGTGAATTGCTGAAGACGAAAGCGGCGCAGGGTGTACGGGTACGGGTACTGGCCTGGGAAATGCCGCTCAACCTGGCAGGCGTTGGGGGCGAGGCCAACTTGCCCGGCAAGGGCAAGTTCAGGGTTGGCAGCCACGCCATGCAAAGTTCCACGCCTGCACAGTATGCAGAAGACCGGGCCTGGTTCGATGCTTATGCAGTCGCCGATGGCCGCGCGATACACGAAGTTGCGCGGGGTGTTCCGGTGTTGGTCAGCCGCGGTTTCAGCCTGCGGGAGCGGCGGGAAATCTTCGCGGATGTCAAAAACAACAGCCTGGATGCTGATATCAGCAAAGGCACTCGGCTCGCGCATGCGGCAGCGCCGAGCCACCATCAAAAAAGCGTCATCGTTGATTTCGAGGAACCGGAAGTCGCGGTCGGGTTCGTCATGGGCCACAACATGCTCGACGAGTACTGGGACACCGAAAAGCACTCCGGGCTCAACCGTACCCCGGCAACCAAACCTGCGCCGAATCGTGGCGCGCGGGGAAATACCCCTAGGCAAGACATTTCCAGCCGAATCAGCGGCCCGGTATTGGCCGACCTGCACCATAACTTCGCCACGGCCTGGTTCAAGGAAACCGGCGAAGACCTGCTCGTCGCCCGGAATGCGGCGCAGATAAAACCGACACTCAGGTATCGGCATGGCGTTACCCGGCAAATGGCCCAGATGCTGGTGACCCAGCCCCAGAGAGACCCCGCGAACCCCGACACGGAAAGCCGCAAGGAAATTCAGGAAGCCTACCTGCAGGCCGCCAACAACGCCGCGCAGTTTATCTACATCGAAAACCAGTACTTCCGCTGGCCGCCGTTGGCAGAGGTGATCAAGGCCGCAGCGGCCAACCAGGTGAGGGATGGGCGCAATCCGGATGAACACGGGGTTGTTCACCTTTTCGTTGTCACCAACGCCAGTGAAGAGGGCATAGGGCCGGGTGCGTTGAATACGCAGCGGATGCTCGAATGCCTGGGGCGCGCAGATACCATTCCCAAGGTCACCCAACTGCGGCGCATCAAGGCAGCGCGGGACAACGCGCCACCCAAGCCAAGGCCGGACCTGCGCGACTCGCTTGGCCAACGCGAACTCAAGGAATGGCAGGCCTCGCTGGACAAACAGGTCGAGGCAATAAAAGACCACAAGCTGGAAATCGAGGACATTCCTGGCCTGAAAGTTCACGTGTGTTCGCTGGTCGCGCCTGACACCCCGGACGGCACGGAGTGGATGCCGGTGTATATCCATTCCAAGTTGATGATTGTTGATGACGCTTTTACGACGCATGGTTCGGCGAATGTCAATACTCGAAGCATGCAAGTGGATAGTGAATTGAATATTGCCCATGAGTGGGTAAGTGTGACTAAGGCGCTGAGGCGAAGGTTGTGGGGGATGCATACTGGGATGCGTGGGGCTCAGGATGATGCGGGCGAAGCTTTCAGTAGTTGGGGAGATGTGATTAAAGAAAATAAAGCGTTAAGGCTCGCGGGTAAGGCGCCGTATGCGCCGTTGGTGGAGTTTTTTTATGATAAAGAAACGCTTGTGGATCTTGACTGATGCGTAAATTATTGATGCTTCCGTTTTTTGGTTTGGCAGCCTGTAATCATAATTCGTTGAATTATAACGTGGAGGATGTTCCTATGAGTCCAATTGCTGAGTTAAAGGCTGGGTTGAAGTTTAATTGCGTTCATGAAGCTATTCCTGCATCCTCCGATGAGGCAGATCTGGTTTTTAAATATGCGCGTTGGCTGCAGAAAAATAACGAGCTAAAACGAGAGCCCGAAAAGAATGTGGAGATCGAGCGCCTTTATCGGATTGCAGCAGAGAGCGGTCATTATAAGGCCAAGATTAATTTGCAGAACGGCGCTATGCGCCGTCAATTCAAGTTGAAAGGTGAAGAGTATGAGCGTTTTAGTCAGGAACTTATCAATGCAGATGTTGCGACGGGCTACTATTTTGTCGCGCGCTTCGTCAAACATGGTGCGTTCGGGCTCAGGGAAGACCCTGAAATGGCACTACGCTATTACCGCAAGGCCGCGGATAAGGGCAGCGCCCAGGCCCAGCAATATATAGCGGACCTGCTCGCGCCCATTGATATTGCCCCGGAGGTTGCCCGGCAACTGCGCCGCTGCGCTGCGGAGCAAGGGAACGGTGATGCAGCGGTGGATCTGGCAATTAATTTTGCTATAAATGGCCATTACGAGAAGGCTGTTGAAGTATTTCAATTGGGTGTGGCTGCAGGGAGTCCGAATGCGGCGTCATTTTTGGCGGGGGCGTTTAACGGCCCCCCTCCCGAGGACAAGCTTTATTATTTAGGCCTTGAGAAGGACTTGGAGCGGGCCAAGCGTTACAAAGAAATAGGCGCGCGCCTCAGTGGCTTCTCCTATGCCCATCCCACCGTCCCTGATGTCAATGAAATCGTGCCCCTACCGCCCGCGGAACTCCCCGAGTGGGATGGCAAACTTCAATGGGTCAAAGAACGCAAGGCCAACATCCCGCCACCCAAGCCCAGCGATGAACTGATCCTGCGCTTGGCCAACGCCAAAAAGCTTGACCCGGCCACCGGCAAGCCACTCCCCAGTTCACCCGACTTCACCCAGGCCAACTTCCCGCAGCAAATCTGCTACCCCGGCGAAACCTGCCCACAGGCAGGACACTGGAAAGTCATTTGGCCGTCGCTGCGCAACATCAGGCCGAAAGAGGTGATCCGTTACTTCGATGAAGGCGATATTTTTCCGCTGCAAACGGTGGAGCGTTACCACCTGCGCCCGTGGCCGCTGCGTGACAAGACTACCTTTCGCGAAGAGGCGGTTGAGTGGGGGCTAATTGGATGAGCAGTAGTTCCTCAACGTTTGTCGTGAGCACCTGGCAATGCCTGCCAGAGAGGGCCCGCGCGGCCAGGTTAGCGACGCGAAAGTTATTTATTTTTCCGTTTTTGGGGTTGGCGGCCTGTAATCATAATTCGTTGGGTTATGATGTTGAGGATGTGCCTCTGAATCCGATTGCTGAGTTGCAGGCTGGGTTGAGGTTTAACTGCGCGCATGAAGTTATCCCTGCATCATCCGATGAGGCTGATCTGGTTTTTAAATATGCGCGTTGGCTGCAGAAAAACAACGAGCTAAAACGAGAGCCCGAAAAGAATGTGGAGATCGAGCGCCTTTATCGGATTGCCGCAGAAAGCGGTCATTATAAGGCCAAGATTAATTTGCAAAATGGCGCCATGCGTCGTCAATTCAAGTTAAAAGGTGAAGAGTACCAGCGGTTCAGTCAGGAGCTTATCGATGCAGATGTTGCGACGGGTTACTATTTTGTAGCACGCTTCGTCAAGCATGGTGCGTTCGGGCTCAGGGAAGACCCTGAAATGGCGTTACGCTATTATCGCAAGGCCGCGGATAAGGGCAGCGCCCATGCTCAGCAGTATTTAGCGGACCTGCTCGCGCCCATTGATATTGCTCCGGAGATTGCCCGGCAACTGCGTCGCTGCGCGGCGGAGCAAGGTAACGGCGAGGCCGCCGTAGGTTTGGCAATTAATTTTGCTACAAATGGGCATTACGATAAGGCCCTTGAAATATTTCAATTGGGTGTGGCCGCAGGGAGTCCTACTGCGGCGTCATTTTTGGAGGAAGGGTTCAAAGGTCCCCCTCCGGAGGATAAGCTTTATTATCTAGGCCTTGAGAAAGACGTGGAGCGGGCCAAGCGTTATGAAGAAATAGGCGCGCGCCTCAGTGGCTTCTCCTATGCCCATCCCACAGTCCCTGATGTCAACGAAATCGTCCCCCTGCCGCCCGCAGAACTCCCCGAGTGGGATGGCAAACTTCAGTGGGTCAAGGAACGCAAGGCCAACATCCCGCCACCCAAGCCTAGCGATGAACTGATCCTGCGCCTGGCCAACGCCAAAAAGCTCGATCCGGCCACCGGTAAGCCACTCCCCAGTTCACCCGACTTCACCCAGGCCAACTTCCCGCAGCAAATCTGCTACCCCGGCGAAGCCTGCCCACAGGCCGGACACTGGAAAGTCATTTGGCCGTCGCTGCGCAACGTCAGGCCGAAAGAGGTGATTCGCTACTTCAATAAAGGCGATATTTTTCCGCTGCAAACGGTGGAGCGCTACCACCTGCGCCCGTGGCCGCTGCGTGACAAGACTACCTTTCGCGAAGAGGCGGTTGAGTGGGGGCTAATTGGATGAATAAACGTGACTCGATAAGCACGCCAAATCCGCGATTGAATAATTGATTTAACTATAGGACTTTTCAATGAAAAACATTATCCGTATAGGCGATAAAACCTCCGGTGGTGGCACCGTAATTACCGGCTCTTCCTCCATGATATTCGACGGTATCGGCGTCGCCCGCCAGGGCGATGCCGTGGATTGCCCCATCCCCGGTCATGGTCGCACCGTCATTGCCGAGGCCCATCCGCATTTTTGCGACCACGGGGTTCCTGTTGCTTTCCACGGGCACGCCTGTGCATGCGGCTGCACGCTGGTGTCCTCAATGCCCGCCGTGACTGCCAGCTGACCATGCCGGTGAGACTGGACCAACTTGTCCCCTTGGCTATTCGGCCAGGCGAGCCGCGCCTGGGGCAGTGGTCGAAAAGCGATGGCTTGGCGGCGGTGGACCGTCGGTTGGACGAGCGCATCTCAACCAACGGCAGCAAAAGCAATCAAGCGCGGCGCTGCCCGCAATTCATTTTCAGTGGCAACAGCTCCGTCAAGACGGGGCTTTGGTGCACGGTGTTGATGCCTGCGCCGCCGCTGTTGACGTAAGGATACAGAATGCAGATTCGACGCGTTGTACAAGCAGGAGGCCTTGCTGGCGTGCTGTTGCTGGCAGGGGCACTGCTGTCCGTGATGCTGTGGTATTACCCGCAATGGCTGGGGCTGCGTGACGATGGTGACCGGCAGGCACAGGCGCTGAAGGTGGTGCCCGTGATCACCGGGTTGATCGTGTTGGTGCTCGGCGCGTTTACCTGGCTGGGGCGGCAAATTGGCCGCGCTGCCGATACGGGGAACGATTCCGCACAGCCCCGGCCTGTAGTGTCGCCTGAGCCGGGCGCGGAGGTTGTGCAGCGCGCGGCCATCCTGCGCAACCACCTGCGTGACCACTACGGCCTGTTCTGGCGCCGTAAAGTGCGGCTGTTGTGGGTGGTGGGAGAGGCTGAGCAGGTCGACGCGATTGCACCTGGGCTCACGGAACAGCGGTGGTTGGAGGGTGACGGCACGGTCTTGCTGTGGGGCGGCAGCGGCCAGGAAGCGCTGACCAACGATAGCCTTGAAACGCTCCAGCGCCTGTGCCGCTGGCGCCCCCTCGACGCCATCCTCTGGACCCTCACCACCCCCCAAAGCCACGACCCCAAAGCCATGGCCGCCGGCAGCCG
>NZ_JBSKHP010000056.1:0-7177 GCF_057128625.1 Pseudomonas imperatae | reverse complement strand
CGGCTGCCGGCGGCCATGGCTTTGGGGTCGTGGCTTTGGGGGGTGGTGAGGGTCCAGAGGATGGCGTCGAGGGGGCGGGCGTGCAGCGTTTTCAGCAGCTTGATCTGCTCGTCAGGCTGGGTGCCGATCAGGCTACCACCGCAGATCAGCACCGTGCCGTGGCCTTCCAGCCAGTGCTGGGTGGTGAGGCCGGGGGCGATGGCTTCGATCTGCTCGGGTTCGCCGACGACCAGGATCAGGCGGGCCTTGTGGCGCCAGAGGAGGCCGTAGTGGGTGCGTAGGTAGTCGACCAGTTCCGGGCTAGGCTGGCGTGCCGGGATCAGCGGCTCCTTCGGCATCAGCGCGTCAAACGGTTGAATTACCATCTGACGCATGCCGCTGCGCAGTAACAGCCAGATCAGGAGTGCCACGCTGAACAACAACCCCCAACAGGTCAGCAGCTTCATCGACAGTGCTTGCAGCACCGCCGGGGAAAACGTCGGCGGTTCTGCCAACATCAACCAGGTGACAACGCCTCCGGCAACCAGTAATGCGGACAGCAACGCCAGCATCAGCACGGTGTACCACAGGGACTTAGTCGGCTTGTTATTGTTTTCAGTCATTGGTTGTGACTACTCCAAGGGCCAAGGTGTAAAGAGGGTCATCCGCCAGCCACCCGCAGGGCTCACCCTGCGCAGCGACGTGCCATGCAGCCAGCGTCGGCGCAACCACGGCGCCCAAGGCAGGAAGCGCACCAAATCTTGCCGCCAGGCTGTGGCTACTGCCCCCCCAACCGGGCTTTTGCACAGCCAACGTTTCAGCGGCAAGGACCGACACCCATGCTGGGGGGGACGACTGCAGGCCGGACTGTTGCAACGCACGTTCAGCGACGGCCTTGAGTGGTTCGGCGCCGGCCGTGAACCACTCGCCCCGGCAAAGCGAGATGGATGCTTTGGGGGCCAGTAGCCACAGAAATGCAGCCTCGCCTGCCGGCAGGCTTGTATGGATGGAGGGAACGGAAGACTCGCAGCCAGCGCAGATAACACGGGCGTGCTCCGGGCCGTCGTGCAGGTGATCGATGATGGCATCGAGGCTGCGAATGCCCTCCCACGCCACCGGTTGTGCCGGCAGGCGTACCTGGGGCTTACTGACGGCCATCTGTTCGACAAAGGCCTGCCAAGCCTGCGAGGAACCCAGCCAATAACACTGCTGGACCTCGCAGGCGACCAGATCGGGGGCCTGCAACTGCCACTGCAGCGCGAGCAGGACGGCAAGTTGTTGCTCGCGTTCCAGCCCATCAGGGCCACCCACCTGGGCAACGCGCAGCGCCTTGCCATCGCCCACCGACTTAAGTTCCGGCAAAGGACTCTGGGGGTCGAACAAACGACTACGGTCGTGGGGTGCCACGCATTGCGCACCCAGCAGCACCGCGTCCAGCAGCCCGACTTGCTGACGGTGTCGGCGCCACCAATGCTGCTGCACCTCGTGCACTGCCTGGTCGTAATATTCAGCGTTGTGGATGTTGAACCGCTGGCGCAACACACGCACCAGCAACAACACCAGCCATGACGCCACCGTCAGGACCACCACCAACACGGCTTGGCGCCCGTCGACCCTCGGCGCCAGCAGCACACAAGCGCTGCTCACCAGCGCAAGCAGGGCAGCACCTGCCGTTAGCCAACGCCCGTACACCGGCGGGTCGGTCAAGGGGTACGCACGAAACTGCGGTGCACGCTTCATGAGCCCACCTGGGTATCGGGCATGGAACTCACGAGCGTGCAACCACAGGCACAGGCATGCCCGTCCAAGGCCACCGGCCTATCGTTCATGTGCATCAACGCGCTGCCTTCGGCAATGGTGGTGGCGCCGTGACGGTTACACCACACGGCATCGCCTTCGCAGGCAATTGGCTGGTCGTCGCACAGATAATGCCCCTCCAGCACTTGCCCACCATGTTCCTGCAAGGTGTCGCCTTGGCGAATAACGGGTTTCATGGTTGTACCTCGCGAGATGGAACGTGAGTTATTGCGGGCATGATTGTGGCTCCGGCAATTTCAGCGGTGTCTTGATGGGGTAGTTGGGGTTGCCGTAGGCGTAGCAGGAGGTGGTGACCTGGAGCTCGTCGCAGGGCAGGAAGTGGACGGTGATGCCGCAGGTTTTCTGGTTGGTGTAGTCGGGGATGGGGGCCACTTTGGAATGCCTGCGCTTTTGCGCCGTAACCTTATCCCGCCATATAAGGTATTTCGGCCAGTCTCCGAAGCCGGGAAACTCACGGGAAAGTTCACTTCCCACACCAACCCCCGTTTCCCAATCGATCCGCACCGTCATCCCTGGCTGCCACTCAGCTGGCGCGATGTAACAACACCCCCCTCCTCCACGCTGATAAGGCCCAATGATGTCGAGGCCCGAACGCCCATCCACGCTAAATCGGCTAATGGACATAGGCGTGTGGTTAACAGCCTCAATGGAGCTGCCCTCGGCGGTTTCGGCTGATATAGCGAGGCCAAGGAGCAAGCAAAGACTGTATAGAACGTCGGACAATTCCCGCCTTTCTCGCCCGATTGCAGCACAGCGTCGATGCATCCCTTCACGCCAGATCATCGGAAACCTCCTGCAGTTGGTCGTAATACGCAGCCCATCGGGCATTGATGGATTGCTGAACCTGCGCCAGGCGCTCCGCACTCATTTCCACACCCGCCGGGCGTGTATTTTCGATCTCCCCATGAATGGCCACTTCGCGGCGACTGGCGTCCCCGAAGAACACCATTCGCTCTCGGAAGTAACTGCCTAGCGGTTCCCGACCCTGGTCATACAGAAACCAGGCCCTGGAGTCGTGGACCTGTTCGTCGAACAACTCGCGTAGCAGCCCCTCCGGCGAGTGCCTGTTGCGAAACTCGTCGACTTGGCCACGGGTGCGTTCATCGACATGGTTGCGGTAGCCGGCAAATGGCGGGAACAGCTTGCCTACCCTGCCCTGCGCCACCGCCTTGAGCTCCCGGCCCTCAGCCCGCGCATCGGCGGTGATGATGTTGATGACGAACTTCGGCGCCCCGCTGCTGGGTACCAGCCGGCTCAGGGACGACAATAGTTGCTCGGGGTTGCGGTAGGCGTTGGCAAACTCTTCGGCCGCCTCGCGCAACTGGGTTTGCGCCATGTCGGGGTCGAAGTCCGGCAGGCCGGGTTTGAGCGGTACCTTGGGGACGCGGCCGTCTTTTTCCTTTGCGATTTGAGCGTTGCGCTCATCGTTGATCTTTGCCTGTTTTTTATTGTGAATTACTTTGGCTTCCTCGCGGAGGACTTTTGGTGCCTGCGTGTCGGTGGCTAATTTGTAGAAGTTGGTTTCCTTTAGGCTGGCAAAACCGTAGCGGTCGATGCGCCAGGCGTTTATCCAGCCGAGCTGGTTACGGATAGCGGGTTCGAGGCTTGTTTCTGCGGGCACAGGCTGATACGGAGTTGACTGGTCGCTGTTGGGTAGAGAAGTAATTGATGCAAGAGCTAGCGTGACTTCGCGCCACGCGTTGAAGCGCATGAGTAATTGTGGTGAAGTTTCAAATTCAACGGACACTTCTGGGTCAAGAACACGCCAACGTTCCGCCCGCTCCGCAGTAGGGAGAGCTTCTTCTGGAACCTTCAGCGGCGCGCCATGAGAGAATGCGTCGACATATAAGTCGTGCAAAGCGATTTGTGAGAGCAACAAACGGTCTGATGCATCACTTGCCTTCCCCTGATCCCCTGGCGAATACCCTCCCCCAATATCCGAATGCACCCCCGGATAAATAACCTCCTGGCAATTGGCAGGATATTCACCACTCCGCCGCCGTATGGACTCCAACGGAAAGCAGATCCGCTGCTCATGGCTGGCGACCAGGTGCAGGCAACGCTTCACCAGCCCGCTCGCCGGCAATTCCTGGTTGCCGTCGGCCCAGCCCATATGGCCTCGCGCCCCTGGCACCAGATCGGCAATACCCACCGAGGCAACGGTGTCCAGCAGCCCCAGGTACTCTACTGTCATGGGCACCTCCAGCTCGTCACACTTGAGCACGGACCGGTGCTCGAGCAGCTGATCCAACCAGCTGACAAACGCCCGCGCTGCGGCCGCACCGCGGGAAAAGCCATACACGTACAGCTTCAGCCCCAACAACTTCGACACGCCGGGCTGCGGTTGCGACAGGGCGATGCGCAAGGGCTTGTCCAGCGCCTTGAGTTGCGCGGCAAACTGGCGCCTGCGGTTGCTGTTGCCCCGTACGTACTCCAGCCCCGGCAAGGTGCCCATGGCCTCGACTGCGGCGCGCAAGGCTTCGTTGTCCAGACGCGGCTGATCCAGGCAGCGGCGCAAGGCGTCGATGATCATCATCAACCCCCAGTTGATCCGCTCCTCGCCAAACCAGCCGGTCGCAAGGCCAACGGCGCTGTAGTCCAGGTCGCCGATCTCCGGAAACGGCGTACCCACGCCCGGCATGTAGTACTTGAAGTACTGCCCATAGCCCGCGCCGCTGGTGTCGGTGAGCGCCGCGGCGTCGTCACCACGGTGCCCCGTGCCGCCCGCATGCCCCTCGCCGATGGTGGCGCGGAACAGCCGCGCGATATTGGTCGGGTGCGCAGGCGAAGATTCGAAAAAATCGTTGTTGAGGTTATTGCCGGTACCATCGAAAAACAGGCTGATGTGCAGGGTCCTGCAGCACGGGGGCGTCACCCGATACCCCGCCGCCAGGCATAGCGCATCCTGGTAGTCCCGTTCAAGATGGCACTGGCGCAGGAAGTTTTGGTGAACCTGCCCGGAGTTTTGTGGCAACCGCCCCTGCAAAGGAAACTCGGGCGGGTAGCAGACAGGCGAGCGGCTTACTTCGGACATGATTGTGGCTCCGGCTGTTCCAGCGGGGTCTTGATGGGGTAGTTGGGGTTGCCGTAGGCGTAGCAGGAGGTGGTGACCTGTAGCTCATCGCAGGGCAGGAAGTGGACGGTAATGCCGCACACCTTTTTGCCGGTGTAGTCGGGAACTGGAGTAACTTGGGAGTGCTTACGTTTTTGGGCCATTACCTTGGCTCTCCATATCAAGTATTTTTTCTCATCTGCAAAACCCGGAAACTCACGAGAAAGCTCACCGCCTGCACCTGCCCCCGTTTCCCAATCAACCCGCACCGTCATCCCCGGCCGCCACTCACCAGGCGCGACATAACAACACCCACCGCCGCCCCCCTGATAAGGCCCGATGATGTCGAGCGCGGAACGGCCATCCACGCTGAAGCGGTTGATGGAGTTGCTCGTATGATTGATGCCTGCAATCGTTCCGGCGACGGTACTCGTACTCATCAAGGCAGCGACTAACAGGCAGGCATTGCGGATTAAGTTGGGCATGGTTGAACCTCCGGCAATGTAAGCGGTGTGCTAGTGGGGTATTCGAAGACGGTGCAAACGCAGCAACGCTTGACGGGTGTCGTTGTATCGAGCCGCCACGGCGGTCGGGCAGGTAAATGACATTCACCGCGTTGCCGCCGTGACATTGCGCCCGGCGCAAAATGCCAATCCATGCAGAACACCGTGGAAGCCGACCGCACCGGGTCATTGACAACGCCCAGATCAACCGGCGCCTGGGGCGGATACAACGCGCCCGTCGCACCGAACTGCATGGCGAAGAGCACGTTACCAATGGAAAGTTGAGGCATCAGGGCTTCTCCTTGCGGCACACACCTGCCTCTGCGGAGTGCCCCACGAGCATGTCGTGCGCATACACATCGCGGTCGGCGGCCGCCAGGACACCCTGCGCGGTGGCTTGCGCCAAGGCGCCGTAACACGCCTCGAACCGTTGTTCTTGACTCCAATGCGCTGGCAGTACGGTTTCAAGTGCCGACATGGCCTGCGCGGCATCTGTGATGCAGCTCAAGCTGGCCAACTGGTCCTGGCTCAGCTGAATGGGGCTGAAGTTGGCCACTGTGCCGCCGGGGTCGCCGCCACTGGCAAGGTGGTGCGGCAGGCCGTCGCGATCCATCCAGCTCCAGAACACCGCCGGGCGTGCAAATTGCAGTTGCTGCTCAGGTGCCAGGACGTGGTTGAACAGCAGCGGGAAGACGCGTGGGTCGTAATAGCGCAGCAGCCCCTGGCTGCGACCATGGCTGGCCTCCAGGCAAAGCGTCAGGTAGCTGGCCAGTTCCGGGAACTCCCAATGGCTGGCCAGTACCAGCAGTTGCGAAGCCGTGTGCAGTTCGTGAACCAAGCCGATCAACCATTGCCGCTGCAACGGTTGTTGCAGGTTGACGCGCACCAGCAACGGGCCCACGTCCTTGACGCCCGCTTCCGGCAGGCCTTCGAACAGCAACCGCCATGACAGCGGCGGCTCGACGCTTTTGACGCCCGTAAGCAAAGGTGCCTCGCTGCCCGCCTGGTCGATGATGATGTCGAGATAAGGAGTGGGTACGTCCAGGCACGATGCTTCCAGCATGGTGACCCAGGGTTTGATGTGACTGCCGCTCATGGCTGCACCTCTCGCAGGACAAATGATTGGGTGAGCCTGCGAGCGCGCTTGGCGCACGCCTTGCAGACCGAGCCTGGCAGTTCGGGCATGGGGAATGCCTGGCTGGCAGGGCCGTTGAACCGGTGCTGGCCGCGAATGCTGACCAGGTTCGGGCCGTGCAACTGGATCTCGCCGGTGGCCGTGATGCGGAAGAAGGCGCCGCCGCAACCCAGGGTGATGCCGTGCTTGGCGGTCAACTCCACCTGGCCTTGCACCGACTGCACGGTGATGTCCTGCTGGGCGACCAGCTTTAGCAGGTCATCGTGGGATTCGATTTCCAGGGGGCCTTTGCCGGACACCAACCGCATGCCCTCTTCCTGGGCCAGCAAGGAAATGGCCTGGTTGGCGTGGGCCGATAGCCGCTGAGCCGCCGCCAGGTTGATTTCATCGTCGCTCTGCACATACAGGCCATCGGCGCTGCGTAGCAGCAGGCTGGCTGGGGTGATGGCGGCAATGCCCATGGGAGCGCTGATCACGACCGAGGCGCCATGCAGCCCCTTGGCATCCCCCTGCAGCTTTTTCAGGGCATCGGTTGCCGGCTGCCGGCTCCCATGCGCGTTGCTGATGCCCTGCCACTGGGTCATCTGCGCCAAGGCATCGTTGAGGCCGGCGTTGGCTGACGCCATCTCCAACACCTCCCCCTGCGCCTTCCCCTGCTCATCCGCGCTGATCAACACCCCCTTCCCCGCC
>NZ_JBSKHP010000055.1:0-9430 GCF_057128625.1 Pseudomonas imperatae | reverse complement strand
ACTTTAAGACCTACCACTTTAGTCGGGAATAGCGGCAAAACGGGCGGCGTACTATAGCACGGGAATTCTGATTTGCCCGCTCCCGTGGGAGCTGGCTTGCCAGCGAGCTTTTTGCAACAACCAAAAGCTCGCTGGCAAGCCAGCTCCCACAGGCTCCCCCAAGCTTCAGCGAGCTTCGGCGGCAGGGACGTCGACTTCGCCCTTCACGCACTTGAAGTCTTCGTCGCGCAGCTCGGGCAGGTCCTTGGCGCAGTAGTCACTGCCCATGCGGGTCATCGCCCCGCACATGTCCTCCAGGCGCCCGTCGACGGCGTGCAGGTGGTCCAGCAGCTGGCCGATGGCGCGGGCCACCGGGTCGGGCATGTCCGCAGTCACGCCATAGGCCTCGAAGCCGATCTTCTCGGCCATGGCCTTGCGCTTGGCGTCCACGGCGTCATCGCCCTTGACGATGATGCGCCCCGGGATGCCCACGGCCGTGGCGCCGGCAGGCACCGGCTTGGTGACCACGGCGTTGGAGCCGATCTTGGCACCGGCACCCACGGTGAACGGGCCCAGCACCTTGGCGCCCGCCCCCACCACCACGCCATCTTCCAGCGTGGGGTGGCGCTTGCCCTTGTTCCAGCTGGTGCCGCCCAGGGTCACGCCCTGGTACAGGGTGACGTCGTCGCCGATCTCGACGGTCTCGCCAATGACGATGCCCATGCCGTGGTCAATGAAGAAACGCCGGCCAATGCGTGCGCCCGGGTGAATCTCGATGCCGGTCATCCAGCGCCCGAAGTTGGAGACCATGCGCGCCAGCCACTTGAAGTCGGCCTTCCACAGCTTGTGCGCGCCACGGTGCAGCCAGATGGCGTGCATGCCGGGGTAGCTGGTCAGCACCTCGAAGGCATTGCGCGCCGCCGGGTCGCGATGGAATACGCTTTGAATGTCTTCACGCAAACGCTCGAACATGACTAGTCCTTCCGCTTATGCGGCTCGCCACGGGCCACTTTCTGGGTCTCCGTGAGAATGCCGCGCAATATGTTCATTTCCGCCTTGGCAACCGAGCTGCGGCCGTACAGGCGGCGCAAACGCGCCATCAGGTGCCGGGGGCTCTGCGGGTCGAGGAAGCCGATCTCCACCAGGGTGTTCTCCAGGTGTTCGTAGAAACGCTCCATCTCGTCGCTGGTCGAGAGCTCTGCGCTCTTGACCGACGCCACTTCGACCTTTTCGGTCTTGGACGCCTGCCCTTCGGCTGCCAGCCAGGCCATACGCACTTCGTAGGCCAGGACCTGCACCGCCGCACCCAGGTTCAGCGAGCTGAAATCAGGGTTCGACGGGATATGCACGTGGAAATGACATCGCTGCAGCTCGTCATTGGTGAGCCCGGCGTGTTCGCGACCGAACACCAGGGCCACCTCGCCGCCCACCTGGGCGGCCTCTTCGACGCTTTTGCTGCCGCATTCGCGGGGGTCCAGCAACGGCCAGGGAATACGCCGCTCGCGGGCGCTGGTGCCGAGCACCATGGTGGTGCCCACCAGGGCCTCTTCCAGGGTGGCGACCACCTGGACGTTGTCCAGCACGTCATCGGCGCCCGAGGCGCGTGCGCTGGCTTCGTGGGACGGGAAATCCAGCGGGTCTACCAGCACCAGGCGCGACAGACCCATGTTCTTCATGGCGCGCGCAGCCCCGCCGATGTTGCCGGGGTGGCTGGTGTTGACCAGGACGACACGAATATTTTGCAGCAAGGCGAGCGCTCACAGACCGGGGGAAAGAAATGAAATCTTACCGAACAGATACCGCTTACGCTACGAATGCTGACTACCCTCTTCTGCAAACGTACTTTTCTGCTAGAATGTTCGGCTTTCTTTAACGACCTAGGTGAAACGTCCATGCAGCCCATGCTGAATATCGCGCTGCGCGCCGCCCGCAGCGCCAGTGAATTGATTTTCCGCTCCATCGAGCGCCTGGATACCATCAAGGTTGATGAAAAAGACGCGAAGGATTACGTCTCTGAAGTCGATCGTGCGGCCGAGCAAAAAATCATCGAAGCCCTGCGCAAGGCTTACCCGACCCACACCATCCGTGGTGAGGAAACCGGCCTGCACGCTGGCAGCGGCGAAGGCGCCGAATACGAGTGGATCATCGACCCACTGGACGGCACCACCAACTTCCTGCGCGGCATCCCGCACTTTGCCGTCAGCATTGCCTGCAAATACCGCGGCCGCCTGGAACACGCCGTCGTGCTGGACCCGGTCCGCCAGGAAGAATTCACCGCCAGCCGTGGCCGTGGCGCCCAACTGAACGGCCGCCGCCTGCGCGTCAGCGGCCGCACCAGCCTGGACGGCGCCCTGCTGGGCACCGGCTTCCCGTTCCGTGACAACCAGATGGCTGACCTGGACAACTACCTGGGCATGTTCCGCGCCCTGGTAGGCCAGACCGCCGGCATCCGCCGCGCCGGTGCTGCCAGCCTGGACCTGGCCTACGTGGCTGCCGGCCGCTTCGACGCCTTCTGGGAGTCGGGCCTGAGCGAGTGGGACATGGCCGCAGGCGCCCTGCTGATCCAGGAAGCTGGCGGCCTGGTGAGCGACTTCACCGGTGGTCACGACTTCCTCGAGAAGGGCCACATCGTTGCTGGCAACATCAAGTGCTTCAAGGCAGTACTGACGGCCATCCAGCCGCACCTGCCGCCTTCGATCAAGCGCTAAGCTTTTTCGCCAGGCAATAAAAAAGCACCCTTCGGGGTGCTTTTTTATTGCCTGAATAATCACCGACACCTTGTAGCCGCTGCCGCCAGGCTGCGCTGGCCCTTGTGAACACTGGAGATCTCCAGCGAGGCCCAGGGCCAGCGCAGCCCTCGGCAGCGGCTACGCATGCGGAGGCGCCTTTACTGCTGGGTCAGCACCAGCTGGCCGTCCTTGCTCACCGGGATCTTGGAGCCCGGGTCACGGTCCATCTTCACCTGGCCGACCTGGCCATTGAGCTGGTACTTCACGTTGTAGCCAACCACCTTGTTGCTGATGTCGTTGACCGTGTTGCAGCGGCTTTCGGTGGTGGTGTAGGTGTCACCGTTCTGCATGTGCTCCTGCACCTTGTTACCCGCGTAGCCACCGCCCACGGCGCCCGCCACGGTAGCCAGGGTCTTGCCCTTGCCGCCACCCACCAGGTGGCCCAGCAGGCCACCGCCCACGGCGCCGATCACGGTACCAGCCACCTGGTGCTGGTCCTGCACGGCCCGGCGGTGGGTTACCGCCACGTCATGACACTCCTTGCGGGGCGTCTTGATCTCTTGATTTATAGGGTCTACAGCCAGAACTTCTGCGTACTCTGGGCCACTTTTCACGAGGCTGTAGGTCGCGACAGCACCACCGGCAGTCACACCGACAGCACCCAACACTGCACCAACCAGCAACGATTTGTTCACTTGAACCTCCTGACCTTCTTATACGGATCAAAGTCCGCGCTTCTCCCAGCCTTGGAGCACAAAAAAAGGCGCGAGTTCAAAACTCGCGCCTTTTCAGGGGATTAAGTGACGGCGATCACATTACGGGCGATCGTCGACCTTGTCCTTGGTGACCGGGGCAATCAGGTCGTCGCTGTTCAGGTTCAGCCAGATCAGCACCACGTTGGCGATGTAGATCGAGGAGTAGGTACCCGCCAGCACGCCGATGAACAGCGCGATGGAGAAGCCGAACAGGTTGTCGCCGCCGAAGAACAGCAGCGCGGCGATGGCCAGCAACGTCGAGATCGAGGTGGCCAGGGTACGCAGCAGGGTCTGGGTGGTCGAGACGTTGATGTTCTCGATCAGCGAGGCCTTGCGCAGCACGCGGAAGTTCTCGCGCACCCGGTCGAATACCACGATGGTGTCGTTCAGCGAGTAGCCGATGATGGCCAGCACCGCCGCCAGCACCGTCAGGTCGAAGGTGATCTGGAAGAACGACAGGATACCCATGGTCACGACCACGTCGTGCACCAGGGAAGCGATGGCGCCTACGGCGAATTTCCACTGGAAGCGGAACGCCAGGTAGATCAACACGCCGCCCAGGGCCATGAGCATGCCCAGGCCACCCTGGTCACGCAGCTCTTCACCCACCTGCGGGCCGACGAACTCGGTGCGGGTAACCTTGGCCGGATTGTCGCCGCCCACCTTGGCCAGCGCCTCAGCTACCTGGGCGCCCAGCTTGGGGTCGTCGCCCGGCATGCGCACCAGCAGGTCGGTGGTGTCACCGAAGTTCTGCACGATGGCTTCGTGGTAGCCAGCGGCTACCAGTTCGCTACGCACCTGGGTCAGGTCGGCCGGCTTCTGGTAGTTCAGCTCGATCAGCGTACCGCCAGTGAAGTCCAGGCCGAAGTTGAGGCCCTTGTGGAACCAGCTGAACAGCGCCAATGCCGTGAGGAACAGTGTCAAGGCGAACGCAATATTGCGAACGCCCATGAAGTTGATGGTACGTTTCATGGCAGCCCCTTAAATCCACAACTTCTTGAAGTCACGACCGCCGTAGATCAGGTTGACCATTGCGCGGGTCACCATGATGGCTGTGAACATCGAGGTAAAGATACCCAGGGACATGGTCACGGCGAAGCCTTTCACCGGGCCGGTGCCCATGGCGAAAAGAATGCCGCCTACCAGCAACGTGGTCAGGTTGGCGTCGACGATCGCGGTGAACGCGCGGCCGAAACCTTCGTTGATCGCGCGCTGCACGGTCATCCCGGCGGCGATTTCCTCACGAATACGCGAGAAGATCAGCACGTTGGCGTCCACCGCCATACCCATGGTCAACACGATACCGGCAATACCCGGCAGCGTCAGGGTGGCACCCAGCACCGACATCAGCGCCAGCAGCACGACCATGTTCAAGGCCAGTGCCACGGTGGCGATCAGGCCGAAGAAGCGGTAGATGGCCATGATGAACAGCGACACGAACAGCATGCCCCACAGGGACGCATGGATACCCTTGGTGATGTTGTCGGCACCCAGGCTCGGGCCAATGGTGCGCTCTTCAGCGAAGTACATCGGTGCAGCCAGGCCACCGGCACGCAGCAGCAGGGCCAGTTCCGACGACTCACCCTGGCCGTTCAGGCCGGTGATGCGGAATTGGCTGCCCAGCGGCGACTGGATGGTTGCCAGGCTGATGATTTTCTTCTCTTCGGCGAAGTCCTGCACGGCCACGTCTTTCTCGACGCCGTCGACAGTCTGCTTCTCGTAGCGGGTGAACGGCTTCTGCTCGATGAAGATCACCGCCATGCTGCGGCCGACGTTGCTGCGCGTGGCGCGGCTCATCAGGTCGCCACCATGGCCATCCAGCTTGATGTTCACCTGCGGCTGGCCGTGCTCGTCGAAGCTGGCCGAGGCGTCGGTCACCTGGTCACCGGTGATGATCAGGCTGCGCTCGACTGCGGCTGGCGGACGGCTGCCATCACGGAACTCGAAAGTCTCGGTGGTGGCGCGGGAATCATCCGGGCCTGCGCCCAGGCGGAATTCCAGGCTGGCAGTCTTGCCCAGGATGCGCTTGGCTTCGGCAGTGTCCTGCACGCCTGGCAGCTCGACCACGATGCGGTTGGCACCCTGGCGCTGTACCAGCGGCTCGGCCACGCCCAGCTCGTTGACACGGTTACGCACGGTGGTCAGGTTCTGCTTGATCGAGTATTCGCGAATCTCGGCCAGCTTCGCTGGTGTCAGCGTCAGCGACAGCACCTGCAGTTCGCCACGGGTAGTGGCGGCCACGTCGAAATCGGTGTAGTTCTTGCGGATCAGGGCCTGCGCCTGGGCCAGGGAATCGGCATCGCTGAAGCCCAGCTGAATCGCACTGTTCTGCTGTGGCATGCTGCGGTAGCGGATCTTTTCCTTGCGCAGCTCGGTCTTGACGTCGCCTTCGTAGATCTTCAGGCGGGCATCAATGGCCTTGTCCATGTCCACGGCCAGCAGGAAGTGCACGCCACCGGACAAGTCCAGACCCAGCTTCATGGGGTGCGCGCCAATGTTGCGCAGCCACTGCGGCGTGGTCGCCGCCAGGTTCAGCGCAACCACGTAGTCGTCGCCCAGTGCCTTGCGGACCACGTCCTTGGCAGGCAACTGGTCATCACGCTTGGCCAGACGCAACAAACCGCCCTTGCCATTCTCGGCCAGCGTTGCCGCCTTGACCTCGATACCGGCATCGGTCAGCGCCTTGGCGCTGCGGTCCAGATCAGCCTGGGTGACTTGCAGGGCGGAACTTGCGCCCGAGACCTGGATGGCCGCGTCATCAGGATAGAGATTGGGTGCGGAATAAATAAAACCGACCGCCAGCACCGCCAGGATCAGTAGGTATTTCCACAGAGGGTATTTGTTCAGCATCACGCCGCCCGTTCAAGACGCGGGGCGCCTTGCGCGCCCCGTCGATTGGTAAAAGTCTGAAGCTTAGATCGCTTTGAGCGTGCCTTTCGGCAGGGTCGCGGCAATGGCGCCCTTCTGGATTTTCAGCTCTACGGTGTCCGAAACCTCGATTACCACGAAGTCGTCGGTCACTTTGTTGATCTTGCCGGCGATACCACCGGTGGTCACAACTTCGTCACCTTTCTGCAGGTTGCCCAGCAGGTTTTTCTGCTCTTTGGCACGCTTGGCCTGTGGGCGCCAGATCATCAGGTAGAAGATGACCAGGAAACCAACCAGGAAAATCCACTCGAAGCCGCCGCCCATAGGGCCTGCCGCTGCCGGCGCACCAGCGTCGGCCAAAGCATCAGAGATAAAAAAGCTCATTTAGCACTCCAGTTGCAAAATTGTTGACTCAAAGGGTCACGAACTCAGTCCAAAGGCGGCGTGGCAAGCCCGCGTTTGGCATAGAAGGCATCGACAAAGGCGGCCAATGTACCTTGTTGAATAGCCTCGCGCAAACCAGCCATCAGCACCTGGTAATGACGCAAATTGTGGATCGTATTCAACATGCTCCCCAGCATTTCGCCGCACTTGTCCAAATGGTGCAGGTAAGCACGGGAGAAGTTCTGGCAGGTGTAGCAGTCGCAGGTCGGGTCCAGCGGCGAATCATCATGGCGATGGAACGCGTTGCGGATCTTCAGCACGCCGGTGTCGATGAACAGATGCCCGTTGCGGGCATTGCGGGTTGGCATCACGCAATCGAACATGTCCACACCGCGGCGCACACCCTCCACCAGATCTTCCGGCTTGCCAACACCCATAAGGTAACGAGGTTTGTCAGCAGGCATCTGGCCTGGCAGGTAGTCCAGCACCTTGATCATTTCGTGCTTGGGCTCGCCCACCGACAGGCCGCCGATGGCCAGGCCATCGAAGCCGATCTTGTCCAGGCCTTCCAGCGAGCGCATGCGCAGGTTCTGGTGCATGCCGCCCTGGACGATGCCGAACAGCGCCGCGGTGTTGTCGCCATGGGCGTTCTTCGAGCGCTGGGCCCAGCGCAGCGACAGCTCCATGGACACGCGTGCCACGTCTTCGTCGGCCGGGTACGGGGTGCATTCGTCGAAGATCATCACCACGTCGGAGCCCAGGTCGCGCTGCACCTGCATCGACTCTTCGGGGCCCATGAACACTTTGGAGCCGTCCACCGGCGAGGCGAAGGTCACGCCCTCTTCCTTGATCTTGCGCATGGCGCCCAGGCTGAACACCTGGAAACCACCCGAGTCGGTGAGGATCGGGCCCTGCCACTTCATGAAATCGTGCAGGTCGCCGTGGGCCTTGATCACTTCCATGCCCGGGCGCAGCCACAGGTGGAAGGTGTTGCCCAGGATCATGTGCGCGCCGATGGCCTCGATGTCACGCGGCAGCATGCCCTTCACCGTGCCATAGGTGCCCACCGGCATGAACGCCGGGGTTTCCACCACGCCACGGGGGAAGGTCAGGCGGCCACGACGGGCCTTGCCGTCGGTGGCCAGCAGTTCGAACGACATACGACAGGTGCGACTCATGCGTGATCCCCTGGCGCCGCTTCGCTTGGACCGCGGGGCGCCGGATTGCGGGTGATGAACATGGCATCACCGTAACTGAAGAAGCGGTAACCGTTGGCCACGGCAGCCTGGTAGGCGGCCATGGTCTCGGGATAACCGGCGAAGGCCGACACCAGCATCAACAGCGTGGATTCCGGCAAATGGAAATTGGTCACCAGGCAATCGACCACGTGGAACGGCCGGCCCGGGAAAATGAATATATCGGTGTCACCGCTGAACGGCTTCAACACACCGTCGCGCGCCGCGCTTTCCAGCGAGCGCACGCTGGTGGTGCCCACGGCCACCACACGGCCACCACGGGCCTTGCAGGCGTTTACCGCGTCCACCACCTCCTGGCTCACTTCCAGCCACTCTTTATGCATGTGGTGATCTTCGATCTTTTCCACACGCACCGGCTGGAAGGTGCCGGCGCCCACGTGCAAGGTCACGAAGGCGCTTTCCACGCCCTTGGCCTTGATCTGCGCCAGCAGCCCTTCATCGAAATGCAGGCCGGCAGTAGGCGCCGCCACCGCACCGGCACGCTCGGCGTACACGGTCTGGTAGCGCTCGCGGTCGGCGCCTTCGTCGGGGCGGTCTATATAAGGTGGCAGCGGCATGTGGCCGACGCGGTCCAGCAGCGGCAGCACTTCCTCGTTGAAGCGCAGCTCGAACAGCGCATCGTGGCGCGCGACCATCTCGGCCTCGCCGCCGCCGTCGATGAGAATCATCGACCCCGGCTTGGGCGACTTGCTGGAACGCACGTGCGCCAGCACCGAGTGGCTGTCCAGCACGCGCTCCACCAGGATCTCCAGCTTGCCGCCGGAGGCCTTCTGGCCGAACACACGGGCAGGAATGACCCGGGTGTTATTGAACACGATCAGGTCGCCGGGGCGCAGGTGCTCCAGCAAATCAGTGAACTGACGGTGGGCCAGCGCACCGCTGGGCCCGTCCAGGGTCAACAAACGACTGCCATGACGCTCGGCCAGCGGGTGGCGTGCAATCAGGGAATCGGGAAGCTCGAAGGAAAAATCGGCGACGCGCATGATGGAGTTCGGTTCGACAGGGCCGCAAAGTTTAGCCCAAAACGCACAAATTGACCACGCAGGAGAGTTGACCAACGGTCGAGGCCTCTCTATACTCCGCGGCCATTGAGCCCTGATGGCGGAATTGGTAGACGCGGCGGATTCAAAATCCGTTTTCGAAAGGAGTGGGAGTTCGAGTCTCCCTCGGGGCACCAAGATTCAAATCCCTTCTACCGGGGATTGCAGCAGAGAAACCGACCTTGAGTCGGTTTTTTTGTGCCTGGAATATGGCTGCCCCCCACCAATTCCCGTAGCCGCTGCCGCCAGGCTGCGCTGGGCCTTGCATACCCCACAAAATCTCGATCTCTTGTTGAATTCTTCGCAACCTCGCGCCGAACACACAAGGCCGGCAACGCCGATCCCACAGGCCATGGCACGTTGCAACAAATGTAGATGCTGCCGCCAGGCTGCGTCGCGCCGCGCGGGCGGCGCTCGAT
>NZ_JBSKHP010000054.1:0-9543 GCF_057128625.1 Pseudomonas imperatae | reverse complement strand
CGGGGACCGCTTGGCCAACGCCTCCAGTCGGCCCTGGCGCTTTATGGGGCACACAATCAAGATCAAAGGCCTCACGGGATCAAGATCAAAAGCGGCTTGCAGCGTGGGGAGGACGCAAAAAAAAGCCCGCAGTGTGGGCGGGCAAGAGGTACCAACGAAGGAGCGCGCGCAGCTCAGCTGCCGCGGTAAGTCGAATAGCTGTAAGGCGAGAGCAGCAACGGCACGTGGTAGTGATCCTGCTCGGCGCTGATGCCGAACCGCAGCACCACCACGTCGAGGAACGCCGGGTCGGCCATGGCCACGCCACGGGCGCGGTAGTAGTCGCCGGCGGCGAATTGCAGCTGGTACACGCCGCTGCGGTAGTCATCACCCTGTAACAGCGGTGCGTCACAACGGCCATCACTGTTGGTCAGTGCCTGGGCCACCAACTCCAGCTGCTGGCCCTCGACGCGATAAAGCTCGACCTTGATCGAGCTGCCGGGGCAGCCGTGGGCGGCGTCCAGCACATGCGTAGTCAAACGTCCCATTGCGTCTCGTGCCTCATTTTCATCCGGTTATCCGAAGGCCCATGCACCTTTTGAGGGCGCCCTGGGCATCCAACACAACGACATTAAGACACTTTCAAATAAAATTGTACACAATATTTGCGACCTTTTTTCGGCAGCCCCAGCCCACCCCCTAAAACCGGAGACAAGCCCGGTAACGCATGCGCTACGTGACCGCCCAGTCGAATACCTGACCAGTCGGGCAAGTATTTTGCAAGGAAAGAAATTGACCCTCCAAGGCGATGATTGGCAAAAAACAGGCTTACAAATCACGGATAAAGTTGTATACAATCAATCCATCGCCGGGTCGCCAACCTCATCGGGGCCACCCGCCACCCTAATGACGCGAAGAAGGATGCAAGCAGTGAGCGCTGATTACCCACGCGACCTGATCGGTTACGGCCCCAACCCGCCCCACCCTCGCTGGCCTGGCAATGCGCGCATTGCCCTGTCGTTCGTGCTCAATTACGAGGAAGGTGGCGAGCGCAACATCCTCCACGGCGACAAGGAATCCGAAGCCTTCCTGTCCGAAATGGTGGCCGCCCAGCCGCTGCAGGGCGAACGCAACATGAGCATGGAGTCGCTGTACGAGTATGGCAGCCGGGCCGGCGTGTGGCGCACCCTCAAGGTGTTCAAGGAAGCGGGCATCCCGCTGACCATCTTCGCCGTGGCCATGGCCGCCCAGCGCCACCCCGACGTGATCCGCGCCATGGTCGATGCCGGCCACGAGATCTGCAGCCACGGCTACCGCTGGATCGACTACCAGTACATGGATGAGAACCAGGAACGCGAGCACATGCTCGAGGCGATCCGCATCCTCACCGAAATCAGCGGCGAGCGCCCGCTGGGCTGGTACACCGGCCGCACCGGCCCCAACACCCGCCGCCTGGTGATGGAGGAAGGTGGCTTCCTCTACGACTCCGACACCTACGACGACGACCTGCCCTACTGGGAGCGCAACAACCCCACCGGCAAGCCGCACCTGGTGATCCCCTACACCCTGGACACCAACGACATGCGCTTCACCCAGGTGCAGGGCTTCAACAAAGGCGACGATTTCTTCGAATACCTGAAGGACGCCTTCGACGTGCTGTACGCCGAGGGTGCCGAGGCGCCGAAGATGCTCTCCATCGGCCTGCACTGCCGGCTGATCGGCCGCCCGGCGCGCCTGGCCTCGCTGATGCGTTTCATTGACTACGTGAAGGGCCACGAGCAGGTGTGGTTCGCCCGCCGCGTCGACATTGCCCGCCACTGGCATGAAACCCATCCCTACACGCCCGAGGCTGCGCAATGACCGCCTTCCACTCCCTGAAGCCATCGGCCCTGGGCCGCGACGCCTTCGTCGCCGCCTTCGCCGACATCTACGAACACTCGCCATGGGTCGCTGAAAAAGCCTACGACCTGGGCCAGGGCGCCGAGCTGGACCAGGTCGAAACCCTGCACCAGCGCATGAGCGACATCCTGTTGAGCGCCGATCACCAACGCCAACTGGCACTGATCAACGCGCACCCCGACCTGGCCGGCAAGGCTGCCGTCCAGGGCGAACTGACCGAAGCCAGCACCAACGAACAGGCTGGCGCCGGTATTCATCAATGCACCACCGAAGAGTTCCAGCGCTTCACGGAGTTGAACGACGCCTACAAGGCCAAGTTCAAGTTCCCCTTCATCATGGCAGTGAAAGGCAGCAACCGGCACCAGATCCTCGCCGCGTTCGAAGTGCGCATCCACAACTCGGTCGAGGCCGAGTTCAAGGAAGCCCTGGCGCAGATCAACAAGATTGCCCTGTTCCGCTTGCAAGGCCTGTAACTCGCCCCCTCCAGCCCCCATTCAAGGCAGACAAGAAAAAATGAAAGCATACGCCGTACCCTTCGAGAAGTTCGTCAACCTGGCCGACGCGCGCCTGGGCACCAAGGCCATCTCGGTCACCGACGACTGGTTCGCCGACGTCAACCGCCTGTTCCAGCCCACCCCAGCGGTGTGGAAGGAAGGCGTGTTCGACGACAACGGCAAATGGATGGACGGCTGGGAATCGCGCCGCAAGCGCTTCGAAGGCTATGACAGCGCGGTGATCCGCCTGGGCGTGCCGGGCTCGATCAAAGGCGTGGACATCGACACCTCGTTCTTCACCGGCAACTTCCCGCCCTCGGCCTCGCTGGAAGGCTGCTTCGTCGCCGACGGCGACCCGACCGACGCCACCCAGTGGACCGAAGTGCTGCCAGCCGTCGAGCTGCAGGGCAACAGCCACCACTACCACGAAATCAGCGATGCCCAGGCCTACACCCACCTGCGCTTCAACATCTACCCGGACGGCGGCGTGGCGCGCCTGCGCGTGTACGGCGTGCCGTTCCGCGACTGGTCCGCGGTAGGCGACAACGAACAGGTCGACCTGGCCAGCGCCCTCAACGGCGGCCGTGCCCTGGCCTGCTCCGACGAGCACTTCGGGCGCATGAGCAACATCCTCAACCCGGGCCGCGGCATCAACATGGGCGACGGCTGGGAAACCGCACGCCGCCGCACGCCGGGCAATGACTGGGTGATCGTCGCCCTGGGCCATGCCGGCACCGTCGAGCAGGTGGTGGTCGACACCCTGCACTTCAAGGGCAACTACCCCGACAGCTGCTCGATTCAGGGCGCCTTCGTCAAGGGTGGCACCGACAGCCAGATCGAGACCCAGAGCCTGTTCTGGCGCGAACTGCTGCCTAGCCAAAAACTGCAGATGCACCAGGAGCACAGCTTCCAGGAGCAGATCAAGGACCTGGGCCCTATCACCCACATCCGCCTGAACGTGTTCCCGGACGGTGGCGTGAGCCGCTTGCGCGTGCTGGGCAAGGTAGCCAAGTAAGCAGCGCCTGAATGCGCTTTTGTGGGAGCTGGCTTGCCAGCGAGCTGTTGGGCCGTCAAAAGCTCGCTGGCAAGCCAGCTCCCACAGGGGCCAGTTACACATTAATCACTGAACAGACAGAAGACCCACAATGCGCACACTAGTGATCGAGCCCCTGACAAAAGAAGCCTTCGCCCCCTTCGGTGACGTGATCGAAACCGACGGCAGCGACCACTTCATGATCAACAACGGCTCGACCATGCGTTTCCATCGTCTGGCCACGGTCGAGACCGCCACGCCCGACGACAAGGCGATCATCAGCATTTTCCGCGCCGACGTGCTGGACATGCCGTTGACCGTGCGCATGCTGGAGCGCCATCCGCTGGGCAGCCAGGCCTTCGTGCCGCTGCTGGGCAACCCCTTTCTGATCGTGGTCGCGCCACTTGGCGATGCACCTGTATCAGGCTTGGTCCGCGCCTTCATCACCAATGGCAGGCAGGGCATCAATTACCATCGCGGCGTCTGGCACCACCCGGTGCTGACGATCGAAAAGCGGGATGACTTCCTGGTGGTTGATCGCAGTGGCACTGGCAATAACTGCGATGAGCATTTCTTCAATGAGGACGAGCTGCTGGTCCTCGCCCCCCACCAATAAGAGAAGGCCGGCCATTGCACCGCAGTGGCACGGCAAGAGGTTAGAACTGTGCAAGCACATCTGATGGAGTGGCTGAATCTGGGCGTGCGCTGGATTCACATGATCGTGGGGATCGCCTGGATCGGCGCATCCTTCTATTTCGTCTGGCTGGAGAACAACCTCAATCGCGCCAACCCGCGTGAGGGCCTGAGCGGTGACTTGTGGGCCATTCACGGGGGTGGCATCTACCACCTGGAAAAATACAAACTGGCCCCGCCAACCATGCCGGACAACCTGCACTGGTTCAAATGGGAAGCCTACTGGACCTGGATGTCGGGCATCGTGCTGCTGTGCGTGGTGTTCTACTCCAACCCCGTGCTCTACCTGCTGGCCCCCGGCAGCACCCTGAGCGGGCCGGAAGGCATCGCCATCGGCGTCGGCGCGTTGATCGCCAGCTGGTTCATCTACGACCAACTGTGCGACTCGCCCCTGGGCAAGCGTCCCGGCCTGCTGGGCCTGGTGCTGTTCGTGCTGATCATTGCCGCCTGCTACGGCTTCAGCCAGGTGTTCAGCGGCCGCGGCGCGTACCTGCACACCGGCGCCATCATCGGCACCATCATGGTCGGCAACGTCTTCCGCATCATCATGCCCGCCCAGCGCGCGCTGGTGGCGGCCATCGCCGAGAACCGCACGCCCGACCCGACCCTGCCGGCCAAGGGCCTGCTGCGTTCGCGCCACAACAACTACTTCACCCTTCCCGTGCTGTTCATCATGATCAGCAACCACTTCCCCAGCACCTACGGCAGCCACTACAACTGGCTGATCCTGGCCGGCATCGCCGTGGTGGCCGTGGTCGTGCGTCACTACTTCAACACCCGCCACAACAGCCACAAGTTCGCCTGGGCCCTGCCTGCCGGCGCCCTGGGCATGATCTGCCTGGCGTTCGTCACCGGCCCCATGCAAATGGGCAACAGTGCCGACGTGGCCAAGGCACCGGCCATCGAGTACCAGCCGCTGCCGGGCACTGCCATCGGTGGCAAACGCGCCGATGAAATGCCGGCCACGCCTGCCGCTGCACCGGCCCCGGCAGAACAGCCGGCCCAGGCCAGCAATGGCGCGGACTTCGACAAGGTGCACGGGGTGATCCAGGAGCGCTGCGCGGTGTGCCATTCGGCCAAGCCGACCAGCCCGCTGTTCTCCACGGCGCCTGCGGGGATCATGTTCGACACCCCGCAACAGATCCAGCAACTGGCCCCGCGCATCCAGGCGCAGGCCGTGGCCAGCCAGATCATGCCGTTGGGCAACATCACCCAGATGACCCAGGAAGAGCGCAACCTGGTGGGCCAGTGGATCGCCAACGGAGCGCAAACCAACTGATGGATCGTTCGTAGCAGCGACTGTCTTGACACCGCGTCGCCTGCATCGCGACCAAGGTCGGCTCCTACGCCGTTCGTGGTAGGAGCCGGCCTTGGCCGCGATACAGGCGACGCGATCGACGGGGCAGCTGCTACGGGTACTGCTAACCGAAAAATAAAAACAAGATTTGAGGTGTTGCATGTCCGAGTCAATCCACGCGCGCATCCCTGCTGCGCCACCACGACAGCCCCTGCCGTTGCTGCAACTGATTCTGGTGGGTTTGCAACATGTTTTGCTGATGTATGGAGGCGCCATCGCGGTGCCGCTGATCATCGGACAGGCCGCCGGCCTTTCCCGTGAGGAAATCGCCTTCCTGATCAACGCCGACCTGCTGGTGGCCGGCGTGGCCACCGTGGTGCAGTCACTGGGCATCGGCGCCCTGGGCATCCGCATGCCGGTGATGATGGGCGCCAGCTTCGCCGCGGTCGGCAGCATGGTGGCCATGGCCGGCATGCAGGGCGTGGGCTTGCCGGGCATCTTCGGCGCGACCATCGCCGCCGGCTTCTTCGGCATGATCATTGCGCCGTTCATGTCGAAGATCGTGCGGTTCTTCCCGCCGCTGGTCACCGGCACCGTCATCACCTCCATCGGCCTGTCGCTGTTCCCGGTGGCGGTGAACTGGGCCGGTGGTGGCGCCAAGGCGGTGCAGTTCGGCTCGCCCATCTACCTGATCGTCGCCGGGCTGGTGCTGGCCACCATCCTGCTGATCCATCGCTTCATGAGCGGCTTCTGGGTCAACATCGCCGTGCTCATCGGCATGCTGCTGGGCTACCTCATCTCGGGCCTGATCGGCATGGTCGACCTCTCGGGCCTGGCCACCGCGCCCTGGCTGCAAGTGGTCACGCCGCTGCACTTCGGCATGCCCACCTTCAGCCTGGCGCCGGTGCTGTCCATGTGCCTGGTGGTGGTGATCATCTTCGTCGAGTCCACCGGCATGTTCCTGGCCCTGGGCAAGATCACCGACCGCGAGGTCACCCCCGGCATGCTCCGTCGCGGCTTGCTGTGCGACGCTGCCGCCTCGTTCGCGGCAGGTTTCTTCAACACCTTCACCCACTCCTCGTTCGCCCAGAACATCGGCCTGGTGCAGATGACCGGCGTGCGCTGCCGTTCGGTGACGGTGGTGGCCGGCGGCTTCCTCATCGCCCTCAGCCTGCTGCCCAAGGCCGCGTTCCTGGTGGCTTCCATTCCGCCCGCGGTGCTGGGCGGTGCGGCCATTGCCATGTTCGGCATGGTGGCGGCCACCGGCATCAAGATCCTCCAGGAAGCCGACATCGGTGACCGTCGCAACCAGCTGCTGGTGGCGGTGAGCATCGGCATGGGGCTGATCCCGGTGGTGCGCCCGGAGTTCTTCTCCCAGCTGCCAGACTGGATGGGCCCCATCACCCACAGCGGCATCGCCATGGCGACGTTGAGCGCGGTGCTGCTCAACCTGCTGTTCAACGTGCTCGGTGGTGCCGAGCGAGAAGCCCTGTCCAGAGCGGTGCATCAGCATTGACCATGGGGGGCGCCGGTCGAAAAGCTGACCGAGTGCCCCACTTTTGCTGGGCCTGCTCTGTAACGGAGCACTTGAGCCGCGCCGCGTGAGTCAGTAATCTGCGCGCCCGCGTAAAACCGGGGGGATTTTTTCCCCGATAAAGCTGACCTCTTGTACCAGACTGGGCCCCCTGCCCTGCCGCGTCGCCGTTTGCAGCCAATCGAACCACTTTCGACTGCTATTCACCGCAGCCGACGGGATTTCTTTGGCTGTGCGTCGGCCTTGGCAAGGCTCTTGCTAACTCAGTTGCGCCGCAGAGGAAGTTGACCGGTTGGACGACTTTTAACGCAACCAAAAAGGCGCCGCCACAGAGCGCCACCTTAGAAAAACAGACTGAAATCAAACCTGGGAGCTAACCAATGAAACGTACTCTTTCGAGCCTGATGGTGGCCGGTGGCATGCTGGCCGGTGGCCAGGCCATGGCCGACGACGGCGGCTGGCTGCAATGGCAGAGCAACAGCCTGACCTACCTGTATGGCCAGGATTTCAAAGTGAATCCGGGCATCCAGCAAACCGTCACGTTCGAACACGCCGACGCCTGGAAGTACGGCGACAACTTCCTGTTCGTGGACAACACCTGGTACAACGGCAAGAAAGACTCGGGCAACGGCAACTTCGGCACCTACGGCGAGTTCAGCCCGCGCCTGTCCCTGGGCAAGATCTTCGACCAGAAGTTCGCCTTCGGCCCGGTCTCCGACGTGCTGCTGGCGTTCACCTACGAGTTCGGCGAGGGTGACGTGGAGTCGTACCTGATCGGCCCGGGCTTTGACCTGAACATCCCTGGTTTCGACTACTTCCAGCTGAACTTCTACAACCGTATCCCGGATGGCGGCCGCGCCGGCAACAACATCTGGCAGATCACCCCGGTCTGGTCCTACACCATTCCAGTGGGCAGCTCCGACATCCTCATCGACGGCTACATGGACTGGGTGGTCAGCGGCGACCACAACAAGGAAGGCGACTACCACGCCAACCTGCACTTCAACCCGCAGGTCAAGTACGACCTGGGCAAGGCCCTGCACTGGCAGCCCAAGCAGGTGTACGTCGGTTTCGAGTATGACTACTGGAAAGACAAGTACGGCATCGAAAGCAGCCACGCCTTCGACACCAACCAGAACACCGCCAGCCTGCTGCTGAAAGTGTTCTTCTAAGCGACACCGGTGCCGGGGCGGTCAGCCGAACGACCGCCCCAGGCGCACCAGCCCTTCGTCTATCTGCTCAAGCGACGGCGCGGCGAACGACAAGCGCAGGCTGCTGGCATCAGCGCCCTCGGCAAAGAACGCACTGCCCGGCACGAACATCACCCGCTGCTCGATAGCCCGCTGCAACAACTGCGTGGCATCCACCCCACTGCGGCAGCGCCCCCAGATGAACATCCCGCCCTGTGGCGGCGACACCTCCAATACGTCCTGCAGGCCTTCGAGCCCTGCGAGCATGCGCGCGCATTTGTCCCCGTAGCCCTGGGCCAGCCCCGGCAGCGCCCGTTCCAGCGCGCCATCGGCCAGGTACAGCGCGGCGATCTGCTGCGCCCACGGCGCGGTGCACAGGTCCACGGTCTGCTTGGCGATCACGCAGCGCTGGCGGATGGGCGCGGGTGCGATCAGCCAACCGATGCGCAGGCCCGGCGCCACCACCTTGGACAGGCTGGACAAATGCACCACCCGGCCGGCGGCGCCCTCGACCTGCGCCGCCAGGGCCAGCAGCGACGGCACTGCTTCGCCGGCAAAGCGCAGGGCGCCGTAGGGGTCGTCCTCGATAATCAGGAAATCGTGCTCGGCGGCCAGCTGCAGCAACGCCAGGCGCCGTTCAAGCGGCAGGCAGGCGCCGGTGGGGTTGGCGAAGGTCGGCACGCAGTACAACAGGCGGATGCTGCCCTTGGGCTGGGTCGCTAACTGCTCGGCGAGGCGCGCGGTGTCCAGGCCCTGGGCGTCGGTGGCGGCGCTGTGCACCTCAAGGCCCGCCAGGCGGAACGCCTGCAGCGCCGCAGGATAGGTAGGCCGCTCCACCAGCACCCGCTCGCCGGGGCTGAGCAGCACCTTGATCAGCAGGTCCAGGCCTTGTTGCGAGCCAGTGGTCACCATCAGGTCATCAACTGCCACGGGCGCCCCGCGCCTCGCCATCAGCGCCGCCAGTTGCTCGCGCAGCAGCGGCAGGCCGTCGGTGGCGGCGTATTGCAGGCAGTCCACGGGGCTGTCGCGCAGGGCGCGCTCGGCGGCCGCGGCCAGGTTGGGTTGGTCGAAAAACGAGGTGGCCGGGTAGCCGCCGGCGAACGAGATCATGCCGGGCAGCGACAGGTACTTGAACAGCTCGCGAATCGCCGAACCGGTGGGCGCCTGGAAGGCGGGGGCGAAGCGGTAGGTAAGGTCGGTCACGGGGCAAGGGCTCGGTCAGGGCGGATGGCCCAGTATCGAACCCTGCCGCTCAGGCCCGCAAACGAGGAATTGGCGGGATGTCATTCCGCGGCCTCATGAAACCGCGGACGCCATTGACGCGCGTGACCGCGTCGTAGCAACTGTCCTGTGGGAGCTGGCTTGCCAGCGAGCTTTTATGGCCCCAACAGCTCGCTGGCAAGCCAGCTCCCACAGGATGTAGC
>NZ_JBSKHP010000053.1:0-11198 GCF_057128625.1 Pseudomonas imperatae | reverse complement strand
GGCAGCCCGTTGATCGACGCCTCCAGTCGGCCCGGGCGCTTTACGGGGCATACAATCAAGATCACAAGCAAGATCAAAAGCCAGATCAAAAGCAGATCAAAAGCAGATCAAAAGCAGATCAAAAGCAGATCAAAAGCTTCATCACCGGCAACCTGACCCAGCATCTGGAACCCACCACCATGACCACCATCGCCCTCCTCATCTACCCCGGTTTCCAAATCCTCGGCCTCGCAGTCTCCACCGTCTTCGAAACCGCCAACGACCTCCACGGCCCGCACTACCACCTCACCCTGCTCTCCGAACACGGCGGCATCGTGCCCTCCTCCCTGGGCTTCGGCATCCAGACCGATACCTTCAAGGACACCCACCACGACACCCTCATCGTCATCGGCAACAACCACATCGACGACGCCCCACCCGCCCTGCTGGACTACCTGCGCAGCGCCGCGCACCAGTCCCGGCGCATCACCGCCGTGTGCACCGGCGCCTTCGTGGTGGCTGCCGCCGGCCTGTTGCAGGGCCGCCGGGCCACCACTCATTGGGCCCACGCCCGGGCGTTCCGCAGTGCCTACCCCGGCGTGCAGATGGACGAGGACCGGATTTTCGTCATCGACGGCAACGTATGGACCTCGGCCGGCATGACCGCCGGCCTCGACCTGGCCCTGGCCATTGTCGAGCAGGACCTGGGCACCGCGGTGGCCAGGCAGGTGGCGAAGAAGCTGGTGGTGCACCACCGGCGCTCGGGCGGGCAGTCGCAGTTTTCCGCGCTGCTGGACATGGACCCCAAGACCGACCGTATCCAGGGCGCGCTGCTGTATGCCCGCGAACACCTGGCCACCGACCTGTCGGTGGACACCCTGGCCGACGTCGCGCACCTGAGCCCCCGGCAGTTCAGCCGACTGTTCCGCGAAGAGACCGGCCAGTCGCCGGCCAAGGCCATCGAGCACCTGCGCGTGGAGGCCGCGCGCGTCATGATGGAAGCGGGCCGTCATTCCCTCGACGTCATCGCCCGGGAATGCGGCTTTGGTGACCGCGAACGCATGCGCCGGGCGTTTCTGCGCGCCTTCGGGCAATCGCCCCAGGCGATCAAGCGGGTAACCGAGACGCAGCTGGCGAGTTTTCCGCAGGCCTGAGTCCAGGCCGCTGATTCAAGTCATCCGCCCCGATAGTGCTCCTTGATCAATTAACCCACGCCAATGATCAGACGCGCGTTAAGGCGCCATAACTTTAACGCCGCCCGAGCCAGTTTTTTTGACACTTTACATAGTCAATATAACCATAAGCAGGCTACCTAACACCGCGTATCGCAAATTTTACAAATCACCCTTCCCATCAGTTGACAGGTACAACCTCTTCGACGATACCTATACCCACAACGCGCAGAGGGAGGCCTGAAAATGGCAGGTCATATCATGCAAACACCTTACCTACAGGCTAATGCCCGAGCAGCCGAACCATGAATAACAACTCCCCTGCCCCGCTCGTCAGTATTGTTTGCCCCACTTATAACCATGAAGCTTTTATTACCGCCACCCTGGACAGTTTCATCGCTCAACAGACCAACTTCCCTTTTGAAGTACTGGTTCACGATGACGCCTCCACCGATGCCACCGCGCGGATACTTGCGGACTATGCCGACCGCTATCCCGATATTATTCGTCCCTTTTACCAAACCCAAAACCAATTCCAGCAAGGCAAGGAATGCATCCCGGACATATTCCAGCATGCCCGCGGCCGTTATATCGCTTACTGCGAAGGCGACGACTACTGGACCGACCCGGCCAAGCTGCAAATCCAGGCCGACTTCCTCGAGGCCCACCCCGACTATGTGCTGACGTTCCACGATGCCATGGCTTTCGACATCAACGGTGAACGGGGCCTGCAACTCCAAGGCAAGCTGCGCCGCGACGCCAGTGCCCTGGAACTTCAGCAGGGCCGCCAGCTGTCCACGCTGACCGTGTGTTTTCGCAATGTGTTCCACGAGATGCCACGGGAGTTGCAGGGCGCGCCGCTCAGCGACATGTGCTGGTGGTCGCTGCTGGGCGCCCACGGCAAGGGCAAGTTTCTTGCGCAGATAAAACCAGCCGCGTACCGGGTGCACCCCGGCGGCATCTTTTCCATGCGTTCGGAAAAGCGCAAGCAGCACATGAGTCTGCAGACCTGCCAGGCGCTCGCCAACTATTATTACCGCCTGGACAACCAACCTTTGTACGAATACTTCCTGACCCAAGTATTTACTGCTTCCCTGGCCGCCATCTCGCCACTTCAAAAGTTGCAAGCCTTGATGCTGCTTGGCCGGAATATCGGCGTCAATCTTTATAAACGCCTGATCACCTCTGCCACCTGAACACTGCCGCAACGGCTGCCCGACAGACAATTCAAATAATTGAGGACACCTGAATGTTCACGTCAATCGCCATGATGCAGCCGTATTTATTCCCTTATCTGGGATACTTCCAACTGATTGCCGCCGCCGATGTATTTGTCCTGGGCGACGACTTGCAATATATCAAGTCGGGTTGGGTCAACCGCAATAACGTACTCGTCGGCGGCCAGGCGCGGCTGCTGACCTTCCCGCTGAAACGTGACAGCTTCGAATTGGCCATCAATCAACGCGAGACCAGTGACAACTTTGCCGACGAAGCGCAGCGGTTGTTGAACGTCATCAGGAGCAACTACGCCAAGGCACCTTGCTTTGCCCATGTGATGCCAATGGTGGAGGCGCTGGTGCTGCACCCCGAGCGCAACCTGGCGCTGTACATCGAACACAGCCTGAAGCAGCTGTGCACCTACCTGGGCATTCACACGCCATTCTTCCGCGCCTCCGACCTGACGCTGCCGGCACCACTGGACAAGCAGGACCGGGTCATCCGCACCGCCCGGCAGTTTGGCGCCCGGCGCTGCATCAACTCCATGGGCGGCACCAGCCTCTACGACCCCCGGCATTTTGCCGAACATGGGCTGGAACTGAAGTTCCTGGCCATGGACGACGACATCAGCTACCGCCAGTTCAAGCACCCCTTTGTCGGCAACCTGTCCATCATCGACGTGATGATGTTCAACGACGCCGAGGCGCTGGCGGCGCTGCTGCAGCGCTATTCGCTGCACACCGTGGAGACACCCGTGCAACCGGCGGTGCTACTGGAACGACGCCGCGTCCCGCGGGCAGTCAATCACGCCTGAAAGACGCCGCCTGGCGGCAGCTGCTACGAAGGTTTTGCGCCCCCCCGTAGCAGCGGCCGCAGGCCGCGTCCGAAGCCACGCGGTGCTCCAGCAAGACGCCGCCTGGCGGCAGCTGCTACGAAGGTTTTGCGCACCCCCGTAGCAGCGGCCGCAGGCCGCGTCCGAAGCCACGCGGTGCCCCAGCAAGACGCCGCCTGGCGGCAGCTGCTACGAAGGTTTTGCGCACCCCCGTAGCAGCGGCCGCAGGCCGCGTCCGAAGCCATGCGGTGCTCCCGCAAGACGCCGCCTGGCGGCAGCTGCTACGGGGTTACCGGGGCTGGGGCCGGTGGTTTGTTCATCTGGGCGATCTCCTGCTGCGCCTTGGCCAGGTCAAGGGCGCCTTCCCATTTGGCGATGGCCAGGGTGCCGATGCCGTTACCCAGCAGGTTGGTGACGGCGCGCGCTTCGTTGAGGAAGCGGTCCACCCCCAACAACAGCACCAGGCCCACCAGCGGGATCTGCGGTATCACCGACAAGGTCGCGGCCAGGGTCACGAAGCCTGCGCCCGCCACGCCCGCCGACCCCTTGGAGGTCAGCAACAGCACCCCCAGCACCACCAGCTGGTCCGCCAGGCTCAGTGGCGTGTTGGTGGCCTGGGCCACGAAGATCGCCGCCATGGTCAGGTAGATGCAGGTGCCATCGGAGTTGAACGTGTACCCCGTGGGCAGCACCATGCCAACCACCGATTTGCGGCAGCCCAGCTTCTCCAGCTTGATCATCATGCGCGGCAGCACCGCTTCGGTGGAGCAGGTGCCAAGGGTCACCAGGATCTCGTCCTTGAAGTAGCGCAGGAAGGTCAGCAGCGGAATGCCGGACCAGCGCGCGATCGCGCCCAGCACCACCACAATGAACAGCAGCGTAGTGAGGTACAGCGCCAGCATCAGGTGCCCCAGCGACAGCAACGTGCCGATGCCATATTTGCCGATGGTGAACGCCATGCCCGCCCCCGCACCGAGGGGCGCCAGGCGCATGACCATGGCGACGATGCGAAACAGCCCCTGCAACAACAGGTCGATGACGTTGATCAACGGCTGGGCCGGCGCGCCAATCTGCACCAGGGCGATGCCCAGCAGCACCGAGATGAAAATCACCTGCAGCATCGCCCCCTTGGCGAACGCATCGACGAAGGTGGTGGGGATGATGTTCATGAAGAAATTGATCGCGCCGCCCTGCTCGTGGGCCGCCTGGGCATAGCCCTTGATGGCTTCGCCGTTGAGCGCGCTGACGTCGATGTTCATGCCCACGCCGGGCTTCATGACGTTGACCACCACCAGGCCAATGACCAGGGCAATGGTGGACACCACCTCGAAATAGAGCAGCGCCTTGCCACCGATGCGCCCCACTTCCTTGATACTGCCCATCTTGGCGATGCCCACCACCACAGTGCCGAAAATGATCGGCGCCAGCAGCATCTTGATGAGTTTGATGAAACCGTCGGCCAGGGGTTGCAGCTTGGCGCCGAAGTCGGGGACCAGGTAACCGATCGCCCCGCCCAGCAGGATGCCGATCAGCACCTGCACATACAACAGCTTGTACCAGCGCGTGGTCGTGTTCATGGTTGTACCTCAGTGTTGTTTTTGTAGTGAGGACAAGCACGGCCCCGTGCAGGGGCCGCCTTACGGCAAAACTCGAATCAGCCCTCGCCCAGCTCGCGCATCACCTGGTACAGCGCGGCCTTGGCCTCGAAGCCCACGCCCGGAATGTCCGGCAGCCCCACGTAACTGTTTTCCACGCGGATGCCGTCGGCAAAGCCGCCGAAGGGCTGGAACACGTCCGGGTAGGATTCGTTGCCACCCAGGTGCAGGCCGGCGGCGATGTTCAGCGACATCTGGTGGCCGCCGTGGGGCACCACGCGGCGGGACGACCAGCCCAACTCCTTCATCACCTCAAGAGTACGCATGTACTCCACCAGGCCATAGGACAACGCGCAGTCGAACTGCAGGTAGTCGCGGTCCGGGCGCATGCCGCCGTGGCGCAGCAGGTTGCGCGCGTCCTGGTGCGAGAACAGGTTCTCGCCAGTGGCCATGGGCAGCTCGTAATGGTTGGCCAGCTCGGCCTGCAGGGCGTAGTCCAGCGGGTCGCCGATCTCTTCGTACCAGAACAGGTTGTACGGCTTGATCGCCTCGGCGTAGGCCAGGGCGGTGGGCAGGTCGAAGCGGCCGTTGGCGTCCACCGCCAGGCGACGGCCGTCGCCCACCACCTCCAGCACCGCCTCGATGCGGCGCAGGTCTTCGTCCAGGGGCGCGGCGCCGATTTTCATCTTCACCACGTCGTAGCCGCGGTCCAGGTAGCTCTGCATCTCGGCCTTGAGCTTGCTCTGGTCCTTGCCGGGGTAGTAGTAGCCGCCCGCGGCGTAGACCCACACCTTGTCGTCGGCCACGCCGTTGCGGTAACGGTCGGCCAGCAGGCGATAGAGCGGCTTGCCCTCGATTTTCGCCACCGCGTCCCACATGGCCATGTCCAGGGTGCCCACCGCCACCGAGCGCTCGCCGTGGCCGCCGGGCTTCTCGTTGGTCATCAGGGTTTTCCAGATGGCGAACGGGTCGAGGTTGTCGTTGGCCTGGTCCACCAGCGTGTCGGGGTCGGCCTCGGTAATGCGCGCCAGGAAGCGGTCGCGCATCAGCGCGCCCTGGCCGTAGCGGCCGTTGGAGTTGAAGCCGTAGCCGATCACCGGCTTGCCGTCGCGGATCACGTCGGTGATCACCGCGACCACCGAGCAGGTCATTTTGGAAAAGTCGATGTAGGCATTGGCAATGGGCGATGCGATGGAAACCGTCTTCTCGCGGATGTCGACGATGCGCATGGAAAGCGTCCTCTCTGATTGTCTTGCCTGGCAGGCCAGGGGTGCGAGGGGACTCTACGGCTGGACGGGAAAAACGGGCCAATGCTATTAATGGGGAACCCTATGCGTACAAGGCATCGCTCATGGAATTGCTGTGGTTGGAAGACTTCAACGCCCTGGTTGAAAGTGAAAATTTCTCGCGGGCCGCGGAGTTGCGCCACGTCACCCAGCCGGCGTTCAGCCGCCGTATACGCGCGCTGGAAAGCTGGGTGGGGGTCGAGCTGTTCGAGCGCACGCCCCAGGGCGCGACGTTGACCGCAGCGGGGCGCAGCATGCTCGACAACGCCCGCGAGCTGACCCGGCGCCTGTACCAGATGCGCGCCGACGTGCAGCAGGTGGCCGGCAAAGCCAGCCGCACCCTGCATTTTGCGGCCACCCATTCGCTGTCGTTCACCTTCTTCCCTGCCTGGATCCGCGCCATGGAACAGGGCGCGCCGCTGGAGGGCATCAGCCTGCATTCGGACAACATGGCCGCCTGCGAACAGCTGCTGCTGAGTGGCGAGGTGCAGTTCCTCATCTGCCACCAGCACCCCGGGGTGCCGCCGCGTTTCGACAGCAGCCTGTTCGAGAGCAAGGTCATTGGCAGTGATGCGCTGCTGGCGCTGCAGTCGCCAGAACTGGACACCATTGAGCGCCTGCCCTTCCTGGCCTACACCGCCGAGTCGGGGCTGGGGCGCATCGTCGCCTCGCACCTGCATGCCCACCCCGGCCACCCCCGGCTGGACACCGTGTTCAGCTCGCACCTGGCCGCGGTGCTGTTGTCGATGGCGTTGCAGGCCAAGGGCGTGGCGTGGCTGCCCGAGAGCCTGGCCGCCAGCGAGGTGGCGGCTGGACGGTTGGTTGCCGCGGGCCACGGCTTGCAGGCCATTGCCGCGCAGATCCGCGTGTTTCGGCCACGGATGCCGTTGGGGGAGCATGCGGAGCGGTTTTGGGCGGATATGTAGGGGCAGGTATCAGCGAAGCAGGTCGACGTTGTCGTTGATACGACCCTGGATGGTCTGCAAGGTTTGCTCGGTAATGACCCCAGGGTACATCGTTTCGGCAATCACCCTGAAACGCCTAGCCACCTCGCAAAACCTGTCGATCAGGCGGCCAGCGCCATCGGCAGCCACCTCTGCCTCGTTCGCCAACTTGAGCAACGCCTGGCGGTCAATTTCGAGCGCCTCACCCAATACGTCCATTTGATGATAGCCACCTGGTCCCTCGCAGAACGTCACGTCATAGGCGGGCGCCAAGCGCCAGTACCCCGCGGCCGACATCAGGTAGGCAAAGTTCTTGGGATGATCATCGCGGTTATTGAACGCCACATTGAACACCGCCCGTTCGAACGCGAGGGCTTTCTCGCGCACATCGTTGGTACACAGGTGCGTGGCACGAAGAAAGTTGACGTAGTCCAAAGCCCCAGGCGACCTGAAATCGGCGCCGGTGAAGGCTGCAAGGCTTTGCATGGGGACGCGCAGCCCGTCGTGGCGATCAAAGCGCTTACTGGCAAACGCCGCGAGCCCATTGGGCAAACTGAAGTACCGAGTATCGGGCGTCGGTATGCCGCATAGGCGCAAGCACTCGGCATAGACCATTTCCACCGCGCATACTTCGGGATGCTCCTCCCTGGCAGGAAACTTGATCAGCCACGCCTCGAATCCCGGCTCGGCAGCGGTCGTGAATGCCCCGCTCAGTGGGTCACGGTAAACCAGCGCCTTGGGCCGGGCGCCTTGTGGGGAGCCACCGACCAGCAACAAGCGCTGCAAAAATTCGCCACCTTCGCCACTGAGAACTTCCCGTACTTCGGCTGCCAGCAAGGCAATGGAGACAGGCGCCAGCGGCTCGCCTACCTCAGGCGCAACCGGCTCGAACGACATCGCACCCATGGCATTGCCGCCGATGTAAGCGAGACGTTCGAGCGGGCCTATGCGTGCGGGGTTTAAACCGCGACGTTTGAACAGGCGGTCCATGAGTAGCATGCCCCAGCCGTCAGGCAAGGCATCATACACAGGGCCTGGCAGCCCCAGTTGGTGCGGCGCGAAGCCTTTGCGCAACCTCTCCCCCGCCAGTGCCAGGGTGTAGGAGGACAACTCCAACCCCTTGCTCCTTGCCTCGTCGCTGTACTCGAACACCACTTGGGGCCGCCCAGTGACGGCTTTCGTCGAAACCAGCGTGCCCCACAACCAGTGCTCACCCCAGCCGTCGTAATAGACCTCCACTTTCTCAAGCATTGTCGGCTTTCCTTCTCGAGCGTTGCCGTTGCGCGCTGTTCTCGTAGCGACGAATGTCATCGATGCTTTCCAGCTTGGGCAGGAACAGTCCCTCAAGCTCCTTGCCACGCCCAAGCACCATGGCCACGCGAACGAGCGCTTCGAACCCCACGTTGCGCCCTGCCTCCAGATTTGACACGGTGTTGGTTGCAACTCCAGCGCGCGCAGCCACCTGGGCCTGGGTCATTTGCTGCGCCAGCCGTTCGGTGCGCAGGCGCTCGCAGAGCCGCTTCACAACTTCAGCAGGTTTGGTCAGGCTTAAATCCAACATTTTGGCCACAATATCTGCATGACTCGGTTAGCCCACATTTCCATGGATTTAAGCTTAGCGCAATCAGCGATTTTAAATCCCGTATTGTGTGCGCTAAACGCCTAAATTCACGATAAACCATATTTAAATGGATTTATTAGCAACGGACGTTGTACCCATCACGTTACGTCATTCCGAGCCACAAAAACGGAACCAACCGCTCTGGCACGCCCCTAAACACGATGTGAGCCATTTTGGCACCCCGTCGTTTCCAGAGAGGTCTGCCGCCCATGGCTACCAGCACTATCGCGTCGCACCCCACGGGTGAAACCGCCCAGAAACACAGCTCGCCCCAGCGCCTGATCCTGATATCGGTGCTGGTGGCCACCATGGGCGCCCTCGCCTTTGGCTATGACACCGGCATCATCGCCGGCGCCCTGCCCTTCATGACCTTGCCCGTGGCCCAGGGCGGCTTGGGGCTGAACCCGCTCAGCGAAGGCATGATCACCGCGTCGCTGATCGTCGGCGCCGCGTTCGGCTCGCTGGCCAGCGGCTACCTGTCCGACCGCTTTGGCCGCCGCGTGACCCTGCGAGTGCTGGCGGTGCTGTTCATTGCCGGCGCCCTGGGCACGGCGGTGGCGCCGTCGATTGCGTTCATGGTGGCCGCCCGTTTCGTGCTGGGCATTGCCGTGGGCGGCGGCTCGGCCACGGTGCCGGTGTTTATCGCGGAAATCGCCGGGCCGTCGAAGCGCGCGCGGCTGGTGAGCCGAAACGAGCTGATGATTGTCAGCGGGCAATTGCTGGCCTACGTGCTGAGCGCGGTGCTGGCGGCGCTGCTGCACGCCCCGGGCATCTGGCGCTATATGCTGGCCATCGCTACGGTGCCGGGCCTTCTGCTGCTGGTGGGCACGTTCTTTGTGCCGGCGTCGCCGCGCTGGCTGGCCGCCAAGGGCCGCTATGACGACGCCCAGGCCGTGCTCGAAACCCTGCGCGACACCCCCGCAGAAGCCAAGCGCGAGGTCGAGGCCATGAAGGCCCATGATCAACAGCACCGCAGCCATGCCTCCGCCGGCGCCCTGTTGCGCCAGCCGTGGGTGCGCAAGCTGCTGCTGATTGGCGTGGGCCTGGGCTTTACCGCGCAGTTCACCGGCGTGAACGCGTTCATGTACTACACGCCCATTATTTTGCAGCACACCGGCATGGGCACCAACGCCGCCCTCACTGCCACCATCGGCAACGGCGTGGTCTCGGTGGTTGCCACCTTGCTGGGCATTTGGGCCATCGGCCGTTATGGCCGCCGACACCTGTTGATGACCGGCCTGGTGATCGTGGTGCTGATGCAGGCGGCGCTGGGCTGCGTGCTGCAGTTCATGCCGCAGAACCTTGCGCAAAGCTACGCGGCGCTGGGCTGCATTCTGGTGTTCCTGCTGTTCATGCAGATGTGCATCGCGCCGGTGTATTGGCTGCTGATGTCCGAACTGTTCCCGATGCAGGTGCGGGGCCTGCTCACCGGCGTGGCGGTGTCGATGCAGTGGCTGTTCAACGCCAGCGTGGCGTTCCTGTTCCCGGTGGCGGTGAGCACGCTGGGCAACCCGACGTTCTTCGTGTTCGCGGCGATCAACGTGGGCTCGCTGGCGTTTGTGTTTTTCTGTTTGCCGGAGACCAAGGGCAAGACCCTGGAGCAGATCGAGAAGCACATGAAGAAGGAGTTGTGAGACACATCGGGAAACATAGACGTAGGAATCATCCTAGGAAAATCCCTACAACGTCTGCGATAATCGAATAATTAGCTTACATTTGGCTGCTTGCGTGCTTTTCCATGGGTGACTAATCTCTGCCCGCCGCTGCTCATCAGCGGCAGGGTTTGGTCACCCACTGGTTATCAGGCGCAGTAGCGTCGCCATCTTCATGCGCGTTTCGCCAGCATGAGGTTTTATGGCAGCTGTGCGCGGGGCGTCTTCGGATGCGCCGGGTCCCTGATACCCCGGTTGACCAACCCTCGCATAGCTGCCACCCCCTTGTTTGGTCACTTGAGAGTGGGAGCTCCTTCAACGTATCAGGAGTCTCTCCATGCTAAAGCCAACACCCGACCCACCCCCTTTGCACAGCATCACCTGAGCACCACGCTGTTTTAATTCAAAGGGAAGCTGGTCATGAATGATTACCTGGAAACCACAGCGCTGCCCTTCGGCATGCGCGACTCGCGTGAGCAGCCGTTTTTCAGCGTCAACCCGGGCATCAGCCTGGAAGACGCCCTGTGCCACCTGGCACACCTGCTGCGCTGCGCCTACGACTCGGCCTATGAGCTGACCGATGGCGCTACGCTTGAGAAGGGCCTGGTGTGGTCGACGCTGCACCACATAGAGGGCGCGAAGGGGTTGGTGGATGCGCTGATAGCATCAAGGTAACCCACGTGCCGTAGCAGCGGCCCAAGGCCGCGTCACCAGCGCCGCGCAACACCTGGCACACCGCGCGGGCCAGACGCAGCCTTCGGCAGCTGCTACGCGACGGGGGGGGGGGGGCAGGCGCCCGCCCTTCTGTATCAAAACTTACAGTGATCTGGTCAACCAATCCCGGACATTTGTTTAGGAGCTACGCCGCCAGCCTTTCATGCTCCACCGGCGTGCGGTAC
>NZ_JBSKHP010000052.1:0-11271 GCF_057128625.1 Pseudomonas imperatae | reverse complement strand
CATAGGCGACCCTTGCGATGAAATTCTCAGAAATCATAGCAAGGGTTTGTCCGGGCGTTTTTACACACTCTGGGCCACGAGCAGCCCTTCACCCCAAGCATCACATATCAGCCGTATGCCATAGCTGCCGAAGGCACGCGCCGCCCCCCAGATGTGCCGCATCGCCTGTGACGCGGCCTGGCGGCCGCTGCAGGTAGCCGCTGGCGTCGGGACACGCTGAAGTTTTCCAGTGAAGTCAAGGCCCAGCCCAGCCTCCGGCAGTGGTTACCGTGCAGAGGCTGGCCGACCGTTTCTGTCCCCAAGAAGCCCTTTGGGTCAAGTCTCAATCCACCACAAACAACTTTGCACCGGTGGCAGTTGAGGAACGGTGAGCTTCAGCGTTGTCGGCTACCTGGTAGCTCATCCCGGCCGTCAAGGTGAAGGTGCGTCCGTCATCGAGTTGGGTCTCCAGTCGGCCATCCAGACATAGCAGAATGTGCCCCTTGCTACACCAGTGATCGGCCAGGTAGCCAGCGCTGTACTCAACCATTCGCACTCTTGCATTGCCGAACTGGCGGGTCCGCCAGAGCGCTATGCCAGCTTCGCCAGAATGAACAGTCGGTTCTATTTTCGACCAATCGGTTGTGCCAAAGGGGATATCTGTGAGTTGCATGATTGTCTCAAACGAGGGCTGGAGCTGAATCGTAATGAACGCTGGAGGCGGCCGACAGATACAGATCAGGCTGATGTCCACCATACGCCAGAGAAACAGCCGCGCTCGTAGTGCGATCAAGTAGCGACTGCCTGCTTTTCCAGTACCCGCTGCGGGTTGGAAGCATTGCCTTTGCGCGCTTGAATGCCATAGCCTTTCGTTCTTCAACACCTACCATCGACGAGACAGTGATGAACGAACCACAAGGACGTATCGAGCTTTCCGGGCTGAAATGCCGACCTGTTGGCCCAGATGACGCCGATATGATCGCCGTGCACCGGCAAAGAATGTTTCTTGAAGCTGGCGGGGAGCCTGATGCACTGCGCGTCATGACTGAACACTTTCGCCCATGGCTTCAGGAGCGACTGGACGACGGCCGGTACTACGGTTTTGCGCTCTGCGATGCTGATCAGGCCGTGGCGAGCATTGGCCTCATGACCATCGACTGGCCGCCCCACCCATCGCACCCCACCATGGGCCGGCGGGGGTACGTGCTCAATGTCTTTGTCGAACCAGCCTATCGCCGCCGTGGCTTGGCTTCAGCCTTGATGCAAATCGCCGAGGCTGAGTTTGCTGGACGAGGCATCACCTTCGCCGTGTTGCACGCAACCGAGGTTGGAAAGCCTGTGTATGAGCAAATAGGCTGGATGGGCACCTCGGAAATGGCCAAAACCATCGGTTGATATAAACCACTTTCGGCCAGAAAGCGTCTAGGGGTAGCGGTCCAGTTTTAGCTGGACGAAGGTCAGGTCGAGCCAAGTGCCGAATTTCACGCCGACCTCCTTCAAGGTGCCGGCATGCTCAAATCCACGCCGTTCATGCAGACCTATCGAGACGAAATTACCGGCTTCAATGCCGGCCACCATCACGTGCTTGCCGGCGCTGCGGGCGCGGCCTATAAGCGCCCTCAACAGTTGCTTGCCGATGCCATTCCCTCGCTGATCGGCACGAACGTAGATGGAGTGTTCAACGGTGTGCCTATAACCATCCCACGGCCGCCAATCACCGAAAGAGGCGTAGCCGAGCACGCTACTGTTGGCGTCGACAGCGACCAACACTGGGTAGCCCGCTCGTGTGCGCTCGGTAAGCCAGGCACCACGATTGGCAGTGTCGACCCGCAGGTCATTCCAGATGGCAGTGGTGTTCTCCACGGCGTCATTGTAAATAGCGGTGATCCCCTCGATATGGCTCGCAGCTGCATCGACAATTTCCATGGCGCTCCCTTTCCATTTAGTCACTATAGTAGATACCCCACTCACTACAGCTGACAGGATAGCAACGTTTTTCAAAAGCGCTTATACCCAACGAGAATGCTTGAATAAAAACCATACCTGTCGCTCGTACGCCCCGATCCCCGCGATGTGCCCCTCCAATGACTGTATTACTATAGTAGTACGTGAAAAAATTACGCATTCGCCGTCACTGTGCCCGCATAGTGATGCCGAATGGCAGAATCACCGACGATGCCGCCTGCCGCACGGCTGCCGATCATCCAGCGAGAAGATCCTGATGAAAAATGACGTTGACCTGAAAATTGGTGCCCGAATAAAGGTCGAGCGGGAAAGCCGGGGATGGTCGCTGACAGAGCTGGCTGCCAAAGCCGGGGTTTCGCGAGCCATGATTTACAAGGTCGAGCGCGCGGACAGCAGCCCAACAGCGAACTTGCTAGGCAAGCTTTCCGGCGCCTTTGGCCTCAGCATGTCCACGCTCATGGCTCGGGCAGAACTAGGTCATGGGAAGCTGCTGCGTGCCGCAGATCAACCACTTTGGATTGACCCCATGACAGGCTATGAGCGCAGGCATGTGTCTCCTGGCTCCGACCTGCCGATTGATCTTGTCCAGGTGGCGCTGCCCGCCGGCAAGCAGGTGCCAATGCCAGCCTCCGCCTATGCGTTTCTGCGGCAATTGATATGGGTGATCCACGGCGAGCTGGTTTTTGTAGAAGGCAATGTCCAACACCGCATGGGCGAAGGCGACTGCCTGGAACTGGGCCCGCCTGCAGACTGCATCTTCATGAATGAGAGCAGCGAGCCATGCGTCTATGCGGTGGTTGCCCTTAGCGTGTCCTGATTGCCCAGGGTTGCAACGCAATCCACTCCCCCACCCCGCTAGCGCCCGCTGGAGACACCGCCGTAGCACCTGCGCGCCACGGCAATGAAGGCTTGGGTTGCCATGGAAGCCTGGGTTTTGTCCAGCACGGCAAGCCCGACCACCCGCCTGACCGCAGGGTTCAAGGGCCGTGTCAGGTATTCGGCCGAGGCGCGCTGGGGCAACGAGGATTGCGCCACCACCGTCACGGCATCGCCGCGCTCCACCGCAGCCAGGGTGCTCATCAGTTGTGAGGTTCGGTAGCGCACGCGCGGTTGCAGCCGTGCCGCCGCGAACAATTGCGATACCAGTTCAGAGGAGCCGGCCTCGGTCAGGACGAAGGGGTCGGCACACAGGTCGCCCAGGCTTACCGAGGCTTGGGGCGCCAGGCAATGGTCGAGCGGCAGCACGGCAACCATCTGATCTTCGATCAGCGGATAGGTATCAAACTGACCGTCGGGCAAGGTAACGAAGCCCACATCGACGCGATGCTCCAATAGCCATTGAACAACCTGGCGATCCGGCCCCTCGTCGATGTGAACTTCTATGCCCGGATAAGCCGCGCGGAACTCGCGCAGAATGGTGGGTAGCAGGCGCTGCGAAGACGTGGGGCCGAAAGAACCTATGCGCAGCGTGCCCAGGGTCAGGTTCCGCGCATCGGCCGCCTCCAGGCGCATGGCGTCGGCCATGCCCAGCATGGACTTGGCCCGCTGAACCAAGCGCGCGCCGATGTCGGTCAGCTCGATCTGGCCATGGTGGCGGACCACCAGCTCAACCCCCAGCTCTTGCTCAAGGGCCTTCACCGCATGAGAAATCGCCGATTGGGACACCTTCAGGTCCGCAGCGGCCAAGGTGAAACCACGCCGCGCTGCCACGGCCACAAAAATCTCGAGTTGGGTAAGCGTCATTGGCGGGGCATGAGGATTTGCTCATTTCCATATGAGGCAGAAAATGCGTAAGTATAGTGCGAATAGGAATAACGGCAAGCACCGAACCTATGTCTCTTGGCTCGTTAAGGAAGAAATGATGCTCACCCAATGGAAAACCGATGGAATTTCATCATTGTGGCCGGAAATCAACGGCGAATTTTTGGCGTTGCGAGGAATCCCCAACGATCACCTACCGGCCAGTGAGGCGCAAGCCTTGTACAAGAAAATCCTCGTCGGGTTTGACGCGATAACGAGCTGTGAGATGAAGGAACTGTACAAATTTAAACTGTTCTTGCAGCAAACCCCGGTGCATTTCAGCTCGCTGCCTGAGGTAAAGTTCATTCACAAGGCGTTCATCGCCTGGGTAAACTTCGAGTACGAGATGGCAAGAGCGTTATTTGCCAAACACATGAGCACTTACCCGACTGACGTAATTGCTCTTTTTTTTCTGCACATGCTGGATTTCTGCACCGGCAAAACAGTTCGCTTGAAACCGGACTTCGTCACCTATGACCCGCACATGTCCGATGAAACCGAACTCTATGGTTATTATCTATCCATGAAGGCATTTGTCCTGTGCGAAAGCAAATGCTTCGACGAGGCCCTGGCCGTAGGCCTGCGCTCGGTGGCGCTCATACCTGATAATATTTACGGCATTCACGCGGTGGCCCATGCCCTGCATGAGTTGGGCGAGTGGCAGGAGCTTACAACGTTTCTGGAAAACAGCAAGGTTCACTGGATCGAAAACCCAGGCATGCGAATGCACGTCTACTGGCACCTGGCAATTGCTTACGAGCGCTGCGACAACCTGGAGCAAGCGTTGTTCGCGTTTGACTCTTTGTACGCACTCAAGGACAGCCCTTTTGCAAAGCAGGACCTGGATGCAGTGGGCTTCCTTTGGCGGCTACGCCTCAAGTCCAGTGATGGAACTTACCGCGTGATGTGGAAGCGGCTGGCCATGCTCTGGACCGGTAGCATTTATGCATCCACTTCATACTTCCATAAGATCCACGCGGCATTTGCTTTTTCCGCCACCAACCAAACGATCCTGATCGAGAAGCAAATAGTGGACAGCGATGGATTCGGGGTCGAAACCGAAGCCCACCATGCGGGCATGAATGTGCTGAAGGCCATCCATCTTTTCACCCTGCAACGCTACAGCGAAAGCCACGACCTATTGAGCGCCAGCCGCGAGCATTGGCATTTGCTTGGCGGTAGCCGCGCTCAGCGAGAGATCCTGGAACTGACCATGGCCTACGCGGTGCAGCAAATCCCGTCAACCCAACCAGAGAAACTCTCGGCATGACGCACACTCGTGGCTTACAGAGCCGATATTCAGAACGGTTGATTTACCTGCAATTATCCCTGGTCGCGATGATATGGGGCGGAACGTTCGTGGCCGGGCGCTACATGTCGGTGGATACCCCTGCCCTGCTGTCAGCCAGCGTGCGATTCCTGCTGGCAGGTGCAGTGCTGGGGGTATTTTTGCTGCTGTCCAAACAGGCATTTGTGAGGCTGTCGGGGGCCCAGGTGGTCAAAGTGCTGGGCTTGGGTTTTTGCGGTATTTACGCCTATAACCTGTGTTTTTTCTATGGGCTGCACATCATCAGCGCCTCACGGGCGTCGTTGATCGTGGCGCTGAATCCCGCGGTCATGGCGATAGGCGCTTATCTCATGTATCGCGAGGCGATCTCCCTCGCGAAAGCGTTCGGTATTGTGCTCTGCCTGATGGGCGCGGCGGTGGTGATATTTTCCAAAAACCACCTGGCGATCGCCGGCGATGGCGCTGATTGGCGCGGCGACCTGCTGATTTTCGGCTGTGTGCTGAGCTGGGTAGCCTACAGCCTGTTCGGCAAGTCGGTGGTCAAGGAAATCGGCGCGTTGCATACGGTGACCTACTCGATCTGGGCCGGCGCGGCGATGCTGACCGTCACCGCCATTGCCAAAGGGCAGTTCAGCCTGGAGCTGGTGAGGGCGTTGCCGGCCAACGAACTGTTGAGCCTGACCTACCTGGGGGCCATTGGTTCGGCGCTGGCGTACATCTGGTTCTATAACGGCATCCAGGTGATCGGCGCTACCCGCGCGGGGGTGTTCATTGCGCTTAACCCGTTGACCGCGGTGTTGCTGGGGTGGGGGCTGCTCGATGAGCACATCAGCGTTTATACCGCGGCGGGGGGAGCGTTGGTGATCGGCGGTATTGTGATGTGTAACAAGGCGGTTTCTGCGTCGGGGAGCACCTGGTTTCGGTCTGGCTTTTTTCTTCGGCACTGAAGCGCAGTTGGGGGCAACGGCGGCAGGTGGCGATAATGTTCATGACAGGATGGCTAAGCTGAGCAACGGCCGCTCACGGCCCAGAGTGTGTAAAAACGCTCATGGGCCTCATCGTCCTGGAGCATCGACGTTCGTTCGCACGGTAAATGACGCGGGTCGCATCGGTAGCGACCTGGAGCACGTCAACCCTGTTTTACAGCCTCTCGGATGGGCCGGAATAGCCTTTCTTACGCCGACAGCGCCTTCATCAAACCGTTAGTGCCGATGATTTTCATGACCCTTTTCAAATTGTAGGCGAGCACATTCAAGCTCATCTCCGCGCTCACTCCGGCCAGCTTTCGAGTCAGAAAGTGCGTCGCACCCATCCATTGTTTGAGCGTCCCGAAGGGATGCTCAACCGTCCGCTTTCGGACTCGCATCATCTCCGGTGATTTGCTCAGCCGGTTCTGCATTTCCTCCAATACAGCTTCATGTTCCCAGCGTCGAATTCGTCGTTCTGTGCTCGGTGTGCACTGCGATTTCAAGGCACAGCCTTGGCATTTCGAACTCCAGTACCGGTGTAACTTCAGGCCTTTTTCAATGCTGGAAAAACGCCAAATCAATGCCTCTCCAGCGGGGCAAATGTATTCATTTTTTGAAGCCTCGTAGATGAAGGCGCCATTGTTGAAACGCCCGTCAGCCTTGGCTCCAGAGGTCATCGGCTTGGGCACATAGGCGGTGATACCTGCATCGTGACAGGCTAGGATTTCTTCGCTTTTGAAGTAACCTCGGTCAGCCACTACCGACAGCATTTCTGATGCCATCGCCTCGCGGGCCTGCTTGGCCATTGAGCTGAGTTGATCGCGGTCGGAGCCGGTATTGGTGACCTCGTACGCAACGATCAAATGGTGCTGGGTATCGACCGCTGTTTGCACGTTGTAGCCCACGATTCCAGTGCCACGCGTCATCATGGAGCGGGCGTCCGGATCGGTCAGTGAGACCTGTTTGTCCGGCGAGTCGTTGAGCCGAACTTCGATCGCCTGAAGTTCTTTCATCTGAGCCTTAAGCTTGGCGATTTTTTCTTCCAGTCGCGCAGCCTTGGGCTGCGCGGCCGCGGGTTCTTGCCGATCGGCTTGGTCGAGCGCAGTCAGATACCGGTTGATGCTCGATTCAATTTCTTCCATTCGCCGTTGCAACTTGGCGCTGGTGAAGTTGCGGTCGCGATTGTTGACGGCCTTGAACTTGCTACCGTCGATGGCAACCAGGTTTTCTTCGAACAGTCCCAGCTGCTGGCACAGCACGACGAACTGCCGGCAGACACCGCGGATGGCTTTGCTGTTGTCTTTTCGGAAGTTGGCAATGGTCTTGAAATCGGGCATCAAGCGGCCGGTCAGCCACATCAGCTCAACGTTGCGCTGGGCCTCTCGCTCCAGACGCCGGCTTGACTGAATGCGGTTGAGATAGCCGTAGATGTAGATCTTCAGTAGGATTGCGGGATGATAAGCAGGCCGGCCAGTATCGGCCGGTATGGCGCCTTCAAAACCCAGCTTGACCAGGTCGAGTTCGTCGACAAAGACGTCGACTACGCGCACCGGATTGGTATCGCTGACGTAGTCATCGAGGCTTTGGGGAAGTAAGGTTCCTTGACCTCTTTGCTCCCCTTGAACAAAGCGCTTCACGAGACGATCCTCTTGTAGAACTCGAATATTGGATGCTGCTGTGAAGATAGTGAAATCTACCCGTTTTGACGATGTCGACCACGATTTAGGGTATGAGTATCGTGGCTACAATTACAGCGTGCAGAACGATGGGGATATGTTCCTGGTCAGAACTTACGACGACGAGCCAGGGCGTGCGACTGTCGTAAGTCCGACCACGGCGCAGGCCAACGGCAACCTTGGACAGCTCGTCACTTTCCTGCGGGCGGAGCTTGGGGTCTCTAAGATCAGGCTCTACAAGGGTGATTTGGGGAGCTACGGTGAGATCGACCTTGAAACGTTGGCATTCCTTACCATTTAAATTCGATAGCGATAGCGCGGTTGATGTTTTTACACACTCTGGGCCAGAAGCAGACTCCCGCCATTAAAATAGCAATCCGGTTTCGCTATTGAGTGGCTAGCTTATCGCGCACAAATTCGATGAAGCGCTGGGTTTTGGCAGGAAGCAATCGAGTTTCGGTCAGGGCATACACCGAGACAGGTGATCCCTGCCAGTCAGGGAGAATCCTTCGCAGTTTCCCTTCCGCCACGTCCTGAGCGGCGATTCCCTCTGGCAGCAAAGTAACCCCCAGATCCAGCGACGCCATACGTCTCAACATCCCGACGCTGTTGAGTTCGAATCGCCCGCCGATATCGACCTGCTCCGTTTCACCCTTGCCTGAAAGCGTCCAGCGATCCGAACTCGGGCCGCGCAACCGCAAACACTCATGGTGAGTCAATTCCAGAGGTGATTGTGGCTCTCCCGAGACTTCCAGGTACTGCGGCGAGGCGTACAAGAAGCGTTGTAGGCTCGCCAACTTCCGCGCAATCAGATTAGAGCTTGGGGGTTCGCCCATGCGGATCACTACGTCGACTGGTTCGCTGATCAGATCAACTTGCCGGGGCGTGAGGTCGAAATCGAAGCTGATGCCAGGGTATTGCTGAGCGAACTCAGCGATCAGTGGTGCCAGGTAGACATTGGCAAAATCCACTGGGAGTGACGCTCGCAACAGGCCGCTAGGACGAGCCAGCATCTCTCCCAATTGCTCATGAGCGAGTCTAGCCTCATCGACGATCCGCTTGCAGCGTTCGTAATACAGCTGTCCCGCCTCGGTCAGTTCAATTTTCCGGGTTGTGCGATGCAGCAGCCGCAGGCCAATGGCTTTTTCCAGGCCACTGATTCGCCTCGAAAGCGTTGAGTTGGGCATGTCCAGTCCCTCGGCAGCTTTTCGAAAGCTGCGGACTTTCACAACCTCGACAAACAACGCCATGTCATTCAGATACTCCAATGCATTGCTCCATCAGTGGATCAGTGATTTCAATTTTACCGGATTTATCCCGGATACGGATTGATTAATCATAGGCACATCACCACTGAGGAACACCGCAATGAACTCTCTTTTTTCCGAAGTCAAAGTAGGTCGTTACACCCTCTCCAACCGTATGGTCATGGCGCCAATGACTCGCTCGCGCTCTGACGATGCTGGCGTACCTTCCGATCTGGTCACCACTTACTACTTTCAGCGTGCTTCGGCAGGTCTGATCATCAGCGAAGGCGTATTTCCGGTTGCCATGGGTAAAGGCTATGTACGCACCCCTGGTATCGAAACCACTGACCAAGTGGCCGCCTGGAAGAAAGTCACTAGCGCCGTTCATACTCGCGGCGGCCGCATCTTTATGCAGCTGATGCACTGTGGACGAGTGTCCCATCCATCGCTCCTGCCGAACGGTGCACAGCCCCAAGCCCCTTCCGCGATAAAGGCAGCGGGTCAGACTTATACTGCAACTGGCCTGCAAGATTTCGTCACCCCGCACGCACTGAGCGTTTCGGAAATTGCTGATGTTGTCGCTGGATACCGCAACGCGGCCCGCCTGGCGATTGAAGCCGGTTTCGACGGTGTCGAACTGCATGCAGCATCCGGTTACCTGCCAGAGCAATTCCTGTCCACCGGCAGCAACCAGCGCGACGACCAATACGGTGGCTCGGTCGAAAACCGCACCCGCTTCGTCCTGGAGGTACTCGCTGCCATGGTCAGTGAAGTAGGTGGTGACCGTGTAGGTATCAAGATTTCGCCGGAGATGAACTTCAACGACATCGTCGATGCCAACCCGCAGGAAACCTACACCTATCTGGTCTCGCAACTGCGCGGTCTGAACCTCGCCTACCTACATGTGGCGCTGTTCGGTGCCCAGTTCGACTACCACGCAGCCCTGCGACCTCTGTTCGACGGAAGCTACCTGGTCGGCAGTGGCCAGACCAAAGAAAGTGCTCAATCTCTGATCGCAGATGGCAAGGCTGACGCAGCTGTGTTCGGTGGCGCGTTCCTGGCCAACCCTGACCTGCCGCAACGCTTCCTGGCCGGTGCTGAGTTGAACGTACCGAACAAAGACCTCTTCTACGCCCCTGGCGCTGAAGGCTACATCGACTATCCAACCATGTCCGAACGGGCATAAGGAGACCGTCATGTCATCCAGCGCACGTTTGCAACGTATGAACCATGGCAGCCAATTCAGGGCGTTCAGCCTGCGTGGTGACCAGTACGCAAAACCAATCGATCCATTCTTGGGTGTCGATCACGCGTGGATCAGCGGGCCGACGTTCCCACCCCATCCTCATGCAGGTTTTTCAGCGGTCTCGTACCTGTTTTTGGACTCTGAAACGGGCATCGACAACCGAGACTCGTTGGGTAACCGCAATCTTATCCAACCGGGTGGGCTGCACTGGACGGCAGCAGGTCAAGGCATCGTGCACGAGGAGGTTCCGGCTGAACCCGGCAAGACCGTCCACATGCTTCAGATATTCATCAATTTGCCGGAGCGAAAGCAGGACGCTGCGCCATTTGCGTTAAGTCTCGAAGCTCAGGATGTGCCTGTCGTCTACAAACCAGGAGCAAAGATTCGCGTGCCTTTCGGAAGCTTCGAGGGTGCTGTGTCGCCACTGGCAGTGCCGACCGAGGTTCGCCTTCTGGACATCTCCTTGGAGGATGGGAGCGAAGTCGCGATTTCTATTCCAGAAGGGCATATCGCTTTTGTAATGCCCATCGACGGTGAGGTTTTGGTCGACGGCAAACCCTTCGACCTGACCAAGCCCGAGGCTGCTGTAGATCTGCCACAGACAGCGGATCGAGTTGTGACTCTGGCTGCCAAGAATGGCAACGCTAAAGCGGTCATGTTTTCGGGCGTTCCGTTGAACCAGCCGGTGTTTTGGCAAGGGCCCCTGGCGCTTGCTTCCGCAGAGGCCTTGACCAAGGCAGTCAGTGGATACCAGCGCGGTGCATTTGGAACTCTGCAAGCATTCAATTGAAGTTAATGATCCCCAACCGGGGTGGTGCACCCCATACAATCGCTAGGAGAAAGACCATGACGTACGAAAAATTCAGTGCCGACAATGCTGCACTCCTGCTGATCGACCACCAGGTCGGCACCATGGGGTGGGCGAAGTCCATGCCGTTTGAAGAACTCAAACGCAACGCTCTGATGCTCGCTAAAGCAGCTCGCATCCTTAAGCTCCCTGTCGTACTGACGTCCAGTATGGAGGAGTGTAGTGGTCTAATGAAACCGGACACCCATTTAGGCGAGAATGCTCGCCACAGAGAGGTGTCTGATGACCAAGCAA
>NZ_JBSKHP010000051.1:0-13549 GCF_057128625.1 Pseudomonas imperatae | reverse complement strand
CATAGGCGACCCTTGCGATGAAATTCTCAGAAATCATAGCAAGGGTTTGTCCGGGCGTTTTTACACACTCTGGGCCAAAAGCGGTCACTTGACTGTTTTTCCCGATGCGCAGCGACACAGCAGCAGTGATCACCTGCTCTACCCAAGTATCCTGGCAAGGCATACTGCTTGGTGGAGGAGTGGGTGCTTATCGACGTTACCCTGACCTCCGGTCAGCTAGCAGCGTTTTTGGAGAAGGGATTTACCCCTACCTTCCTCTACGCGCGCAGCGTCGTTTTCGATAGTCGAGGGCGATTCCAGGAGGGCGACTGGGTACGAAGCACCTTCCAATCTTATTTTGAGGAGCCTTGTTGGTTCGTAACCAAGAACACGCTGTACGTGCTGCTTGGCAATGGTGGTAGAGCATCCGGCACCATGACTACCTACGGAGCATTCAAGTAGCGCTCTGAGTTTGGGTACCGAAGAAGCCAGTTCACCGGACGCTTACCGAAGATTCTCAAACTAGATCACACCACCCCAAAGCGGTTAGATTCCAGGATGTTCACTCTTATTTCTTTGAGTTACTCCATCGCAGTAGGGCGAAGCAAAATCTCGTTGATATCAACGCTAGCAGGTTGAGAGATTGTGAATGCAATCGCTTGGGCAACGGACAAGGCTGGAATAGCGATCTCGGCATGAAGGTCGCGAATTTGCTGAGCCGTTTGTTCATCCGTCACGCTACCTGGTAAATCGGTATCTACTGGGCCCGGTGAGATGATGGTGCTGCGAATGTTGAAGGGCGTCATTTCCATTCTTAAGCCTTCAGCGATTGCCCTCACGCCAAACTTAGTTGCCGAATAGACTGCACTATTCTGCTTCACACGATGCCCTGAAAGAGACGATACGCATATAACGTGCCCGCTCATCTGCTCTTGCATCACAGGAATAACAGCCGCAATCCCGTACAGCGACCCTTTCAGATTGACGTCGATCATCCGCTCCCAATCCTCAACCTTGCGCTGGTCGAGCCTGGAATTAGGCATGATCCCAGCATTGTTGATCATTACGTCGATCCGTCCATAGGCTCGGATAGCTGCCTCTACAAGCGCTTCGACCTCTTCTTTTTTCGCAACGTCCGTTTGGACGACCTGCACGTTTGCTCCTGTAGCCCGCAATGTGGACGCGAGCAATTCAAGTTTTTCCAAGCGGCGGGCGCCAAGCACGACTGATGCACCTTCCTGGCTGAGCAACCTGGCAGTCGCTTCTCCAATCCCGCTGCTCGCCCCAGTGATCACTACAACTTTCCCGCGGATGTTCTCGTACATTATCTATACCCTGCTTGTTTCAACATGAGTGCAGCTTTACCTGCGTTGGTGTCCAAAGACATGAGTTCGAACAATGATAGGGAACAACTGCATTACCCAGAACTGCATATTTCTGCACGCCGATGCTGCAGAAATTCACAAGCGGTAGGCTGGTTCAATACACGCTGTCAGGAAATCAAGTACTGCACCTATTCGGCGGGTATGCCTGACATCCTCATGCACGGAAATCCAGATATCCTGCGTGAGCGCCGCGCTTCCCGGGCTTACTGGAACGAGTTCGTATTCCTTGGCCAAGTAATCCGGTAGTAAAGCAACGCCGGCCCCACCTGCTGCTGCGATGGCGTGAATTCGCAGGTCATTGCTGAAAAAAACAGATGGGCGACCGTTGACATGTTTTCTCAGCCAACTGTGTTGCGGCGTGTCTTCTACGGATTCGTCGTAAGCAATGAACACGTAATCATCGGTGCTGGACAGATATGACGCGCTGGCACACAACGCAAATCGAAGCTGGCCCAAACGTTTGGCCACGGACGTTTGCTCATGGGGGCGTGTGAGGCTGATCACTATGTCAGCTTCACGGCGAGACAATGATTTCACCTCTTTGGTCGCCTGCAGGTGCAGCCTTAGCTTGGGGAAGCTTTGATTTAGCTTGCCCACATGGGGCGCAATTAGGGTACCTACGAATGCCGGTGGGGCGGTGACTACCACATCGCCCTCAACCGTATCCTGTTCGATTTCTGCAAGCCGTTCGATTGCGAAGGCTGATTCACTGATCTGGACAGCCACTTCTGCTACTCGATGGCCGCTTTCAGTCAGTGAATAAGAACGTTGTCTGCGATCTACGAGCTTTAGATTCAGCGATTTCTCCAAGGATGAAATCCGCCGAGCCACTGTCGCATGATCCACGCTTAGCGACCTAGATGCTGCTGCCAGTGAGCCTGCGGCTGCAAAGGAGTAGAAGAAACGGAGGTCTTCCCAGTCGAACATAATGGCCTCTGATGGGGTAGCTGGTTAAACGCTGTTCGGCGCCAACCTCAGATTAAACCTCTCTATCGCCAAGCGCGCTCGAAATCGATTACCTCTTCTACCTGGCTCACATAGTCCGCGGGGTCATCAGGTCGAAAACCCCGAAACGGAATTGATCATGGCCCTGCAGGGCGCTCGTTCGTCAAAGCTCCACACCCCTCGCATGAGGCGGACCGGCAAACCGATGGGAGATCTCTTCGATCGCTAGGGCGATTTGTTGGGCCTGTCTACGTCGATGTGAGGGGGCATGCCTTGACTGCACGCGAGTGCGTAATTACGCTATGTGTAATCGTTTTACGCTAAGCATAACCTTTGAGTTTGCAGGAGGTAAAAATGAACCAGCCATCACACCTCACCTACCAGTCAGGATTCGGTAACCATTTCTCCAGTGAGGCAGTGAAAGGGGCACTGCCGGAAGGCCAGAATTCTCCGCAGCACTTGCCGCATGGGCTTTACGCAGAGCTCTTCTCCGGTACTGCCTTCACGATGCCAAGGCACGAAAGTCGGAGGACATGGATGTACAGAATTCAACCATCTGCTGCACACCCATCGTTCAAGCCCATTCCTTCTCCAATCCCACAAGCTGAGCTTGCTCCTGCAAATCCAAACCGGATGCGTTGGGACCCTCTTGCTGTGCCGACTACCCCAACCGATTTCTTGGACGGTTTGCGCGCCATGGTTGCCAATTCGAGCCTTGACCGCCCGAGCGGGGTGACGGTTTATCACTATGTGGCGAACCGCTCGATGGAACGTGTTTTCTTCAACGCAGATGGGGAGATGCTGATCGTTCCACAGAGCGGTCGTCTCATGGTGGTAACAGAATTAGGGCGGATTGAGCTCAGCCCCTTGGAAATCGCAGTACTTCCTCGAGGGCTAAAATTCAAAGTCGAGCTCCTTGATCCGGAAGCCCAGGGTTATGTCGCGGAAAATCATGCTGCTCCGCTACGTCTTCCAGATCTCGGTCCTATTGGTAGCAACGGTTTGGCCAATCCCCGAGACTTTCTCACGCCTGAAGCGTGGTTCGAACATCGTGAAGAGCTCACGCGACTAGTACAGAAATTTCAAGGTAGTTTCTGGGAAGCAGAACTTGACCACTCCCCGTTCGACGTTGTCGCTTGGCACGGCAACAACGTTCCCTACAAATACGACTTAAGACATTTCAATACGATCGGATCAATCAGTTACGACCATCCCGATCCGTCCATCTTCACTGTATTAACGTCCCCCACCAGCGTGCCCGGCCTTGCGAATCTGGATTTCGTGATCTTCCCGCCGCGCTGGTTGGTAGCTGAAAATACCTTCCGACCACCATGGTTCCACCGCAACCTCATGAATGAATACATGGGGTTGATCGAAGGTGAGTACGATGCAAAAGCGGATGGGTTCAGTCCAGGAGGCGCTTCGCTCCACGGTTGCATGAGCGCCCATGGCCCAGATGCACATACCTCTGAACAGGCGATCACTGCTTCTCTCCAGCCCCAGAAGCTCAGCGGCACTATGGCCTTCATGTTCGAAACCTCGCAGGTCTTGCGACCTACGAAGTTTGCCCTGAACAATCCCGCCTTACAGCGTAATTATGATGAGTGCTGGGAAGGCTTGAGCGCCAAGTACACAAACAAGAATTCTTGAATGAGAGAGCAGAACATGAACAGTTGGGTATCTTCTGCAAACAGCCACGGTGATTTTCCGCTGGCCAACTTACCTTATGGTGTCTTCAGTGTTGATGGAGGTAACCTGCGTACGGGGGTTGCCATTGGCGATATGATTTATGACATTCAAGAAGCATTGAAGGCGGATCTGTTTACGGGAGAAGCTCGAACGGCAGCCGAATCAGCGGCAGGCGGCTCATTGAATTCGTTCTTTGCCCTACCACAAGAAATTCGACGAGCGCTCAGGGAGCGGCTGACAGAACTACTGTCACTAAACAGTGTCGAATCCGATGCACAGCGAATGTTAGGCGACCGTCTGCTTATCCCTTCAGCTAGGGTCCAAATGCACGTTCCCGCATCTATCAAGGATTACACGGATTTTTACGTAGGCATCCATCACGCTGAGAATGTGGGAAAATTATTTCGGCCAGATAATCCATTATTGCCAAATTATAAGTATGTACCGATTGGCTATCACGGTCGAGCATCCACTATCACGCCTTCAGGACAACCGTTCGTGCGGCCGGCTGGCCAGATAAAATTGCCGGATAATGATGAACCCATTCACTGTGCGACGCGCCGGTTGGACTATGAACTGGAGATGGGTCTTTGGGTCGGGCCAGGTAACGCTATCGGAGAGCCTATTCAGATTTCTGAAGCTCAAAACCATATCGCGGGTTTCTGCTTGCTAAATGATTGGTCGGCGCGTGACATCCAGGCTTGGGAATATCAGCCGTTAGGCCCATTCCTCTCCAAAAGTTTTGCCACCACAATTTCACCTTGGGTGGTGACAATCGAAGCGTTAGAGCCCTTCCGCTGTGCGCAGCCAGAGCGGCCTATCTCTGATCCTAGACCTCTGCCATACCTGCACGATAAGAAAGATCAGGAGTCAGGAGCCTTTGACATTACACTTGAAGTCCTGATTGTCACTCCGAAAATGCGAGAAACTGGTGAAAAACCGTTTACGCTGAGCCGAAGCAACACAAAGAACATGTATTGGACGTTCGCTCAGATGGTCACGCACCATTCCGTAAACGGTTGTCAACTGAACCCCGGCGATCTCTTCGGCACAGGAACGTTGTCCGGCCCCGAAGTAGGATCTTTGGGTTCGTTGCTGGAGATGACGGAGGGCGGCAAGAACCCAGTGAGGTTACCCAATGGGGAAAGCCGGACATTTCTTGAAGACGGAGATGAAATCATCTTAAGGGCTAGATGCGCCCGACAGGGTTTTCCTTCCATCGGCTTCGGCGAAGCCAGGGCAGTGGTTCTACCCTCAAAGGAATTGAAACGGTGATCCTTTATTCATATTACCGTTCAACGTCATCCTACCGCGTTCGTATCGCGTTAGAGCTAAAGGGAATCGATTACACCATCCGGCCAGTAAATTTGGTCAAGGATGGGGGCGAGCATCACCTCTCCGCTTACTTGGCCATCAATCCTCAAGGGCGTGTTCCTACGCTAGTTGATGGCCCGGTGCGAATCACGCAGTCGCCATCAATCATTGAATACCTTGAAGAGGTGGCTCCCACGCCGGCATTAATCACCGGTAGCCCGGAGCGCCGTGCGCTAGCCCGATCCGTCGCCGCGATTATTGGATGTGACATCCACCCACTACACAATGTATCTGTTTTGAACAAGCTCCGCGCAGCCGGTCACGACGGAGAGTTTGTTTCGCGGTGGATTCAGGATTGGATTGCCGAAGGTCTTACGGCAGTTGAGCCCCTCATAGAGGATAGTGGCTGGGCCTTATCGAGCGCCCCGGGATTGGCTGATGTGTACCTTCTTCCGCAGATCTATGCTGCCCGCCGTTTCGGGCTAAATGTCGCTGCCCGGTTTCCCAAAATTGCCCGGCTCGAGCATCTTGCTGAGAGGCACCCGGCGTTTCAGCGTGCCCATCCAGCGAATCAGATTGATACTCCAACTGCGTAGAAATAAATTACAGCTTGAATAAATTGAGTCCAACTTAAGTCTCGTTGTAGATTCCTGAAGGCTTAAGTGTTGGACTCAACTCCTGCGCTAGATATTTTCCGACCGTCTGTTCCCGTCTGATTTTCAGGCCAAATTCCTCGTGCTCTTTAGACTGCGAAGAAGATGGTGCAAAAGCGGCGATAGCGCGTAATCTCTTAACGGTTCGACCAGGCACGATTGAGTGTACGTTCTGTTGCAAGCGTAAAAACAATCCTTTCGTCAGTTGTTACCGATCTGACTCAGCCTCTGAAAATACTGCTCAATACTATCAATGGTTTCCGTGGCCAATTCAGTCTTCTGACGACCTTTTTTAGTCACGGCAAAATATTCGATCGGGACGATTGGGTCGATAAGAGGTTCAATCGTGACGTGGTAACGCTCGCACGCCGAGACGACAAACCCCGGCAACGCTGCCACACCGTGGCCAGCTTCAACCATTCCGATGATGGTCTGGATGTTTTGCAGGCCTACCCCCGGAACGGGCGCAGCGTGAACACTGCTTAATTGATCATTCACCAGCTTTTGTATCGGGTTATCGGCAGGTAATGTCAGCAAGCGCTCGCCCGAAAAGTCGGCCCATCTTGCTTGTTGTCCCTGACCCGAGCGCGGTCCGCGCTGACGGGAAGTCGTCTCATAACCTGCCTTGGGACAGATGCGTACCATTTGAAACGTCGCGAGTAAACGCCGCTCGATACCTGCAGCAGGTTTAAAAAAAGCTCCCAGTCCCAAATCAATCTCGCCGGACTCGATGCCCTGCAGAATCTGTCGTCGATCGAGATCGCTGACATTGACCTGAACGCTAGGCTGGATTCGCTTGAATTCGTGTAACCAATCCGGGAGCACACTGGACGCAATCAAAGGTGTCGCTGCCAACTCCAACCGTTGCCCGGCCACCGCAGAGAACTGGTCAATGTTGAACATGGCGCTCTCCCAGTCCGCCAACATGCCTCGGACCGTGGGAAGCAAAGCCTGCCCAGCAGGGGTAAGGCTCACTGAACGAGTGGTGCGATCAAACAAACGAGCGCCAACCTGTGCCTCAAAATCTTTGAGCATCAGGCTCAGGCCCGCTTGGGTGACGAAGATCTCTTCGGCCGCACGAGTGAAGCTGCCCAATCGGGCGATAGCGATAAAGGCCTGTAGCTGGCGGGTATTAACGTTCATTAGCAGCGCTTATCAATTGATTTGATAGTTTAACTTCAAATATAGATGCAGGTGAGGCTCAATTCTAGGGGGGCCAATCGGGCCGGACAATAAGAAAGGATAGAGCTCATGACCGCTCAACCTCTGCACGTGGTAATCGCTGGTGCCGGCATAGGAGGCTTATGCTGCGCACTCGCACTGCAGCGACGCGGCATTCGCGTCACAGTCCTGGAGCAAGCTCGCGAACTGGGTGAAGTTGGAGCTGGATTTCAAGTCAGTGCCAACGGTGCCCGCTGCCTGGCAGATATCGGCCTTGGCGAAGAAATAAAGCAGTTGGCCACCCAGGCGGAAGGCAAGCAAATCAGGCTCTGGAATACTGGCCAGACCTGGAAACTTTTTGATCTGGGTGCCGAATCGGTAGAGAAATACGGCTTCCCTTACTACCTGATATACAGACCAGATTTGCACGCGCTAATGGTGCGTCATGTGCGACAGCACCAGCCGGACTCCATTCGGCTAGGCACCAAAGTTACCGGTTTCACACAGGACGCAGAGGGCGTCAAGGTAGAGGTCGAAAGCGGTGAGACCATCCGTGGCGACATCCTTATTGGCGCAGATGGTGTGCATTCTCGTATCCGACGCGCAATGTTTGGCGAAAGCAATGCGCAGTTCACCGGTTGTGTAGCCTGGCGTGGCCTGGTATCGCGCGAAAATCTGCCACCACATTTGAACGCCAATCTGGGTACTAACTGGGTTGGGCCCGGTGCCCACGTCATACATTACCCTCTGCGCGAAGGCAGGCTCGTAAACTTTGTAGGCATTATCGAGCGCAGTGACTGGCAAGTTGAGTCATGGACTGAGAAGGGCAGTGTTGAGGAGTGCCTGAACGACTTCAGAAACTGGCACGACGATGTCCAGCGTCTCATAAAGGGTATTGACCAACCTTACAAATGGGCGCTCCTGAGTCGTCAGCCGATGGAGAACTGGACCTTAGGTCGCGCGACTCTTCTTGGGGATGCCTGTCACCCGACGCTTCCCTTCTTGGCCCAAGGTGCCGTTATGGCTTTGGAGGACGGCGTAGTGTTAGCTCGCTGTCTCGCGGCCCATCGTAGTGATCCGGCAACAGGTCTGTTGCGATATCAAGCGCTGCGCCTTGAGCGTACCTCGCGCATTGTTCGCGGGTCGGCAGCCAATGGCGAGCGGTTTCACAATTCGCTTTTGGCCGATGCGACCGAGGCGAGCCGTTATGTCTCTGCTGAGTGGAACGAAGAAAGCGTAAGACAGCGTTACGAATGGCTGTTCAGCTATGACGCCACTGCCGTCGATGTCGCTAATAAATCAAGTATCCCAGTTGAGAGCTGATTCCATTTAGGGAGTTAAAAATGAACAATAATAATTTGCCGGAATTAATTCATGATCTGGTTCACGCCTTTCAAATCCTCGCAATGGATGGGCAAGGAAGCGGAATCTCGGGTCATCTGACCGCCCGCTTGCCCGGTGCGAAAACCTTCTGGAGCATCCCTTACGGCTTCGGTTTTGAAGAGGCTACCGCGGACGATCTCATCGAATCAGATTTCGATCTGCGGACTGTCACAGGCACCCTGCCATGCAATCCGACGCTGAACATCCACACAGAAATCTATGAGGCTCGACCAGAGGTATGCTGCATTCTGCATACGCATTCTGAGGCCGCCCTCGCGCTGGGCGTTGTAGGTAGCAATCTTGAACCTGTCACGCAGAGCGGTGCCTTGTTCTACGAGGATATCGTACTCTTCGACGAATTCGACGGTATCGTGCTGGACAAGAAAGAAGGCGCGAGCATTGCTACGCATCTGGGCAGCAACAGGGCCATTCTGCTGCGTAACCATGGCTCAGTGGTGGTTGGGGATTCCATACCAGAAACCACCATCGCAGCCACCGTCCTTGAGTTTGCAGCCCGCGTGCAATTGCAAGCCATGGCTGCTGGCACAGCAAAGCAGCTTCCACCGGAAGAGGCACAGCAGACCAAAGCATTTTTGCAGCGCCCAGATGTCGTAGATCTTCGCTGGAAGCTCCTTGTACGCCAGGTCAGACGTTATAACCCCGAATTCAGCTTCAACAGAAGTCTCGTATGACTTCCTACTGTGAAGCGGGAAATCATAAGGTTTTGATGCTGCTGACTTCGGACTTCGTCAAAAGTCGCTATGAAGAGTTAAGAGCTCGCTTGCCCATGCTGCAAATTATCACCGAACTGGGCACGGAACCTGATCCAGAGGTCACCGTTCTGTTCTCATTCAAGTTGCCGTCTGGTATCGCGCCGCGCTTGCCAAACCTGCGCCTGGCAGCTTCTGTAGGGGCTGGTGCGGATGGCATCCTTGCAGCGCAGGATCTTCCGGAGAATGTCCGAGTTACTAGAGTGATAGAACCGGGTTTAGGGCTGAGCATGGCGCAGTTCGTGGCTCTGCAGATTTTGGCTCAGTTTCGCTCGTTGTCCAAACTGCGGAGCCAGCACATGGCCGGCGAGTGGAGAAGAATCCCAGTCCCTGACGCCAGCAACGTAACGGTCGGCATCATGGGCTTGGGCAGTATCGGCGCTGCGGTAGCTAGGGTAATCAAAGAGCTGGGTTTCAGAGTGATTGGATGGACGCGTTCTGATGCGCGCGCGGTAACCGTGCCGGTATTCATTGGAAAAGGTAACATCCAGCCGTTCCTTGAACAGTGCGATTACCTGGTGTGTCTACTCCCCTTTACCACAGAAACAGTCGGCCTGCTTGACCGCTCACTGTTGTCGAAGCTGCCGAAGGGGAGCTATGTCATCAACGTAGCACGGGGAGGAATCGTGGTGGAGTCTGACTTGATGAAATTGATCGATGAAGGTCACCTGAGCGGTGGCGCTCTCGACGTGTTCGAAACCGAACCTCTGCCACCGTGTAGCGCGTTTTGGCGTCGCGAGGAGGTGTTGGTTACTCCTCATATTGCAGCTCAGCCTTCCGTGATTCCTGCAGTGGAACAGTTCATAGAAAACTTGCGTCGCTTGACAAACAACGACCCCTTAATCGGAGAAATTGACAGGTCCAGAGGATACTGACTGCGTAATTTAGCAGACATGAAAACTATGTTCGCCGGAGCGTAACTCTCTCATGAATGAAGAGGAAAAACTCTTAGCAACCTATTTCACTTAGCACGGCGACACACCAAGGCTGTGCAGAGAGGTAAAGAAAATGATTTCTGAAGTCGTGTCAATGAAGGCGGTATGTTGAACGTGTGAAGACCGCAAGGTATCCCGTAAAGGCGGCCTAGATCAGTAATGATCATTCCAGGTCTGCATTTTCGTCTGAGCCTCGTGCTGAAAATTTGACAAAAACAAGAAGTCACAAGCGGAGACTACACAATGGACAGTGCAACCTATGCACAAGATCATCGTGCGCCTGCAGTAAATCGTGCCGAACTAGACGAAGCGGTACGGAAGGCCTTTCGACACCTCCTACCGTTGCTCTTTGCTTGTTATGTAATGGCCTACATTGACCGAATTAACTTTGGTTTTGCCGCCATTACTATGAATAGCGACTTGGGCGTAACGCTCACACAATTTGGGCTGGCTGGCACGCTGTTTTACACAGCGTATTTTTTCTTCGAAGTTCCAAGTAACTTATTGCTCGTTCGCTTTGGGGCCAGGCGTTGGATTGCCCGCATAATGATTTCTTGGGGTGTGGCGTCGATGGCCACCTGTCTTGCGACAGGCCCCTGGGGGCTTTATATAGCGCGAGCGGTGTTGGGTATCGCCGAGGCGGGTTTTTTACCAGGAGTTTTGCTTTACCTTACCTTCTGGATCCCAGCATCAAGGCGGGGCCGGGCAAATGCCCTGTTTATGACTGCCCAGCCAGCTGCAATCATGCTAGGTTCGCCACTGTCAGGCTTGATTCTAGCTTCGATGAATGGATATCTGGGTATGCATGGTTGGCAGTGGATGTTCATCATTGAAGCCATACCAACGATTGTTCTCGGACTTGTTGTGCTCAAATACTTGCCAGACGGCCCTAGGAAAGCACGCTGGCTCACGCAGGCTCAAAGCGATGCTCTTGTAGCTGAGCTGGCGTCTGAGCATGTTACCGGGCAAGTCGATAAAAGTAAGGTCTCATATAAGTCATTTGTTAATTTCCCTTTCGTCACAGTTTGCTTTGCTAACCTTTTCATGGTCGCAAGTTTGAGCACCTTAGGGACATGGTCGCCTTTGATCATTAAGGATATTTACAATGGCTCTAGCGTTTTTAACGTCGGGCTTGCGGCTGCGTTTCCAGGATTGGCAACAATCATTATGATGCCACTACTTTGTGGATCTTCAGATCGCAGACAAGAGCGCGCAGCCCATTTCGCATTTGCTGCAACCCTCTCAGCACTGGGCTGGTTCGCCAGCACCCTAACTGGTAATCCTGGACTACAGCTGGTTGGCTTGATTGCTGCGACAGCGGGTGGTTTTTCGGCAATGGCGTTACTTTGGACAATTCCGCCGACTATGCTTTCGCGCCTAGCTAGACCCTTGGGAATAGGTGTGATGACGACCTGCGGGATTCTAGGCTCGGTCATCAGTCCTACGATAAATGGCATTCTGCGACAGGCAACAGGAAGTTACGTCGCGACGGGTTGGCTTGGCGTTTTTTGGATGGGAACGGCAGCGGTTTTTATCGTCATTGCTGTAAAGCGGCAAAAACAAATGTCGCGATCCCAAGCCGATTGACTTAGATAAAGGCCCTCAAGTTAAAGGTACGGCTTCTATGGGACGCCGAATAATACCTGGGCACTGGGGCCTTCATTTCACAGAAAAGCTTAAGCCCCATATAAGTACTCGCATGGGTTAACGCTGCCCAGCAAATCAACAAAAAACAAAGCAAAACATTTTCACGCACTAAATATCGCAAAAATAATAACAATCATTGTGAGAACATAGAATGCGACCCTCCATTAAAATAGTTGGCGTTTTTGCACGTCGATTTATGAATTATTTGATTTTTCTGATTTGCGCGGGTTCCCCATATGCTTGTCAAGCCGCTGAAAATAGCGGTTTTTTCGATAGCTTTTCAGCAATCCTTAACTTGCGCAACGCGTATATCAACCGCAATTTTACCAATCCTTCCTATCCAAACAAAGCCAACCCACAGAACAAAGCTGCGGAATGGACTCAAAGTTTCATTCTTGATGCACGCTCTGGATACACAGCAGGTTTGGTTGGATTTGGGGTTGATTTGTTGGGGCTTTATTCTCAGAAGCTTGACGGAGGCATGGGCACCGGCGGCACTCAACTTTTGCCGATCCTTGATGACGGCCGCCCGGCGGATAACTTCGGGCGCCTGGGGGGCGCGTTAAAAGCTAAGTTTTCACAAACTGAAGTGAAGGTAGGTGAGTGGATGCCCTTGCTGCCGATACTGCGCTCTGACGATGGCCGCTCTTTGCCGCAAACCTTTCGCGGTGGCCAAGTGACTTCTAAAGAGATAGCCGGCCTCACGCTTTACGGGGGTCAGTTCCGTGGCAACAGCCCTCGCAACGACGCAAGCATGGAAAACATGTACATAAATAGTAAACCCGCTGTGTCCTCGGATCGTTTTAACTTCGGCGGAGCGGAATATATCTTTAACGACAAGCGTACGCAAATAGGCTTGTGGTACGCAGAGCTGGCTGACATCTATCAGCAACAATTCATCAACTTAACCCATAGCCAGCAGGTAGGTGACTGGGTACTTGGGGCGAGCGTAGGCTTTTTCAACGGGAAGGAAGAGGGAGCGGCACTTGCCGGCAGTCTAGATAATCAGACTGCTTACGCTTTACTATCTGCTAAGTCCGGCGGCAACACATTCTATCTGGGTCTTCAAAGACTAAGCGGCGATAGTGCGTGGTTGCGGGTGAATGGGACCAATGGTGGGACGGTGGCCAATGACTCCTTCAACGGTAGTTTTGATAACGCACAGGAGCACTCATGGCAGCTGCGACACAATTTCGACTTCACTGTGCTGGGAGTTACGGGGCTGACTCTAATGAATCGATACATCAGTGGAGATAACGTACATAGCGGATTGGTGGCGGACGGCAAAGAGTGGGTCCGAGAAACTGAATTAAGCTACGTCGTGCAGTCCGGACCGTTGAAAAATTTTAACATTAGATGGCGAAACGCAAGTGTTCGAAGGAATTTCAATACAAATGAATTTGATGAAAACAGGATTATTTTAAACTATCCCATTTCTCTGCTGTAAAATCTCTATTTTAGATATTCTTAGTGAGCGCGGCGTTTAGCTCCGCCGCAGGCTACGCTGGCCCTCAACCACACAGGAAATCTCTAGCGCGCCTAGCGGCCAGTGCAGCCTGGCGGCAGCGGCTACAGCGCGTACCCGAGCCTTATCCATCTGGGTGGAGGGCTGCTTCTGGCCCAGAGTGTGTAAAAACGCCCGGACAAACCCTTGCTATGATTTCTGAGAATTTCATCGCAAGGGTCGC
>NZ_JBSKHP010000050.1:0-15054 GCF_057128625.1 Pseudomonas imperatae | reverse complement strand
CCAAGGCCGGCTCCTACCACGTACGGCGTAGGAGCCGACTTTAGTCGCGATGCAGACGACGCCGTTTCAAGACAGTTGCTGCTACGGGGCTTTTCGGCCAGGCATAAAAAATGCCCTGCATCCGTCGATGCAGGGCATTTCGATATTGCCTGGGCGGCTTGTGGCCGCCGGCAAAGGTTTGCTACCGGGTGTCAGGCAACCGCTTCGCGGGCTTTGCCCATCACGCGGTCGTAGGCCACGGCAGCCACCAGGGTGACCACCGAAGGCACCAGCCACGCCAGGCCCTGGTCGCTCAGCGGCAGGTTGGCCAGGGAGGCCGGCAGCCATTCGGTGAAACCGGCGCCCTTGAGGGCATCAACCAGGCCGAACAGCAGCGACACACCCATCACCGGCGCGAACACGCGAGTCGGCGAGCTGAAGAACTCCTTGCAGAAGCTCAACGCCACCAGCGCGATGCACGGCGGGTAGATGGCAGTCAGCACCGGGATCGAGAAGGCAATCAGCTTGGTCAGGCCCAGGTTCGACACCAGCAGCGAGAAGCCGGCCAGCAGCACCACCAGGGTCTTGTACGACAGCGGCAGGCACTTGCTGAAGTACTCGGCACAGGCGCAGGTCAGGCCCACGGCAGTCACCAGGCACGCCAGGGAGATCAGCACGGCAAGGAAACCGCTGCCCAGGGAGCCGAAGGTGTGCTGCACGTAGGCGTGCAGGACCATGGCGCCGTTGGTGGCGTCGGCCGCGATGATGTGGCTGCCTTCACCCAGGCGGAACAGGCTGACGTACACCAGCGCCAGGCCGACACCGGCGATCAGGCCGGCGATGATGGCGTAGCGGGTGATCAGCTTCGGCGACTCGACGCCGCGCGAGCGGATGGCGTTGACGATGACGATGCCGAAGACCAGGGCACCCAGGGTGTCCATGGTCAGGTAGCCGTTGATGAAGCCATTGGAGAACGGCGCGGCCTGGTAGGCCGGTTGCGCGTCACCCACGGGGCCGGCAGGCAGCATGAACGCGGCAATGCCGAGCGCGGCCAGGGCGATGATTTTCAGCGGTGCCAGGAAGCGGCCCACGGTATCGAGCAGCTTGCCAGGGTACATCGACACCGCCAGCACCACGATGAAGTACACCAGGCTGTAGCAGAACAGCGCGGTCGGGCTGTCGCCGGTCAGGGGCGCCAGGCCCACTTCGAACGACACGGTGGCCGTACGTGGGGTGGCGAACAGCGGGCCCACGGCCAGGTACGCGACAGCCGCCAGCAGGCCGCCGGCGACCTTGCCGATGGGGCTGCTGAGCGCGTCCATGCCGCCGCCGACTTTCGCCAGGGCGACCACGGTCACCACGGGCAGGCCCACGGCGGTGATCAGGAAGCCGAAGGCCGCCATCCACGCGTGAGGGCCGGCCTGCAGGCCGACGATCGGTGGGAAGATGATGTTGCCAGCACCTACGAACAACGCGAACGTCATGAAACCAAGTGCCAGGATGTCCTGGCCTTTCAACACTTTCATTAAGGAATCCACACTACTGAATCGGAATTTAGAGAGGGATCTCCCATGGGTCAGGGAAATGCGGCCAGGCTGGATAAGCCAAGGCCCTTACAGCGTGCGGCTACCCCTTTTGGGGGCAAATCGCAGAGATGGCGGCTAGCGTATCGGATTCGGGCGATAAACGCACTGTTATTGCACGTACTGTCCGATGAACGCGCGGTAATGTCGCACGGGGGACATTTTTTGCCGATTTCGTCAGGCGAAACGTTTCACCTTTCCACCTCCGAAAACGACAAAGGCCACCCGAAGGTGGCCTTTGTTGGCTCAGCTAATCAACGAAGGCTCAGGCCTTCTTGATTTCCCAGCCAGTCAGCTCGGCCAGGGCCTTGCCGATGTCAGCCAGCGAACGCACGGTTTTCACGCCAGCGTCTTGCAGGGCAGCGAACTTCTCGTCTGCAGTGCCCTTGCCGCCGGAGATGATTGCGCCTGCGTGGCCCATGCGCTTGCCTGGAGGGGCAGTCACACCAGCGATGTAGGACACGACCGGCTTGGTCACGTTGGCCTTGATGTAGGCAGCCGCTTCTTCTTCAGCCGAACCGCCGATCTCGCCGATCATCACGATCGCCTCGGTCTTCGGGTCTTCCTGGAACAGCTTCAGGATGTCGATGAAGTTGGAGCCCGGGATCGGGTCACCGCCGATGCCGACGCAGGTCGACTGGCCGAAGCCGGCGTCGGTGGTCTGCTTCACGGCTTCGTAGGTCAGGGTGCCGGAACGCGACACGATGCCTACCTTGCCTGGCAAGTGGATGTGACCTGGCATGATGCCGATCTTGCACTCGCCCGGAGTGATGACGCCTGGGCAGTTCGGGCCGATCAGGGTAACACCCAGCTCGTCGCACTTGACCTTGGCATCCAGCATGTCCAGGGTAGGAATGCCTTCGGTGATGCAGATGATCAGCTTGATGCCGCCGAACGCCGCTTCAAGGATGGAGTCCTTGCAGAACGGAGCCGGTACGTAGATCACGCTGGCGGTGGCGCCGGTGGCTTTTACAGCCTCGGCAACGGTGTTGAACACTGGCAGGTTCAGGTGGGTGGTACCACCCTTGCCTGGGGTCACGCCGCCAACCATCTTGGTGCCGTAGGCGATGGCTTGTTCGGAGTGGAAAGTACCCTGCGAGCCGGTGAAGCCCTGGCAGATGACTTTGGTATCTTTATTGATCAGGACGCTCATTACTTGCCCTCCGCAGCTTTAACGACTTGTTGAGCAGCGTCGGTCAGGCTGGTGGCAGCGATGATGTTCAGACCGCTTTCTGCCAGTACTTTGGCGCCCAGGTCAGCGTTGTTGCCTTCAAGGCGCACAACGACCGGGATTTTCACGCCGACTTCTTTCACGGCGCCGATGATGCCTTCGGCAATCATGTCGCAGCGAACGATGCCGCCGAAGATGTTGACCAGTACTGCGGCGACGTTGGAGTCGGACAGGATGATCTTGAACGCTTCGGTCACGCGCTCTTTGGTAGCGCCGCCGCCCACGTCCAGGAAGTTGGCAGGCTTGCCGCCGTGCAGGTTGACGATGTCCATGGTACCCATGGCCAGGCCGGCACCGTTGACCATGCAGCCGATGTTGCCTTCCAGTGCCACGTAGTTCAGTTCGAACTTGGCAGCGTGGGCTTCACGGGCGTCGTCTTGCGACGGGTCATGGAACGTCTTCAGCTTAGGCTGACGGTACATGGCGTTGGCGTCGATGTTGATCTTGGCATCGAGGCAGTGCAGGTCGCCGTCGGCCTTGATCACCAGCGGGTTGACTTCCAGCAGGGCCAGGTCGTGGTCCTGGAACAGCTTGGCCAGGCCAACGAAGATCTTGGCGAACTGGGCAACCTGCTTGCCTTCCAGACCCAGCTGGAACGCCAGGTCACGACCCTGGAACGGCTGTGCGCCGACCAGTGGGTCGATGGTAGCTTTCAGAATCTTTTCAGGAGTGTCGTGAGCGATCTTCTCGATGTCCACGCCACCTTCGGTGGAAGCCATGAACACGATACGACGGCTGGAGCGGTCGACTACTGCGCCCAGATACAGCTCTTTGGCGATATCGGTGCAGGATTCAACCAGGATCTTGGTAACAGGCTGGCCATTGGCGTCAGTCTGGTAAGTCACCAGGCGCTTGCCCAGCCACTGCTGTGCGAAGGCCTTGGCGTCTTCTTTGCTGCGAACCAGCTTTACGCCGCCCGCTTTACCGCGACCACCCGCGTGGACCTGAGCCTTGACGACCCATTCAGTCCCGCCGATTTTTTCGCAAGCTGCTGCAGCTTCTTCCGGGGTGTCTACCGCGTAACCCTTGGATACTGGCAGGCCGTATTCAGCGAACAGCTGCTTACCCTGATACTCGTGAAGATTCATGCTTATTACCGTCTTCGTTAGGTACTGCGCTTCGGCGCTGCGCTCTCTGTGGAGTGCCGCGCCACCTGTGACTGCTGCTCGCAGGCTTTCAAGGATGCGTGGTCCCTGTTGGCCTGCGGGGTGAGTCCGACGAACTTTCCGCGGTGAGTCGTGCACGCAAGACTCACGACGGGCGGCCCGTCGTGGTTTCTTATTGTTTCACTTAACGCTTTTTACGGTTGGCAACGTGGATGGCACCGCCATTCACGGCCAGCGCTGCTTCATGCAGTGCTTCGGACAGGGTCGGGTGGGAGAAAACCATCATCCCGAGGTCTTCGGCGCTAGTGCCGAATTCCATGCCGATCGCGCCCTGCTGAACCAGTTCTGCGGCGCTTGGGCCAATTACATGGACACCCAGCACGCGGTCAGTCTTGGCATCAGCGATAACTTTTACAAAACCGCCGGTATCGTTTGCTGCCATGGCACGGCCACTGGCGGCGAACGGGAAGGTGCCCACGTTAACTTCAACGCCTTCAGCCTTCAAGGCCTGTTCGGTTTTACCGACCCATGCAATTTCCGGGTGGGTGTAGATAACCGATGGGATCAGGTCGTAGTTCATCTGGGTCTTGTGACCCTTGATGCGCTCGACGACCATGATGCCCTCTTCCGAGGCCTTGTGGGCCAGCATCATGCCACGTACCACGTCACCGATGGCGTAGACGCCAGGCACGCTGGTGGTGCAGTGATCGTCGACGAAGATGAAGCCACGCTCGTCGATGTTCACGCCGCTGTCGGCGGCCAGCAGGTCGGTGGTCACTGGGCGACGGCCCACGGCAACGATCAGCTTGTCGAAGGTGATGTTCTGTTCGCCGTTGGCGTCGGTGTAGGTGACCACGACTTCTTCGCCATTGACCTTGGAGCCGGTGACGCGTGCGCCCAGCTTGATGTCCAGGCCTTGCTTGGTCAGGGTCTTGTAGGCTTCTTTCGAGACGGCGGTGTCAGCGGCCATCAGGAAGGTGTCCAGGGCTTCCAGCACGGTCACCTGGGCACCCAGGCGCGACCATACCGAACCCAGCTCCAGGCCGATGACGCCGGCGCCGATCACGCCCAGGCGTTTTGGCACGGCCTGGAATTCCAGGGCGCCGGTGGAGTCGACGATGACCTTGTTGTCGACCGGAGCCGGCGGAATGTCGATCGGACGCGAACCGGAGGCCAGGATGACGTTCTCGGCTTCGATGACTTCGGTGGTGCCGTCAGGCTTGGTGACTTCGACTTTCTTGCCAGCCAGCAGCTTGCCGTGGCCCTGGATCGAAGTGACGCCGTTGGCCTTGAACAGGGTGGCAACGCCGGAGGTCAGGCCCTTGACGATGTTGGCCTTGCGGCCGACCATCGCTGGCACGTCCATGGTCACGCCGCTGTGGCTGATACCGTGGATGGCGAAACCGTCCTGGGCTTCGTGGAATTTCCAGGAGCTGTCCAGCAGCGCCTTGGAAGGAATGCAGCCGACGTTCAGGCAGGTACCGCCCAGGGCCAGTTTGCCTTCCTTGTCGGTGTACTTCTCGATGCAGGCAGTCGAAAGACCGAGCTGTGCTGCCTTGATGGCGGCCACGTAGCCGCCAGGGCCCGCACCAATCACTACCACGTCGAATTTCTGAGTCATAAATAGCTTCCTATTAGCTTCAAGCTTCAAGCCGCAAGCTGCAGGCCAGAGCCCCGCCGCGGACGGCTTGAGGCTCGTAGCTTACAGCTTTCGGCTGCTTTGTCAGATGTCCAGCAGCAGACGAGCCGGATCTTCGAGCAGGTTCTTGATGGTCACCAGGAAGGTAACGGCTTCTTTACCGTCGATCAGGCGGTGATCGTAGGACAGCGCCAGGTACATCATCGGACGGATCACGACCTGACCGTTGACGGCCATCGGGCGCTGGATGATGTTGTGCATGCCCAGGATAGCGGCCTGTGGCGGGTTGACGATCGGGGTCGACATCATCGAACCGAAGGTACCGCCGTTGGTGATGGTGAAGGTACCACCAGTCATTTCTTCCATCGACAGCTTGCCGTCGCGCGCCTTCTTGCCGAAGGTGGCGATGCCGCCTTCGATTTCGGCCAGGCTCATCAGCTCGGCGTTACGCAGTACTGGCACGACCAGGCCGCGGTCGCTGGACACGGCAACGCCGACGTCAGCGTAGCCGTGGTAGACGATGTCGGCGCCGTCGATCGAGGCGTTGACCGCAGGGAAGCGCTTCAGCGCTTCGGTGGCAGCCTTGACGAAGAACGACATGAAGCCCAGGCGCACGCCGTTGTGGGACTTCTCGAACAGGTCCTTGTACTTCGAACGCAGGGCCATGACTTCGGTCATGTCGACTTCGTTGAAAGTGGTCAGCATGGCCATGTTCGACTGGGCTTCGACCAGGCGCTCGGCAACCTTGGCGCGCAGGCGGGTCATCGGCACGCGTTTTTCAACGCGGTCACCGGCGGCCAACACAGGAGCGGCGGCAGCGGCGGCAGGCTTGGCAGCAGGCGCAGCGGCAGGTGCGGACTTCTTGGCTTCGATGGCAGCAACCACGTCTTCCTTGGTCACGCGGCCGTCCTTGCCAGTGCCCTTGATGCTGCTCAGGGCAATGCCGTTTTCTTCGGCCAGCTTGCGCGCAGCCGGCGCGCCGATGGCGTCTTCGTCGCCAGCGGCGGCAGCAGCAGGTGCAGCAGCGGCAGCGGCAGGCGCGGCAGCTGGAGCGGCGGCAGCGGCGCCGCCTTCAACGATGGAGCCCAGGACTTCGTCGGACAGGACGGTTTCGCCCTCGCCCTTGACGATGGCGCCCAGGACGCCGTCAGCGGTGGCGAGTACTTCCAGCACTACTTTGTCGGTCTCGATGTCGACAATCAGCTCGTCGCGCTTGACGGCTTCGCCCGGTTGCTTGTGCCAGGTGGCAACGGTGCCATCGGCAACCGATTCCGGGAAAGTAGGGGCTTTGATCTCGATAGCCATTATCAGTGGTTCCTTAAATTCGGTTTCTTGTGCGCGATGGCATCAAACGGTGAATGCGTCTTGCAGCAGTTTTTCCTGCTGCTCGGCGTGCATCGAAGCGTAACCACAGGCTGGCGCGGCCGAAGCATCGCGACCGGCGTATTCCAGGACCAGGCCCTTCTTGTGGTTGTTGAAGCTGCGACGCATGTGGTGCTGGCTGCTGTACCAGGCGCCCTGGTTCATCGGCTCTTCCTGGCACCACACCACGTTCTCGAGGTTGGTGTACGGGGCGAGCGTCTCCATCAGGTCGTCTTCAGGGAACGGGTACAGTTGCTCCAGACGCACGATCGCGATGTCATCACGGCCTTCGGCACGACGTTTTTCCAGCAGGTCGTAGTAGACCTTGCCGCTGCACAGCACCAGGCGCTTGACCTTGGCTGGCTCGATGGCGTCGACTTCCGGGATAACGGTCTGGAAGGAGCCTTCGGCCAGGTCTTCCAGGGTCGAGACCGCCAGCTTGTGACGCAGCAGCGACTTCGGCGTCAGGACCACCAGCGGCTTGCGCAGCGGACGGATGACCTGGCGACGCAGCAGGTGGTAGATCTGTGCAGGGGTCGTCGGCACGCACACCTGGATGTTGTGCTCGGCGCACAGCTGCAGGTAACGCTCCAGACGCGCGGAGGAGTGCTCCGGGCCCTGCCCTTCATAACCGTGTGGCAGCAGCATGGTCAGACCGCACAGGCGACCCCACTTGTGCTCGCCGCTGGTGATGAACTGGTCGATCACTACCTGGGCACCGTTGGCGAAGTCACCGAACTGGGCTTCCCAGATCACCAGCGCGTTAGGCATGGTGGTGGAGTAGCCGTATTCGAACGCCAGTACCGCTTCTTCGGACAGGAACGAATCGTACAGGTCGAAACGTGGCTGGCCGGCGTACAGGTTCTGCAGAGGGATATAGGTGGAAGCATCCTTCTGGTTGTGCAGGACCGCGTGACGGTGCGAGAACGTGCCGCGACCGATGTCCTGGCCGGTCATGCGCACCGGGTGGCCTTCGAAGGCCAGGGTGGCGTAGGCCATGGTTTCGGCGTAGCCCCAGTTGATCGGCAAGCCACCGGCCTGCATCTTCTGGCGGTCTTCGTAGATCTTCGCGACCTGGCGCTGCACCACGAAGCCTTCCGGAATTTCCAGCAGCTTGGCGGACAGTTCCTGCAGGGTCTTGAGGTCGAAGCGGGTGTCGTGGCGCGCAGTCCAGGCGTGGCCCAGGTACGGGCGCCAGTCCACGAACAGTTCCTTGTTCGGTTCCTTGACCAGGCTTTTCACCACGTGCAGGCCGTTGTCCAGCGCGTTGCGGTACTCGTCCACCTGGGCCTGCACGGCGTCGGCGTTGAGGCTGCCGCCCTGGATCAGGCGCTCGGCGTACAGTTCGCGAGTGGTGCGCTGCTTGGCGATCTGCTGGTACATCAGCGGCTGGGTGCCGCTTGGCTCATCGGCCTCGTTGTGGCCGCGACGGCGGTAGCACACCAGGTCGATGACGATGTCGCGCTTGAACTGCATGCGGTAGTCGACGGCCAGCTGGGTGACGAACAGCACCGCTTCCGGGTCATCGCCGTTCACGTGCAGGATCGGCGCCTGGATCATCTTGGCAACGTCGGTGGCGTACTCGGTGGAACGCGAGTCGCGCGGGTTGCTGATGGTGAAACCGACCTGGTTGTTGATCACGATGTGCACGGTGCCGCCGGTCTTGAAACCGCGGGTCTGCGACATCTGGAAGGTTTCCATGACCACGCCCTGGCCTGCGAACGCAGCGTCACCGTGGATGGAAATCGGCAGCACCTTGTCGCCGACCGCGTCGTTGCGGCGGTCCTGGCGGGCGCGCACGGAACCCTCGACCACTGGCGATACGATCTCCAGGTGGGACGGGTTGAACGCCATGGCCAGGTGCACTTCGCCGCCCGGGGTCATCACGTTGGACGAGAAGCCCTGGTGGTACTTCACGTCACCGGAGCCCAGCTCGACCTTCTTCTTGCCTTCGAACTCGTCGAACAGCTCGCGCGGGTTCTTGCCGAAGGTGTTCACCAGCACGTTCAGGCGGCCACGGTGGGCCATGCCGATGACCACTTCCTTGGTGCCGTAGGAACCGGAACGCTGGATCATCTCGTCGAGCATCGGAATCAGGCTCTCGCCGCCTTCCAGACCGAAGCGCTTGGTGCCCGGGTACTTGGTGCCCAGGTACTTCTCCAGGCCCTCTGCCGCGGTCACGCGCTCGAGCACGTGGCCCTTCACGTCAGCGGAGAACACCGGACGGCCGCGCACGCTTTCCAGACGCTGCTGGAACCACTGGCGTTGCTCGGAATCGACGATGTGAGTGAACTCCGAACCGATGGTGCGACAATATGTCTGCTGCAACGCTTCGAGAATTTCACGTAGGCTCGCTTCCTCCTTGCCGATGAACAGGTCGCCGGCACGGAAGGTTGTATCGAGATCGGCATTGGTCATGCCGTAATGATTGATTGACAGGTCTGCCGGTGCAGGTCGCTGCCACAGCCCCAGCGGGTCCAGCTGGGCCGCCTGATGGCCGCGCATGCGGTAGGCCTGGATCAATCGCAGCACTTCAACTTGCTTCTTCTCGTGCTCGCTGCTCACGCTTCCGGCGGAAACCGGTTGGGCGCGGCGCTGGTTTTTGGCCAGCAGCACGAAATGATCGCGAATCGTCGAGTGCGAAACATCGGTAGCTGCGCCGCCATCGGCAGGCAGCTTCTGGAAGTAGGTGCGCCACTCTTCTGGCACAGCGTTAGGGTCGTGCAGGTAGAGTTCGTAGAGCTCTTCCACATAGGCAGCGTTACCACCGGAAAGGTAGGCACTGCTCCACATGCGCTGCATCACGCTTTCTTGCATGCTTGGTCACCCTCGTTTGGGGACTCCACCGGCGTTGACGCCACAGCAAGCTTGAATAAGTCCGAGTGCAGCGACTACAACAAGCCACCGAGAAATCACGCAAGTAGTCCGGGTACCAGCCCGGATGCCCCTGCTGGTCTCATTGCTTCAAAATTAAAAGCGAAGGCCTTGTGGGCCGCGCTCTGGTTGTTACCAGGGTACGGGCTGAAGAAGACCCGCACCCTGGCGCTTTACGTTACAGCAGGTGTATCAGTATCAAACGCCGCTTTGCAGCAGCATGTTACGTACGTGGCCGATCGCCTTGGTAGGGTTCAGACCCTTGGGGCAAACGTTCACGCAGTTCATGATGCCCCGGCAGCGGAACACGCTGAACGGGTCATCCAGGGACGCCAGACGCTCTGTGGTCTTGGTGTCACGGCTGTCAGCCAGGAAACGGTAGGCTTGCAGCAGCGCAGCAGGGCCCAGGAACTTGTCCGGGTTCCACCAGAAGGACGGGCAGGAAGTCGAGCAGCAAGCGCACAGGATGCACTCGTACAGACCGTCCAGCTTCTCGCGCTCTTCCGGCGACTGCAGACGCTCGATGGCCGGGGCCGGCGTGTCGTTCTGCAGGAAAGGCTTCACCTTCTCGTACTGCTTGTAGAAGATGCTCATATCGACGACCAGGTCACGGATTACCGGCAAGCCTGGCAGTGGACGGATGACCAACTTGTTACCTTTTACGACAGCGGACAGCGGCGTGATGCACGCCAGGCCGTTCTTGCCGTTGATGTTCATGCCGTCGGAGCCGCAAACGCCCTCACGGCAGGAGCGACGGTACGAGAAACCCTCGTCCTGCTCCTTGATCAACGCCAGCACGTCCAGGACCATCAGGTCCTTGCCGCCGGTGTCGACCTGGAAGGTCTGCATGGACGGCGCGGTATCCACGTCGGGGTTGTAGCGGTAAACACTGACTTGCAACATGGCGGCCACCCTTAGTAAGTCCGGACTTTAGGTTCGAAAGTCGGAACGGTTTTCGGCGAGAAGTTGACAGCACGCTTGGCAACGCGCTTCTCACCCGGGAAGTACAGGGTGTGGCACAGCCAGTTTTCATCGTCGCGGTCTTCGTAGTCTTCACGGGCGTGGGCGCCGCGGGACTCTTTGCGATGCTCTGCGGCGATCGCGGTGGCTTCGGCCACTTCCAGCAGGTTCTGCAGCTCAAGGGCTTCGATTCGAGCGGTGTTGAAACCTTGGCTCTTGTCGTTGATCTTGACGTTGGCGATACGCTCGCGCAGGGTCGCCAGCTGGGCGATGCCCTTCTGCATGTATTCGCCGGTACGGAACACGCCGAAGTAGTTCTGCATGCACTGCTGCAGCTCTTTGCGCAGGGTAGCGACGTCTTCGCCGGTGGTACGGGTGTTCAGGCCGTTCAGGCGAGCCAGGGCCACTTCGATGTCGGTGTCGCTGGCGCGGCTGTATTCCACGCCTTCGCTCAGGGCCTGCTCCAGGTGCAGGCCGGCGGCGCGGCCGAATACCACCAGGTCGAGCAGCGAGTTGCCGCCCAGGCGGTTGGCACCGTGTACCGATACGCACGCCACTTCACCCACTGCGAACAGGCCAGGGATGATGGTGTCGTTGCCTTCGGCGTCCTGGGTGATGGCCTGGCCATGAATGTTGGTGGCGATGCCGCCCATCATGTAGTGGCAGGTTGGAACCACAGGAACTGGCGCGACGACCGGGTCAACGTGGGCGAAGGTCTTCGACAGTTCGCAGATGCCAGGCAGGCGGCTGTGCAGCACTTCCTCGCCCAGGTGGTCGAGCTTCAGCATCACGTGGTCGCCGTCAGGACCGCAACCGTTGCCGGCGATGATTTCTTTAACCATCGAGCGGGCAACCACGTCACGACCAGCCAGGTCCTTCGCGTTCGGCGCATAACGCTCCATGAAACGCTCGCCGTGCTTGTTGATCAGGTAACCACCTTCACCACGGCAACCTTCGGTAACCAGTACACCGGCGCCGGCGATGCCGGTCGGGTGGAACTGCCACATCTCGATGTCCTGCACCGGCACGCCGGCACGCAGGGCCATGCCCACGCCGTCGCCGGTGTTGATCAGGGCGTTGGTGGTGGACGAGTAGATACGGCCGGCACCGCCGGTAGCCAGTACGGTCGCGTCGGCGCGGATGTACGAGGTTTCACCGGTTTCGATGCAGATGGCGATCACGCCGACGAACTGGCCGTCGGAGTTCTTCACCAGGTCAACGGCGTAGTATTCGTTCAGGAATACGGTACCGGCCTTCAGGTTGGCCTGGTACAGGGTGTGCAGCAGCGCGTGGCCGGTACGGTCAGCAGCGGCGCAGGTACGGGCGGCCTGGCCACCTTTACCGAAGTCCTTGGACTGGCCACCAAACGGACGCTGGTAGATGCGGCCCTGCTCGGTACGAGAGAACGGCAGGCCCATGTGTTCCAGTTCGAACACGGCTTCCGGACCTACGGAACACATGTATTCGATAGCGTCCTGGTCACCGATGTAGTCGGAACCCTTGACGGTATCGTACATGTGCCAGCGCCAGTCATCGTTCGGGTCGGCCGAGGCGATAGCGCAGGTGATGCCACCCTGGGCAGATACAGTGTGCGAACGGGTCGGGAACACCTTGGTGACCACGGCAGTCTTGTGACCGCCCTGTGCCAGTTGCAGCGCAGCGCGCATGCCGGCGCCACCACCACCGATGATGATGGCGTCGAAAGTCATTGAATTGATGCTAGCCATGAATCAGATACCCCAAAGAATCTGCACACCCCAGACGAAGTACGCGAACATTGCTACGCCGCATACTGCCTGGAACAGGAAACGCACTGCCGTCGCCGCCTTGCCCAGCGCCATTGGCGTCAGGTAGTCGGTGGCGATGGTCCACATGCCGACCCAGGCGTGAGCACTGAGGGCCACCAGCGCCAACAGACTGAAGATGCGCATGGCGTTGTGGGAGAACAGCGCATGCCATTGGTCGAAACCAATGCCCGGATGCGCAACGAGGTATCCGATCAGGAAAATGAAATAAGCCGCGAGGACAACCGCCGACACACGCTGTGCCATCCAGTCGTAGAGGCCCGAACGCGAAAGATTCGTAACGCTGGTTACCATATCCAAACTCCTGCCAGAACGATCAGCACCACGGAAACGGCGATGATGATTTTGGAGCCACGGCGACCGCCTTCCAGCGTCTCACCAATACCGGCATCCATGATCAGATGGCGCACACCGGCCACCAGGTGATACAGCAGGGAGGACAAAAGACCCCATGCAACGAACTTGGCCAGGGGGCTGGTCAAGGTGTCCTTCACGGACGCGAAGCCTTCTTCCGAACCCAGGGATTTGCCCAATGCATAAAGCATGAAGCCGATACCCAGGAACAGGATGATGCCCGATACGCGATGAAGGAACGACGTTACGCCGGTTATGGGGAGTTTGATGGTCCTTAGGTCTAGGTTTACAGGTCGTTGGCTATTCACGGCTTTTTTTCACACTGAAGAGCCCCTAGCAAGCAGGGCAAGTTGTCGGGAAGTGTACTGGTCAGGTACCCACCACCCAGGGAGTGACGACGCCAGCGGAAACGGGCTGAAAAGCCCCTGACGGTCGGCTGCCGAGTATAGACAGTTAGGATACTAATGACAACGCGCCGACCTACCCGAAAGGGCGGATTGCGCTATATGAAAAAAAGGCGTAAATGGCAGGGATCAGCAATGAAAAAACGCGCTAAAAGCCTTGTACAGCCTGACTTTAAGCAAATTGACATTCGGATTTATCTCACTATAGTGGTGCGGGCCCTGCGTGGGGGGTCTGTCTGATGATTTCAAGCATTAATAGGAGGCCACATGGCTGACAAAAAAGCGCAGTTGATCATCGAGGGCGCAGCCCCCGTCGAGCTGCCCATTTTAACCGGCACCGTTGGTCCCGATGTTATCGACGTGCGAAGCCTGACTTCCACGGGCCGCTTCACTTTCGACCCAGGTTTCATGTCGACCGCCTCGTGCGAATCGAAGATCACCTACATCGATGGTGACAACGGCATCCTGCTGCACCGGGGCTACCCGATCGAGCAGCTGGCCGAGAAATCCGACTACCTGGAAACCTGCTACCTGCTGCTCAACGGCGAACTGCCGACGGCAGAGCAGAAGGCCCAGTTCGTCAGCACCGTGAAGAACCACACCATGGTGCACGAGCAGTTGAAGACCTTCTTCAACGGCTTCCGCCGCGACGCCCACCCGATGGCCGTGATGTGCGGCGTGGTTGGCGCCCTGTCGGCGTTCTACCATGACTCGCTGGACATCAATAACCCGCAGCACCGCGAAATTTCCGCCGTGCGCCTGGTCGCCAAGATGCCGACCCTGGCAGCGATGGTGTACAAGTACTCCATGGGCCAACCCATGATGTACCCGCGCAACGACCTGACGTACGCGGAAAACTTCCTGCACATGATGTTCAACACCCCGTGCGAGATCAAACCGATCAGTCCAATCCTGGCCAAGGCCATGGACCGCATCTTCATCCTGCACGCCGACCACGAACAGAACGCCTCGACGTCCACCGTGCGTCTGGCAGGCTCGTCGGGTGCCAACCCGTTCGCCTGTATCGCCGCCGGCATCGCCGCACTGTGGGGCCCTGCCCACGGCGGTGCGAACGAAGCCGTGCTGACCATGCTCGATGAAATCGGCGATGTGTCCAACATCGACAAGTTCATCGCCAAGGCCAAGGACAAGAACGATCCGTTCAAGCTCATGGGCTTCGGTCACCGCGTCTACAAGAACCGCGACCCGCGCGCCACCGTGATGAAGCAGACCTGCGACGAAGTCTTGAAAGAGCTGGGCATCAAGAACGACCCGCAGCTGGAACTGGCCATGCGCCTGGAAGAGATCGCCCTTACCGATCCTTACTTCATCGAGCGCTCGCTGTACCCGAACGTCGACTTCTACTCGGGGATCATCCTCAAGGCGATCGGCATTCCAACCAGCATGTTCACCGTGATCTTCGCCCTGGCACGTACCGTGGGCTGGATCTCGCACTGGAAGGAAATGCTCTCCAGCCCGTACAAGATCGGCCGCCCGCGCCAGCTGTACACCGGCTACGATTCGCGCGACGTGAGCAAACTGGAAGACCGCAAGTAAGTTTTCCAGCTGCAAAAAAAAGGCTGCCCTCGGGCAGCCTTTTTTATTTCCATCCGCTGATCCTGATCCGACCCGCGACCTGGCTTGTGATCTGGCTGTTGATCTGGCTGTTGATCTGGCTTGTGATCTTGATTGTATGCCCCGTAAAGCGCCAGGGCCGACTGGAGGCGTCGATCAACGGGCTGCCCGAAGGGCCGAGG
>NZ_JBSKHP010000049.1:0-20188 GCF_057128625.1 Pseudomonas imperatae | reverse complement strand
GCAGGTGGGGGTTTTGTCTTTTCGGCGCCCGAAAATCCCACGAACGCCTCTCGTAGCAGCGGCCAAAGGCCGCGTCCGCAGGCCCCACGTAAAGATCGGGCCCCCCTCAAAGGCACAAAAAAACCACCCAAGAGGGTGGTTTTTTTGTCATGCCATCAAGCTCACATCAGGCGGAAACCTCTTCAGCCTCATCATCCACGACCACCGCCTTCACCGCATCGTGACGACGGATGTACTTCCAGTCCGACTCATCGATGTAGATGCCGTTAGGCCCGCTACCGCCTTCCAGGTCGATGGCCACGTGGGCCGACACCTGCGGCTTCACGCTGGCCAGGATAGGCACGAAGCCCAGCTGCTGGCTGGTTTCCAGCAGCGCCGACTGGTTGCGTTCGTCGATGTCCGCCGCCTCGTCCAGGTAGTACGGCAGGCGAATGCGGCCAGCCAGGTCGCGGTCCATCAAGTGCAGCAACAGGTACATGTTGGTCAGCGCCTTGATGGTCATGGTGGTGCCGTTGGACGCCGCGCCGTCGATATCGGTGTGTATCACCGGCTGGCCGTGCACCTTGGTGATCTCGAAGGCCAGTTCGAACAGGTCCTTGAGGCCCAGCTGGTTGTGGTTGGCGGCCACCAGGCGGGCCAGGTATTCCTTGGCCTCTTCGTTCTTGTTGTCCTGCTCGGCGCTTTGGCTGAGGTCGAACACCGACAACGTCTCGCCTTCTTCGTACTGGCCGGCGCTGTGGATAATCTGGTCGATGTGCTTGAGCGCTTCCTTGTTGGGGGCCAACACGATGCGGAAGCTCTGCAGGTTCGACACCTGGCGCTTGTTGATCTCGCGATTGAACAGTGCCAGTTGGTGCTCGAGGCTGTCGTAGTCGCTGCGGATATTGCGCAGGGTCCGGGCAATATCAGTGACCGCCGCGCGGCGCGCCTTGGCCAGGGTCAGGGCCTCTTCGCTGCGGTGGTCGTAGGCGTTGATCAGCAGTTGCAGGCGGCGCTCCATGTCGTCTTCGCTGTCGAACTTGGCCACGCCCTTCAGGCGCACCTGCGCGTACAACGCCTCGATCTGACCGTCGACGCGCTGCAGGCTTTGCCAGCTGTCCTGATAGTCGTTGAGCAGCGGCAGCAGGTTGTCCATGGAGTCATCCACGGCTTCCATGAAGGGCGTGCCGAACGGCAGGTCGGCAGGCAGCAGCTGGCGGCGGCGCAGGGCGTCGTCCAGGGTGCGCTGCTTGGCTTCCATGTCGGCGATCTGCCGGCCCACCAGTTGCAGCTTGGCCGACAGCTGTTGGACGCGCTCGGTGAAGGCGTCGCTCGAACGCTTCAGCTCGTCCTGGGCGGCTTCCATCTGCGCCAGCTGTTCCAGCTTGTCGCCTTCCTCGGCGCCCAGGGTCTGGGCGCGGCGGAAGTCTTCCAGGGCTTTCTGGGCATCCAGCACCTGTTGGTACAGGGCCTCGGTCTGCTCCTTGCTGGCCGCGCGGTCGGAGGCCACGGCCTGCTGGGTCTTGAGCTGCTTGAGTTCTTTCTCCAGGCGCTCCTTCTGCTCGCGCAGGGCGGCGCGGTCGGCCAGCGCCTGCAGGGCAGGGGGCTCGATGTGCGACAGGTCGATGGAAATGCCCGGCACTTCGAAACGCTCGCCCTTGAAGCTGTCGAGGATGGCTTCCAGGGATTTCACCCAGGCGTCGCTGTCATCCAGGGCAATGCCCTGCTCGCCCAGCGGCAGGCTGAACAGCGCGCTGTTGAACAGCCGCATCAGGCGTTCCACGTCCTGCTGCGAGAACTCTTCACGCAGGCGGGCGTAGCTGTTGTTGTCGGCATGGTCCAGCTGCTGACGCACCGACTTCAGGCGTTTTTCCAGGTCGCGCAGGCGCTCTTCCAGGTCTTCGGCGCTGAACTGACGGGACTGCGCCAGGGCACCGGCGAGCTCGTCGTGGGCGTCCTTGGCGGCCAGCAGTTGCTGCTCCAGCACCTTTACGTCGTCCACCAGGGCAAAGCGGTGCTTGAGCACCGACAGCTCGCCCAGCCAGCGCTGCACGCCGGTGATCTCGCGCTCCAGGCGCATCAGCTCCTGGGTGCCGCCGCGCTGGTTGTTCTGCAGCGAGTCCTGTTCCTTGCGGTAGTGCTCGGCCTGGATGACCAGCTCTTCCTTGCGCGCGCCGGAGTAGTCCTGCCAGGTGCCCAGCAGCGAATCCAGCACCGGCGAGATGCGGTGCAGCTTGCCGCGCAGGATGTCGCGCTGCCGCACGCCGTTGGCCAGGGCCTCGACCAGCGGGCCGGCGGACACCAGCGAGTTGTAGTCCTGCTCCATGCGGCGTACGTCGCGGAAGGCTTCTTCGCACGCGGCGATGTAGTCCACGCTGCCCGAACGCAGGCTGTGCTCGAAGGCATCGAGGAACAGCTGCTTGAGCTTGGCCGCGGTGATCTCGCGCATGTGCAGCAGGTTGATGAACAGCGCGCGGAAGGTCTTCAGGCTCTGCTCGCTGGTGGAACGCAGCGGAATCAGGGTCAGGTCCAGCGGCACCGAGGTGTGGCCGCCCACCAGCAAGCGCCGCAGTTCGTCAGGCTTGAGCTCGTAGGCTTTCAGGCCGTTGCGCTCCAGGTTGCTGAACAGCTCTTTCTGGCGCAGGCAGGTGTCGTTCTTCTGGTAGTGGGCCAGGTCCAGCTCGCCCTTGTAGGCAAAGAACTGGTGGCCGAAGCCGCCACCCGGGCCGCGGCCGACCACGCCAATCACGTGGGGGCCGTGGGGCAGCGACACTTCGCAGAGGATGTAGCTGGTGTCACTGGCAAAGTAGAAGCGCCGCGACTGCTCCAGGCTGTACTTGCCGAAGCTCATGTCCGACATGCGCGCCAGAATCGGGAACTGCAGCGCGTTGATCGAGGCCGACTTGCCCAGGTTGTTGGCACCGTACACCGACAGCGGGTTTTCCAGCGGGAACAGGCCCAGGCTGTAGCCGGCGGTGTTCAGCAGGGCGAAGCGGCGGATGCCGTAGCGTTCCTGGCTCATGCGTCGATCTCCTGTTCTTCGGCGATGGCGCGTGCCAGCGCATCTTCTTCCGACTCTTCGTCGTCGATGACAATGATGTCGTCGTCATCCACCAGCACTGGGGTCGGCAACGGCAGGTCGCTGTGCAGGCTGGCCGCCAGGTTGCGATCCTGCTGCACCGACAGGCACACGTCGAGGAAGCGGTGCATCGGCGGCAGGAAACGGTACACGCCGTTCTCCTCGCCGGCGAAGCCCAGCTGGGTCATGCGCCGCATGATCTTCTCTTCCAGCTCTTCCGGGGTCTGCACCTCGGCCTGCAGGAACAGGTCACGGTATTTTTCCAGCAGCGAAGGCAGCTCGTCGCGGCCGATGCTGCCGCCGTCGAGCACGGCCATGGGGTCGCGCCCCTGGTCGGCCAGGTGTTCTACCAAAATGAAGGTGAACAGCGACAGGCGCTGGGCGGTCTTGTTGACCTGCGCGGCCGCCTGCTCGGGCACGAAGTAATAGAAGCCGCGGGTGTCGCACACCAGGTCGAAGCCCAGGGCGCGGAACAGGCCGCGGTACTGGTCCTGCAGGTTGGACAGCTGCGCGTACAGCTCCGGGTCCCGGCGGCTGATGTGGAAGCCCTTGTACAGCTCGCGAAAGATCGGCGCCAGCTGGGACATTTCGGACAGATCAAGATTCATGTGCAGTGCTCGCAGAGGGTTCCAGCGGGGCCGGCAACGGCGTGTCGGCGCTGGAAAGCAGGGCGAAGGAGCGCAGGCTGACGCGGTGCTCCAGGGTGTGGTATTCGCGGCGCTCCAGGCGCTCGCGGGCAAAGCGCTTGTCCCGCGACAGGCGCGAGAACCAATACAGCAGCTCGTCGGTGGCGCCCTCGGGCTCCTGCTCCAGCAGCCACACCATCAGGTCGGGCAGCGGCAGGGCGTCCTCGCAACGGTCGAGCATTTCCTTGACCGTGCGCGGCGCCTTGGGCGTCTCGCCGTCGCGCACCTTGTGCGCCTTGGGGAACTGCGCCGGCTTGGCCTCGAAGCGCGCCAGGGCGTACACGTAGGCTTCCACCTGGCTGGCACTGCCGAGGAAGGTGCTCTGCGGCCGGGTGAACATCGGCATGGCCGCCTGGGGCACGGCGTCCAGGCCCTTGCGGCGAATGGCCGACAGGGCCAGGGCCGCGCCGCGGGTCACGGCGTTGTGCCGGCGCGCTTCTTCACGCAGCGGCAGCAGCAGCTCGCGGGCGTGACGCAGGGTCAGCTGGGCGCGGGTCTGCATTTCCAGGATGCGCGCGTGGGTGCGCAGCAACATGTCGTCGTCCACCAGGTGGCCCAGGCGCTGCTGCTCGGTGAGCATGCGCAGCAGCACGTTCTCCACCTTGCGCACGCCCTGCTCGAACGCGCCGTCGGCGTTCACCAGCTGGATCATCGGCTCCACGTACTCGTCCCAGGTGGCCAGCACCTCGGCGTAGCGCTGGCGCAGCGGGATCTGCCGGTCGCTGGTCTTGGCGCGCTCGGCCACGGCCACCAGGGCCTGCTCGTCGTTGTCGAGCTTCTTCAGCACGTCGCGGATACGCATGTCCAGCAGGCGCAGCTGGCGGGCCAGGTCGTTGCCATCGCGAATGTCGAAGGCGTCCTGGATATGCCCGGCCAGACGCTCCAGGTGGCGCAGGTAGGCCTCGATCTCCAGGCACAGGCCCAGCCGGTGCTCACGGCGCAGGTAGGCGAGGAAGTCGTGGATCTGGGCATTGAGCTCGAAACGGTTCGGGCTCTTGGCCACGGGCACCAGGATGTCCAGGCGGATCCACACGTCCAGCACCGCGGTAATGTCCTGCGGCGTGGCGTCCAGTTGCTGGGCGGCGACCTGCTGGCGAAGTTCGCTCAGGCTCAGCGTGCCCTGGTCAAAATGGGCGCACAGCGGTTCCAGCAAGGCCCAGTGTTCGGCGAGTGCGCGCAAGACGCGCTTGGGTTCGATCATTGGATGGCCGACTCGTTGCCAAATAAAAGCGCCGATTGTACTGCATCAATCGCCCGATCATTGAGCCCCTGATCGACTTGCCGGCGCTTTGTGCGCATCAACTGCGGCGCGGCGCACAGAACGGCGGTAGAATTGGCGTTTAACTTATCCACAGATGGCCGCGCTTTGTTGATCGAATCCAGTCGCCGCGCTTATTTGGCCGCCATGCAAGTGGTGCAATGGCTGCCGCGCACCGAATTGCCGTTCGCCGCGCCGTCGCGCCCCGAGTTGCTGGCGCCGCCTGCGCCCCTCGAGCCGCCCGTGGTCGAGCAGCCGCCAGCCGGCGCCGCCGTGGCCCGCGCGCCGGAGCGGCCGAAAATCGAGCGCCCGAAAATAGAAGTGCCGCGGCCCACGGCCAAGGCCGTCAGCAAGCCCGTGGCCGAGCCCGAAGCCGCGCCCGTGGCGCCCAAGGTGGTGCAGGCGCCGCCGCCGCGCTTCGCCCTGCAGCTGCTGCGCGCCGGTGCCTGCCTGATCCTGGTGGAGCTGCCCACCGGCGAGCCGTTCCAGAGCCGCGACCCGGCCTACCTGCTGCTCAAGGACATGCTGCGCGCCGCCGGCCTGCCCGACGCCCCGCAGATCATCGGCGAGCCGGTGCGCTGGCCGCTGCTGGTGCGCGGCAACCTCGACCAGGGTCCGGAAGCGGCGCGCGATTTCGTCCAGGGCTTTGTCCTGGCGCGTCTGGAAGACGCCCCTTGCACCTGCCTGTGGTTGGTGGGCCTGCCGGCCGTGCGTTTCGCTGGCGAGGCCGTTGCCGAAGATTATTACCGTGAGTTGCAGGTGGAAGGGCTGGGCAGCGCCTGGTGCCTGCCGGGCCTGGAACTGTTGATGGATGAGCCGCACCGCAAGGCGGACGTCTGGAAAGCCATGCGCCAACTGATGGCGCGCTGGAAACCGAACAATGAGTGATGCCGTAACCTTCCGCCGCATGACCGAGGCGGACCTTGAAGCCGTCCTGAAAATCGAATACGCCGCCTACAGTCACCCCTGGACCCGCGGCATCTTCCTCGACGGGCTGAAGTCCTACGAGATCTGGCTGATGTTCGAGGGTGAACAGCAGGTCGGCCACGGCGTGATCAACGTGATCATCGACGAGGCGCACCTGCTCAACATCACCGTCAAGCCCGAAAGCCAGGGCCGCGGCCTGGGCCTGCGTCTGCTGGAACGGCTGATGAGCCGCGCCTACGAAATGAACGGCCGCGAGTGCTTCCTGGAAGTGCGCGACAGCAACCGTTCGGCCTACCGCCTATACGAGCGTTTCGGCTTCAACGAAATTGGCCGTCGCCGTGATTACTACCCGATTGCCGGTGGCCGCGAAGACGCGCTGGTAATGGCCTGCACCCTGTTCGAATAACGCCCTACCAGTTGAACAGCGCGCAGGCGTTGGCCGTGCTTGCCGCGCCCAGTGCCTGCAGCTCCACCCCCATCAGTTCGGCCAACGCCTGGGCAATCCGCGGCAGGTGCTCGGGGCTGTTGCGCTGGCCGGCGAACATCACCGGCGCCATGTCCGGCGCGTCGGTCTCCAGCACCACGGCTTCCAGCGGCAGGCGCGCCACGGTCTTGCGCAGCTTCACCGCCTGCGGCCAGGTGGCCGCGCCGCCCAGGCCCAGCTTGAAGCCCAGCTTCATGTATTCCCGGGCTTCTTCGTAGCTGCCGGCAAAGGCATGGATGATGCCGCCGCGTTTGAGCTTGAAGCGCTTGAGCGTGGCGATCACCGCCGCGTGGCTGCGGCGCACGTGCAGCAACACCGGCAACTCGAGCTCGGCCGCCAGGGCCAACTGGGCTTCGAACAGCACCTGCTGGCGGTCGCGGTCCAGGTCCTCAAGGAAATAGTCCAGGCCGAACTCGCCCACCGCGCACAACTGGCGGTGCCCCGCCAGGCGGGCCAGCCAGTTGTGCAACTCCTGTACATGGGCGGGTGAGTGCTCGTCCAGGTAGACGGGGTGCAGGCCCAGGGCGGCGTACAGCTGCCCGTCGCCTTGCACCAGGTCCCACACGCGCTGCCAGTTGGCCTGGTGCACGCCCAGCACCACCATGCGCTCCACGCCAAGGGCGCGGGCGTTGGCCAGCAGGGCAGGGCGATCGACGTCGAAATCCGGGAAATCCAGATGCGTGTGGGTGTCGATCAGCCCCATGGTTCAGGCCTCGAAGATGCGCTGTTTGAAGGTACGGGCGATGGCGTGCACGCCGGGCCGGTACTCATTGCGCTCCACCGCTGCCAGCGCCAGTTCCAGCGCGGTGCTGGCGATCAGGTCGTGCTGCTGGCCCATGGCGTTTATGGGCAGGGGCAGGAAGTCCAGCAACTGGGTGTCGCCGAAGGTGGCCAGGTGCAGCGACGGGAACTCGGCCTGGTGGCCTTGCAGCACGTCGAACACCCCTTGCAGCAGCACGTAGGAGGTGGTCACCAGTGCTTCGGGCAGGTGCCCCAGTTGCTCGATCAGTTGCAGCATCGACTGGCGGCCGCACTCACGGCTGAACGACTCGCCCTCGGCCACCAGCACCTTGCCCTTGAAGCCTTCCACCGCCTGGTGGAAACCGGCGGCCCGCTCGCGGCTGATGCTCAGCTCGGGGCGTGCGGCAATCAGGGCGATGTCCTTGGGCGCCGGGCGCAGGATGCTGCTGGTCAGTTGCAGGGCGGCGTTGCGGTCGTCACTGACCACCGAGCAGAACCGGGTTTCGTCCAGCACTCGGTCGATGGCCACCACCGGCATGCCTTTGTCCTGCAACTCCAGGTAGCTGGTGTCGCCGGGCGGCAAGCAACTGGCCACGAACAGCGCGTCGCAGCGGCGGGCCTTGAACAGCTGCTGCAATTGCAGCTCGCTGGCCGGCTCGTCGTCGGAGCTGGCGATCAGCAGCTGGTAGCCGTGCTCGCGCGCGCGTTTTTCCAGGCGCTTGGCAATGCGTGCGTAACTGGGGTTTTCCAGGTCGGGCAGGATAAAGCCCAGGGTGCGGGTGTGGCGGCTGCGCAGGCCGGCGGCCTGGGGGTTGGGCGTGAAGCCGTGCTCTTGCACCACCGCCTGCACGCGTTCGACCGTGGTCTTGCTGATGCGCTGCTGTTGCGCCTTGCCGTTGATCACATAGCTGGCGGTGGTCACCGACACTCCGGCGAGGCGGGCAATATCACTGAGTTTCAACCGAGTATTCCTTGTTATACGGCGCGCTAAACGCGCAGGCCTACGCATTTTTCACGATCATGAGGCGCGGTGGCAGCCGACCAATGTCGCAGCGCCACCGTCAGTTGGGCTTCAATGCCTGAAGATTATCGGGTAACGTGCCTGTCATTCTAGGTTAAACGATTCAGCTTGGACGTTTTCTGCCGAAAATTTTTCTGTCGGACCGGTCAGGTTATGGTTCGTGGAATACCAGCTGATGGGCGTCAACCAGCCAGGGGCTGACCAGGCCGTGATTTCGGCCCTATGCTGAACCCTTAAAACAAGACTTCTGCATCCGCCGGATGCCGCAAAGGAGATTGGCATGCTCGAGCTCACTATAGAGCAGATATCCATGGGCCAGACGGCGGTGGATAAACCCGCCGCCCTGCACCTGTTGGCCGACAAACTGGTGGCTGATGGCCTGGTTGCCGAGGGCTACCTGGCCGGCCTGCAAGCCCGTGAAGCTCAGGGCTCGACCTTCCTGGGGCAGGGCATCGCCATTCCCCACGGCACCCCCGACACCCGCGACCTGGTGCACGCCACCGGCGTGCGCCTGCTGCAGTTTCCCGACGGCGTGGACTGGGGCGACGGCCAGATCGTCTACCTGGCCATCGGCATCGCCGCCAAGTCCGACGAACACCTGCGCCTGCTGCAACTGCTGACCCGCGCCCTGGGCGAGACCGACCTGGGCCAGGCGCTGCGCCGCGCCAGCAGCCCCGAAGCGTTGTTGAAACTGCTGCAGGGTGCGCCGCAAGAGCTGGCGCTGGACGCGCAGATGATCAGCCTCAGCGTGGCCGCCGAAGACTTCGAAGAACTGGTGTGGCGCGGCGCCCGCCTGCTGCGCCAGGCCGACTGCGTCAGCAACGGCTTCGCCGCTATTCTGCAGCAGGTCGAGGCGCTGCCCCTGGGCGATGGCCTGTGGTGGCTGCACAGCGAACAGACGGTGAAAAAGCCCGGCCTGGCCTTCGTTACCCCGCAACAACCGCTGCGCTACCTGGGCCAGCCGCTGACCGGGCTGTTCTGCCTGGCCAGCCTGGGCGAGGCCCACCAGGCGCTGCTGGAACGCCTGTGCGCCCTGCTGATCGAAGGCCGTGGCCAGGAACTGGGCCGCGCCACCAGCACCCGCGCGGTGCTGGAAGTGCTGGGTGGCGAGCTGCCGGCCGACTGGCCCAGCGCGCGCATCGGCCTGCCCAACGCCCACGGCCTGCATGCGCGCCCGGCGAAAGAGCTGGCGCAACTGGCCAAGAGCTTTGACGGCGAGATCCGCCTGCGCGTGGTCGACAGCCACGAGCCGGCGGTGTCGGCGAAAAGCCTGAGCAAGCTGCTGAGCCTGGGCGCCCGTCGTGGCCAGGTGTTGGAGTTCATCGCCGAACCGAGCATTGCCGACGACGCCCTGCCAGCGCTGCTGGCCGCCGTGGAAGCTGGCCTGGGCGAGGAAGTCGAGCCGCTGCCGCTGGTGGTGGAAACCACGGTGGTGCAGGTCGAGGAAGTGGCGGTCATCACCCCCAAGGTGCAGGCGCCGGTGGCCGGCCAGCAGATCAACGGCATCGCCGCCGCGCCGGGCATCGCCATGGGCCCGGCCCATGTGCACGTGCTGCAGACGTTCGATTACCCGCTGCGCGGTGAATCCCATGACATTGAACACCAGCGCCTGCAAGGCGCGCTGGTGCAGGTGCGCGAAGACATCGAAGGCCTGATCCGCCGCAGCCCGGCCAAGGCCATCCGCGAGATCTTCGTCACCCACCAGGAAATGCTCGACGACCCGGCCCTGACTGACGAAGTGGCCGGCCGCCTCAAGCAGGGCGAAAGCGCCCCCGCCGCCTGGATCAGCGTGATCGAAGCCGCCGCCGTGCAGCAGGAAAGCCTGGCCGACGCGCTGCTGGCCGAGCGCGCCGCCGACCTGCGCGACATCGGCCGCCGGGTGCTGGCGCAGCTGTGTGGCGTGGCCAGCCTCGACGAACCAAGCCAACCCTACATTCTGGTGATGGATGAAGTCGGCCCCTCGGACGTGGCGCGCCTGGACCCGGCCCGCGTGGCCGGCATCCTCACCGCCCGTGGCGGCGCTACCGCCCACAGCGCCATCGTCGCCCGCGCGCTGGGCATCCCGGCCATCGTCGGTGCCGGCGACGCCGTGCTGCTGTTGACGTCCGGCTGCCCGCTGCTGCTCGACGGCCAGCGCGGCCAACTTATCGTCGACCCCAGCGACGCGGTGCGCCAACAGGCCATCGAAGAACGTGAACAGCGCGCCCGCCGCCAGGAAGCCGCCAACGCCCGCCGCCTGGAAACTGCGGTCACCCGCGACGGCCACGCCGTGGAGGTATTCGCCAACATCGGTGAAAGCGCCGGCGTGAAGGCCGCCGTGGAGCAGGGCGCCGAAGGCGTCGGCCTGCTGCGCACCGAGCTGATTTTCATGGCCCACGCCCAGGCCCCCGACGAGGCCGTGCAGGAAGCCGAATACCGCCGCGTGCTCGACGGCCTGGCCGGCCGGCCGCTGGTGGTGCGCACCCTCGACGTGGGCGGTGACAAGCCGCTGCCGTACTGGCCGATCGCCAAGGAAGAAAACCCCTTCCTCGGCGTGCGCGGCATCCGCCTGACCCTGCAACGCCCCGACGTCATGGAAAGCCAGCTACGCGCGCTGTTGCGCGCCGCCGACAACCGCCCGCTGCGCATCATGTTCCCCATGGTCGGCAGCGTCGACGAGTGGCGCCAGGCCCGCGACATGACCGAGCGCCTGCGCCTGGAAATCCCGGTGGCCGACCTGCAACTGGGCATCATGATCGAGGTGCCGTCTGCCGCCCTGCTGGCGCCGGTGCTGGCCAAGGAAGTGGACTTCTTCAGCGTCGGTACCAACGACCTGACCCAGTACACCCTGGCCATCGACCGTGGCCACCCGACCCTGTCGGCCCAGGCCGACGGCCTGCACCCGGCGGTGCTGCAACTGATCGACATCACCGTGCGGGCCGCCCACGCCCATGGCAAATGGGTGGGCATCTGCGGCGAACTGGCCGCCGACCCCGTGGCCGTGCCGCTGCTGGTGGGCCTGGGCGTGGATGAATTGAGTGTCTCGGCGCGCAGCATTGCCGAGGTGAAGGCCGGGGTCCGCGAGCTGATCCTGAGCGAAGCGAAAGGCCTGGCGCAGACCGCGCTGGGCCTGGGCAGCGCCCTGGAAGTGCGCGCCCTGGTGGAGAACGCCTGATGGCCAAGATTCTGACCCTCACCCTGAACCCGGCGCTGGACCTGACCGTGGAGCTCAACAGCCTGCTGGTGGGCGACGTCAACCGCAGCACCGCCATGCACAGCCACGCCGCCGGCAAGGGCGTCAACGTCGCCCAGGTGCTGGCCGACCTGGGCCATGAACTGACCGTGGCCGGTTTCCTCGGCCAGGACAATGCCCTGCCGTTCGAGGCGCTGTTCAAGGCCCGGGGCTTTACCGACGAGTTCATCCGCGTGCCGGGCGAGACCCGCAGCAACATCAAGCTGGCCGAAAGCGGCGGGCGCATCACCGACCTCAATGGCCCCGGCGCCTTCGTCGACGACGACGCCCAGGCCGCGCTGCTGGCGCGCCTGGTGCAAATCGCCCCTGGCCACGATGCCGTAGTGGTTGCTGGTAGCCTGCCGCGGGGCATCAGCGCCCAGTGGCTGCAGGCGTTGCTGGAAAAACTGGTGGGCATGGGCCTGAAAGTAGCCCTGGACACCAGCGGCGCCGCCCTGCGCGCCGGCCTGGCCACCCAGCCGTGGCTGATCAAACCCAACACCGACGAGCTCAGCGAAGTGTTCGGCGAGCGCATCGACACGCCGGCGCAACAGGCCGCCGTGGCCAAGCGCCTGCTGGCCCAGGGCATCGCCAACGTGGTCATCTCCCAGGGCGCCCTGGGCGTCACCTGGTTCAGCGCCCAGCCCACCCTGCAAGCGTTGCCGCCCACCGTCGACATCGCCAGCACCGTGGGCGCCGGCGATTCGCTGCTGGCCGGCATGGTGCATGGCCTGCTCAGCGGTAGCACGCCTGAGCAAGCCCTGTGCACCGCCACGGCCATCGCCGCCATGGCGGTCAGCCAGATCGGTTTCGGCATCAGTGACCACGCCCTGCTGGCGCGGCTCGAAAGCGGCGTCTGCGTACGCACGCTGACAGAACAATAAGAGGGATTGCGATGAAACTTGCCATTGTCACGGCCTGCCCCAGCGGCCGCGTCTCCAGCGTGCTCAGCGCCCGCCTGCTCGATGCCGTGGCCCAGCGCCAGGGCTGGAGCACCAGCGTCGAAGTGCACGACCCGCAACACCCGGAAAACAAACTCTCGCCGGCGGCCATCGAAGCCGCCGACTGGGTGCTGGTAGTCAACACCGGGCCCATCGACCTCAGCCGCTTCGTTGGCAAACGCCTGTTCCAGAGCACGCCGGCCGCCGCCCTGCAGGACGCCGACGGCTTCCTGCGCCAGGCCGCCGAGCAGGCCCGCGTGCATGAGGCGCAAGCGCCGGTGGCCGCGGCTGCCGTAGTCAGCGACCGCGCCCCACGGCTGGTGGCCATCACCGCCTGCCCAACCGGCGTGGCGCACACCTTCATGGCCGCCGAGGCCCTGCAGACCGCTGCCAAGCAGAAGGGCTACGACCTGCAGGTCGAGACCCAGGGCTCGGTCGGCGCGCGCAACCCGCTCAGCGCCGCCGCCATCCAGGACGCCGACGTGGTGCTGCTGGCCGCCGACATCGACGTGGCCACCGAGCGTTTCGCCGGCAAGCGCATCTACCGTTGCGGCACCGGCATCGCCCTCAAGCAGGCCGCGTCGATCCTCGACAAGGCCCTGGCCGAAGGCAAGCCCGAGTCGGCAGCGGCCGCGGGCAACGCCGCCCCGGCCAAGCAGGAAAAGACCGGCGCCTACAAGCACCTGCTCACCGGCGTGTCGTACATGCTGCCCATGGTGGTGGCGGGTGGCCTGATGATCGCCCTGTCGTTCGTGTTCGGTATCACCGCGTTCAAGGAGCCCGGCACCCTGGCCGCCGCCTTGATGCAGATCGGCGGTGACAGCGCCTTCAAGCTGATGGTGCCGCTGCTGGCGGGCTACATCGCCTATTCCATCGCCGACCGCCCGGGCCTGGCCCCCGGCATGATCGGCGGCCTGCTGGCCAGCACCCTGGGCGCAGGCTTCATCGGCGGCATCGTCGCCGGCTTCATTGCCGGCTACGCGGCCAAGGCCATCAACCGCTACGCGCGGCTGCCGGCCAGCCTGGAGGCGCTGAAACCGATCCTGATCATCCCGCTGCTGGCCAGCCTGTTCACCGGCCTGGTGATGATCTACGTGGTGGGCAAGCCGGTGGCCGGCATGCTCGAGGCGCTCACCCACTTCCTCGACAGCATGGGCACCACCAACGCCATCCTGCTGGGCGTGCTGCTGGGCGGCATGATGTGCGTCGACCTGGGCGGGCCGATCAACAAGGCCGCCTACGCCTTCTCGGTGGGCCTGCTGGCCTCGCAAAGCTACGCGCCCATGGCCGCCACCATGGCCGCCGGCATGGTGCCGCCCATCGGCCTGGGCATCGCCACCTTCCTGGCCCGGCGCAAGTTCGCCCAAAGCGAGCGCGAAGCCGGCAAGGCGGCGCTGGTGCTGGGGCTGTGCTTCATCTCCGAAGGCGCCATCCCCTTCGCCGCCAAGGACCCGCTGCGCGTCATCCCTGCCAGCATCGCCGGCGGCGCGCTCACCGGAGCGCTGTCCATGTACTTCGGCTGCAAACTCATGGCGCCCCACGGCGGCCTCTTCGTGATGCTTATCCCCAACGCCATCAACCATGCGTTGCTGTACCTGCTGGCGATATGCGCTGGCGCGGTGGTGACGGCGGTGGTGTATGCGGTGATCAAGAAGGCCGAAGTGGTGGAGCTGACGGCCGAGCCGGCGTAAAGGTAGCAGCAACCGCGTTGCCTGCATCGCGACTAAAGTCGGCTCCTACGCCGTCCGTGGTAGGAGCCGGCCTTGGCGGCGATGCAGGCGACGCGATCGCCCCCGTAGCAGCGGCCGCGAGGCCGCGTCCGAGGTCACCGCGCAATGATCGGGCACCCTGCAAACCGCGGACGCCGCCTGCGGCAGCTGCTACGTGACCACGGCTGTACTTGTTAGGTGATGGTTGCTAGAGTGCTGGCATTGGCCTTTGAGCCCTTTGCTTCACCTAGTGCGTTTAACGCCTAGAAAAAACCCGCCTTTTGGCGGGTTTTTTCGTTTAGGGCTGTCGAGCACAATTCCGTAGCAGCGGCCTAAAGGCCGCGTCTAAGGCCCCCGCGCAACGATCAGGCACCCTGTCAGACCCCACGGAACCCGGGCTGTAGGACATTTCCCAAGTTGCTTTTTGGGGGTTGTCGATGCCTCCAAACAGGGGGATATTGCCCTCCGTCATCTACACGGATGGCCGGGTTTGACAGCTCGAATCCCTATCTACTATTTCCATGCACGTAGCGGTAGCTGTGCGCGGGGCGCCCATATGGACGCGCCGGAGGGTGGTAGATACTTCGGTCTGTCAACCCGCGCACAGCCACCACCCATTTCGGGCGTGGCCCACTTTTTCAACGGAATGTCCCATGTCTGACTTTTTACCCTGCGACAGCAACTGCACCTCCAACCCCGTCCTGTTCATCGACGCCGATGCGCCCATGGCCGACCTGTTCCAGTTCGCCGATGCCCGCGTGCGCGCCGTGCGTGACATGCTCAAGAGCCTGTCGTGCATGGGCTACCGCTCCCTGGACGACGATGACCTGAGCCACTTCGCCACCGGCTGCGCGCTGCTGCTGGAAAACGGCTGCGACGCCCTGAACGTCTATGGCCAACGCCTGCAGCGTGGGCAAGCAGCGCTTTAATCACACGCCGCACTGCCCTGCATTTCCCGCTCGAACCAGCTGGCTTCACCTTCTGCAAACACATTGATGGGAAACGCCTTGCTCCCCAGGCACGGTCAGGTCGTGCCCGCAGGGTTGTCACACCCCCTTCACGCGCATGCGCTCTACTGAGCCCTTTTCCGCGAACAGGGAGCCGCGCGCCATGACCGATTTCACCTTCCCCCGCCGCCGTCTGCTGCAAGTGGCTGGCGCCGGCCTGCTGTTGCCAGGGCTGGCGCCCGCCGTGATCGCTTCGGTGAAGGACCGCCCGCAGCTCACCGACGGCGTGCAGTCCGGTGACCTGCTGGGCGACAAGGCCATGGTGTGGAGCCGCACCGACCGGCCGGCGCGCATGGTGGTGGAGTGGGACACGCGCAGCGTGTTCAGCAACCCGCGCCGCTTCGTCTCGGCGCTGGCCGACGCGCGCACCGACTTTACCGCGCGGGTAGAGCTGAGCGGGCTGCCGGTGGACCAGGCGATTTTCTACCGCGTCACCTTCGAGGACGCCCAGACCGGCGTCGCCAGCGAGCCCTGGTTCGGCCACCTGCGCAGCGCGCCCAGCCAGCGCCGCGACATCCGCTTCGTGTGGAGCGGTGACACGGTAGGGCAGGGCTTCGGCATCAACCCGGACATCGGTGGCATGCGCATCTACGAGGCCATGCGCCTGCGCCTGCCGGACTTCTTTATCCACAGCGGCGACACCATCTACGCCGACAGCCCGGTGCCGGCGCAGCTCACGGTGGAAGGCGGGCGCATCTGGCGCAACATCACCACCGAAGCCAAGAGCAAGGTGGCCGAGACCCTGGACGAATACCGCGGCAACTACCGCTACAACCTGCTGGATGAAAACCTGCGCCGCTTCAACGCCGAGGTGCCGCAGATCTGGCAGTGGGACGACCACGAGGTGATCAACAACTGGTCGCCCAGCAAGCAACTGGACGAGCGCTACCAGACCCGCGACATCAATGTGCTGGTGAGCCGCGCGCGCCAGGCATGGCTGGAGTATTCACCCATGCGCCGCCAGCAGGCCGACAACGGCGGGCGCATCTACCGCAAGCTCAGCTACGGGCCGCTGCTGGACGTGTTCGTGCTGGACATGCGCAGCTACCGCGGCGGCAACAGCGCCAACCTGCAGGAGCAGATGAGCGCCGACAGCGCCTTCATGGGCCGCGCGCAGCTGGACTGGTTGAAGCAGCAGTTGAAGGCCTCCACCGCCCAGTGGAAGGTGGTGGCGGCTGACATGCCCATCGGCCTGGGCGTGCCGGACGGCGAGGTGAGCCCGGGCGTGGAACGCTGGGAAGCCATTGCCAACAACGACCCGGGTGCGCCGAAGGGCCGCGAGCTGGAAATGGCCGAGCTGCTGGCGTTCCTGCGCGACAATAAAGTGCGCAACCATGTGTGGCTGACGGCGGACGTGCACTACTGCGCAGCCCACCACTACCACCCCGACCGCGCGGCGTTCCAGGATTTCGAACCGTTCTGGGAGTTCGTTGCCGGGCCCTTGAACGCCGGGGCGTTCGGGCCCAATGCGCTGGACAAGACCTTCGGCCCCGAGGTGGTGTTCCAGAAGGCGCCACCGGCGCAGAACAGCTCGCCGTTTGCCGGCTTCCAGTTCTTTGGCGAGGTGGGCATTGAAGGGCAGAGCGGGGAGCTGACGGTGACCTTGCGCGACCTGGATGGCGTGGCGGTATTTGCGCAGAAGCTGCAGCCTGCATAAATCTCAAACGCATCTGTGGGAGCTGGCTTGCCAGCGAGTTGTTGAGGCCCGAAAAGCTCGCTGGCAAGCCAGCTCCCACAGAAGTCAGTTGCTACGGCAGAATCAATACACGTCCCGCCGATAACGCCCCTGCTCGCTCAGTGACTCCACCGTCGCCTCGCCCAGCACCTCGCGCAGCGCGTCATCCACGCCGCCCGCCATGCCCTGCAAGCTGCCGCACACGTAGATCAACGCGCCCTCGGCCACCCACTCACGCACCTCGCAGGCTTGCTCGCGCAGGCGGTCCTGCACGTAGATTTTCCTGGCCTGGTCGCGCGAGAACGCCAGGTCCAGGCGCTGCAGGTCGCCGCTGGCCAGCCAGCCTTGCAGTTCGCCCTGGCAGAGGAAGTCATGCGCCGCGTTGCGCTCGCCGAAGATCAGCCAGTTGCGTGTACGGCCCTTGGCCACCCGCGCCTTGAGCAGGCTGCGCAGCCCCGCCAGGCCAGTGCCGTTGCCGATGAGGATGACCGGCGCGGCGTTGCGCGGGGCATGGAAGCCCGCGTTGCGGCGCAGGTGCAGGCTGATGGCCGCGCCCACCGGCGCATGCTCGGTCAGCCAGCCCGAACCCAAACCCAGGCTGCCGTCGGGGTGGCGCTCCTGGCGCACAATCAGTTCCAGGCGGCCGTCGGCGGGCAGCGAGGCAATGGAGTATTCCCGCGCCTGGGTCTGCAGCGGCACGTCGGTGCTCAGGCGCGGCATCACTTCCACCAGGTCGCCGGCTTCCCAACTGTGTGGCGCCGGCGGCGTCAGGCCCAGCAGGTACACCGGTGCGCCCTGGCTGCCCGGGTTGAGCAGCCGGCGCTCGCTCAGGGTCCACTCTTCATACAGCGGCGCCTGCCAGGCCATGATCGGCTGGGCACCGGTGAGCTGGCCCAGTTGCTCCTGCCAGTGCTGCAGCGCCTGCGCATCGCCGCTGTCCACTTCCACCGGGGCGAACGCGTGGCGTGCGCCGCTCGCGTCCAGCCATTGGTGCAGGCGTTGGCCGAAGCCGCAGAAGTGCGGGTACTGGCGGTCACCCAGGGCCAGCAGGGCGTAGTTCAATTGCGCCAGCGACCCACCCTGGCCGAGCACCTTGCGCTCGAAACCACGGGCGCTGTCCGGCGCCTCGCCGTCACCGAAAGTGCTGACCACGAACAGCGCGTTGCTGGCCTGGCGCAGGTCCTGCTCGGCCAGGCGCGCCAGCGGTTCCACGCGCACGGCAATGCCGGCCGCCTGCAGCTGGCCGGCGCTCTGCCAGGCCAGTTGCTCGGCGAAACCGCTCTGGCTGGCGTAGCCGATCAGCCAGGCGTCGCCTTGCCCGGTGCCGGCCTCCAGGCCCTGGCGTGCAGCGCGCACCTGGCGTTGCTTGCGGCGGCGGTCCAGGTACAGCAGCCAGCCGGTGACGAAGAACAGCGGCATGGTCAGCGCGGCCAGGGTGTTCAAAATCCGCCCGGCCAGGCCGAAATAGCTGCCCACGTGCAGGGCATACACGCTGTCCAGCAGTTGGCCACCCAAGGCCTTGTCGGCGAAGCGCTCGTGGCGGCGTACCTTGCCGGTCATGGGCTCGATGGTCATGCTGTTGAACGCCCGCTCATGGGGGGCGTCCTTGAGCAGGTAGAACACCGTCGCCGGCTGGCCCTGGGGCGCCAGGCGCAGGTTGTAGGCGCTCAGCTGCGGGCCGGCCTCGTTGCGAATGCTGTCCCACACCGCGTCATAGTTGATGTCCACCGGGCCGCTGGGCGGCATCGGGCGCTGCATGCGGCCGCCGCGCTGCTGGCCCTTGGGCGCGTCGCCAAGCATGGCGGTGAGGCCTTCGCGCACCCAGTCATAGGACCAGAACAGCCCGGTCACCGACAGCAGCAGGTAGAAGAACAGCACCCAGGTGCCGGCCACCGCGTGCAGGTCCCAATTGAACGCGCGGCCTTTCTTGGCCCAGTCCAGGGTCAGCCAGGCGCGCCAGTTCAACGCCTGGCGCGGCCAGCGCAGGTACAGCCCGGACAGGCAGAAAAACACCAGAATCAGCGTGCACGCCCCGGTGATGTTCTTGCCCACCTCGCCCATGGCCAGGAACCGGTGCAGTTGCAGGGTGAAGCCGAAGAAGCCTTCGCCGGTGACCTTGCCCAGCAGCTCGCCGGTGTAGGCGTTGAAGTAGCGCAGCTCGCCGCGACGCTCGCCCGGCGGCGGGCTGAAGAACACCCGCGAGGCCAGGCCGGTGTCGGTCTCCACCCACAGCGCGGCGATCGATTTACCCTGGGCCGCTGATAGCTTGGGCACCAGCACCGCAGGCGGCAGCACGCCGCTGTCCTGCACCTGCACCTTGAGGGTGGTGGGGTTCAGGGCCTGCATTATTTCGTCCTGGAAGGACACCATCGCGCCGGTCACGCCCATCAGGGCCAGGATCAGGCCTGCCGTGATGCCGAAAAACCAGTGCACTTGAAACAGTGTTTTCTTCAACACCTTAATTCACCTTGCCAGATCAGGCGTGCAGTATGCCGCATCAGTTGCGAACACGTCTCAAACACGCAAAAGCCCCGCTCAACCAGTGAGCGGGGCTTGCGGGCACTTCCGGGTTATCAGAAGTGGAAGTTGGTGCTGAACAACACGGTGCGGCCGGCTGCCTGGTTGGCGAAGTGCGCGGCGTAGGCCTTGTCGTAGTAGACCTTGTCGGTCAGGTTCTGCACGTTGAGCTGGAAGTCGACGTTCTTGCTCAGCTTGTACGCAGCCATGGCGTCGTAGCGGGTGTAGGACGGTACGTACACGGTGTTGGCCGTGTCACCCCACACTTCGCCCACGTAGAAGGCACCGCCACCGATGGTCAGCTTCGGCGCCACCTGGTAAGTGGTCCACAGGCTGGCGCTGTGTTTCGGCGTGTTCGGCAGTTCCTTGCCATCGGTGGCGGCGCCACCGGTGACCGCGCCGTTACGGCCCGACAAGCCACCGCTGAGGATCTCGCTGTCCAGGTAGCTGTAGCCGGCGAACACCTGCCATTTTTCGGTGATCTTGCCGGTGGCCGACAGCTCGAAGCCGTCGACGCGGGTCTTGCCGGCGTTCTCGTAGGTGTTGGTGGCGGTCAGTACCCGGGTGTTTTCCTTCTCGGTGCGGAAGATGTCAGCGGTCAGCGACACGCGGTCCTGGAACACGTCCCACTTGGTGCCGATCTCGTAGTTCTTGGTGGTTTCGGGCTCCAGGTCGCTCTGCAGCACACTACCGTTGGCGGTCAGCGGGTTGCCGTCGATGCCTTCGTTGAGCATGGCGCCCGGCGGGGTGGCCGAGGTGGCGAACGAGGCGTAGATGCTGCCGTTGTCGGTCGGCTTGAACACCAGGCCAGCCTGCCAGTTCCAGAAGTTGGAATTGTTGGTGGTCTTGCCGGTGGCGGCGGCGTCCGCGGTGGTACCAGAGTGTGTAAAAACGCCCGGACAAACCCTTGCTATGATTTCTGAGAATTTCATCGCAAGGGTCGCCTATGAAAC
>NZ_JBSKHP010000048.1:0-21081 GCF_057128625.1 Pseudomonas imperatae | reverse complement strand
TCCGGTTCCGTCTTCCCCGGCTACGCCGTGGACCGCTCGGCCGACGCCTCCAGTCGGCCCTGGCGCTTTACGGGGCATACAATCAAGATCAAAGGCCTCACGGAAGCAAAAGCGGTCCGCGGTGTCAGGGCTGTTGCTGTTGCTGTTGCTGTTGCTGTTGCTGTTGCTGTGGCTATTGCGGTTGGCGTTGCGGCCGCTGCCGCACCTGCCGCACCTCCACCCAATACCAGGAAACCAACGCTGGCACCCCAAACCCAATCTCCCGCAACCGCTTCACCAACGACAACGCCAGGCTCGCCTCCACCGGCACGCCAATCAAACTGCCAAACAGCACCAACCCACCCTCCTGCACCCCCAGCCCCGCCGGCACGATGAAGATCAGGTGGCGCAGCGCCTGGGTCACTGCCTCGATGGCGATGGCGTCCCAGACGCTCACCTCGAACCCCAGCAACCGCAACGCCAACCACGTCTCCAGGCTGCCCACCACGAACCCCGCCAGCTGCCAGCCGCCGGCCGCCAAAAGCCGCCAGCGCGGGGTGCTAAGGGCACGGATGTCCTGGTCCAGGCGCTGGCCGTTGATCAGTTCAGTGAGCCGCGTGCGGCCACCCAGGATGCGTTCGGCCACGCTTTCCAGGCGCGCGAACAGTTGCCCGTGACGCACCAGCCAAAACAGCCCCAGGGGCAACGGCAGGCTGGCGAGCAAGGCGAATAACAGCGAATCCAACGCCCCCACCTGACGGGTGATGGCGATCAACAGCACCACCCCCAGGGCGGTGAACAGGTACTGGTTGACCAGGGTTAGCAGCACTTCAAGGACGATGCTGGCGGTGGCCGCCGCGCCGTCGACGCCGCGCCACTTCACCAGGCGGATGCCGACGATCTCACCGCCAATGTTGGCCACCGGCAGCAGCCGGTTGAAGGCCTCGCGGATGGCCGCGATCCACAGCAGCACCGCCACCCCGGCGCGGCCCTCGGGGTCGCGCGGGGCCAGCAACACCCGCCAGCCGAGCACGTCCAGCCACAGCGGCACGAGGTGAAACGGCAGCAGCCACAGCAGCGCCCAGCCGGCGTGCTGGACGGCGGCGAGGATGGCGCCCACGTCCTGGTGCAGCACCAGGGCGATCACCGCGATCAGCCCCAGCAGCCCGGCCAGCCAGGTCCAGCGGTTCATGGCTGCAGAGCCGCCGGGTCGCCGAAGCCGTTGCACAGCCGGCAGTGGTGGTCGACGGCCTGGCGTACCCGCGGCGACAGCAGCGCGGCCAATTCGTCGGCGTGGCGGTAGCTGCCCATGGCCGGGGTCAGGCCGCCATGCACCGCCGGGTGCAGGTACAGCTCGGACAGGCCGCCAGGCAGCCGGGCCAGGGCGTCCAGCAGCACGCCTTCGTCCATGGCGCCGCTGTGGCGCAGGCCGAACACGTGGTCGTTGCAGGCCACCCCGGCACGCCCCAGGCGCCAGCGCATCAGCGCCAGCCACGGCCGCAGCCACGGGCCCATACCCGGCTCGGCCGGCACGCGCACGGCGCGCAGGCCGAAGTCGCGGCCGATGCGCAAAATCAGCGTCAGCACCGTGGGGTGCAGGTGGAAGTGCTTGTGGGCGTTGACGTGGTCCAGGCGCAGGCCGGTGGCGGCGAACGCCTGGAACTGCGCACGGATCTCCGCCGCCAGCTGCCGGCGCACCCTGGGCACGAAGAAAAAGCGCACGCCGGCGCCGACCATGTTGCTGCCGAACTGGCCACTGGCGTCCACCAGGTCGGGGATTTGCGCGGGCGCCAGCACCGCCCTGCCCTCGGCCAGCACCAGGTGCAGGCCCACGGCCAGGCCAGGCAGGCGCCGGGCCCGGGCCACCGCATCGGCCGCCGCCGGCGCGGCCACCATCAGGCTGGCGGCGCGCAGCACGCCCTGGCTGAAACCCTGCTCCACCGCCTGGTTCACCGCCGGGTGCAGGCCGAAATCATCGGCGGTGACGATCAGCCGCGGCCGGGTGTCGGCTGCCATCAAGCCTGGTGCTCACGCAGGAAGCGGAAAAACTCCACGCCCTCGCGCAGGCGGCGCTTGGTCATTTCCCAGCTGCCGAGCATCTCGCGCACGATTTCCCAGATCTTCGAGGGGCGGAAATAGAAACTGCGGTAGAAGGTCTCGATGCCGTGGAAAATGTCTTCGCGCGACAGGTGCGGGTAGCTGATGGACGCCAGTTGCACGCCCTTGTCGTTGACCAGGTGGCCGCCCTCCTCGGGCTGCAGCCAGCCGTTCTCCACGGCCTGGCGGTACAGGGTGGTGCCGGGGTACGGCGCCGCCAGTGACACCTGCACGGTGTGCGGGTTGATCTCCTTGGCGAAGGCGATGGTCTTGGCGATAGTCTCGCGGGTCTCGCCCGGCAGGCCGAGGATGAAGGTGCCGTGCACCTGGATGCCCAGCTGCCGGCAGTTCTCGCTGAAGCGCCGGGCGATGTCCACGCGCAGGCCCTTCTTGATGTTGTGCAGGATCTGGTCGTCGCCCGACTCGAAGCCCACCAGCAGCAGGCGCAGGCCGTTGTCCTTCATGATTTTCAGCGACTCGTAGGGCACGTTGGCCTTGGCGTTGCAGCTCCAGGTCCAGCCCAGTTCATGCAGGCCGCGGGCAATGTCGTGCACCCGGGGCAGGTTGCTGCTGTCGGTGAAGGTGTCGTCGTCGAACATCAGCTCCTTGACCTGGGGCATGTTCTCCTTGATCCACTTCGCCTCGGCGATCACGTTGGCCGCCGAGCGCACCCGGTAGCGGTGGCCGCCGACGGTCTGCGGCCACAAGCAGAAGGTGCATTTGGAGCGGCAGCCACGGCCGGTGTAGATCGACACGTAGGGGTGCTTGAGGTAGCCGATGAAGTAGCGCTCGATCTTCAGGTCGCGCTGGTACACCGGGGCCACGAACGGCAGTTCGTCCATGTCCTCGATCATCGCCCGGGGCGGGTTGTGCACCAGCTTGCCGTCAGCGTCGCGCCAGGTGATGCCCGCCACCTGGGCCAGGGGCCGGCCAGTGGCGATCTCCTTGCAGGTGTAGTCGAATTCCTCGCGCGCGACGAAATCGATGGCGCTGCTGGCGGCCAGGGAATCAGCGGGGTCCACCGCCACCTTGGCGCCCACCAGGCCGATCAGCATGGCCGGGCAGCGTGCTTTGAGCAGCTCGACAAAACGCACGTCGGTGGGAAAGGACGGCGTGCTGGTGTGGATGATCACCAGCTCGAAAGCGGCGGCAATGTCGAGGGTGGCCTCCACCGACAGCTCTTCAACCGGCGCGTCCAGCAGCCGCGCGCCGGGCACCATGGCTGCGGGCTGGGCCAGCCAGGTGGGGTACCAGAAGCTCTTGATTTCACGCCGGGCCTGGTACCGCGAGCCCGCCCCGCCATCGAACCCGTCGAACGACGGTGCCTGCAGAAAAAGCGTCTTCATGGGATTCTCAGCTCCAACGGCCCTTGGCCGGGTTTGCCTGACATTCACCTGCGCCGATCAAGAATAGCGTATCGGCCCGTCCTTACGCGCATGCATCACCTGCCCGCGCCATTTCACCCGCCAGCCGGTCAGCGCCACGGCCCATTCCAGCAGCAACAGCACATCGCGCACCGGCATCAACCAGGCGCTTTGCGCCCCCGCCCCGCGCCGCCAGCGCAGCACCCGCGCGCCCAGGGCCAGCACTGCCAACGCCAGGTTCAGAGCAGTGGGCGCCAGGGCCAGGCCCAGCAGCGCCAGCGGCCAGGTGAAGCACACCACACTGGCAAAGAAGCCCGCCGGGGCGATGGCGCGAATGGTGCGCAGCCAGCGCAGCTCGTGGCTGACCAGCGTAGCAAAGCGCGTTTCGCTGACCTCGGTGCCCACCCACACCGGCGACAGCACCGTGCGCAAGCCGGCGCGCCGGGTCAGCTCGCCCAGCCAGAAGTCGTCGGCCAGGGTGTCGGCCAGCGTTGCCAGGCCGCCGATGGCCGCCAGGCTGTCGGCGCGCAGGGCGATGGTCGAGCCGAAGGCAAAGCGCCGCGAGCCCAGGGCGTGGGACAGGCGCACCGAGGGCGCGAACCAGTCGTCGATGAACAGGCAGCCCAGCCGCGACCAGAAGCTGGCCTGGGCCACGCCGTGGTACAGGCAGGTGACCACGCCCACACCCGGGTCGGCCAGCGGTGCCACCACCGCGTCCAGGTAACCGGGGGGCACGCTGATGTCGCTGTCGGCCAGCACCAGCCAGTCGTGGCGGGCGTGCGCCTGCAGGTTGAGCAAGTTGCTGACCTTGAGGTTGCTGCCGTGCACGCGCGGCTCCAGCACCAGCTGGATGTCGCGGCCCGGCAGCGCCGCCTGCAGCGCCTGCACCACGGCGATGGCCGGGTCGTGGGCCTCGCGCACGCCGCACAGCAATTGGTCGCCCTCGCGCAGCTGGCTGGCCACCGTGAATAAATTTTCATACAGCCGCGGCTCGGCGCCATGCAGGGGCTTGAGCACCGACACCGCCGGCCGGCCGCCCGTGGCCTGGGCCGGCAACGGCTTGCGTACCGCCCACAGGCTCGCCAGCGCGTAGCCTGCGGCTGCCAGCAGCAAACCGCTGCCCAGCCAATGCCCTGCATGATTGAGAACCTCTGCCAAGCCCATCGCAGCCTCGCCTGTTCGCCCGTGCCAGTCTGACACCTTAGCCGGTGTTCACGCAGCTTGCCGATGATCGAACACATCCACAAACCGGGTCGCACACTGAAAATTGTGCACTATAGTGATGAGCGTTGACTGGGCCCAGGAGGTAGACCCTTGACCACTCCGGAACTGGAAAGTCGCCCTTGGCGGCATTCACGCAGTGTCGTGTCGTTCAACGACGAACCGCTGGTATTGGTAGACGAACAGGACCGCGAAGTCGGTTTCCTCGACAAGGCCTCGGCCCACCAGGGCCAGGGCGTGCTGCACCGTGCCTTCTCGCTGCTGGTGTTCAACCACAAGGGCGAGTTGCTGCTGCAACAGCGCGCCGCGGGCAAGCGCCTGTGGCCCGGCTACTGGTCCAACACCTGCTGCAGCCACCCGCGCCGCGACGAAAGCATGGAGGTGGCCATCGAGCGCCGCCTGGAAGAAGAACTGGGCATGCGCTGTGACTTCCGCTTCCTGTTCAAATTCCAGTACCAGGCCCAGTTCGACGCCCAGGGTGCCGAGAACGAATTGTGCTGGGTGTACGCCGGGCGCACCGACGCAGCCCCGGTGCTCAACCTCAACGAGGTATCGGCCCTGCGCTACATCGCCCCCGAGGCGCTGGACCAGGAAATAGCCGAGCGGCCGCACACCTTCACCCCCTGGTTCAAGAGCGAATGGCAACGGCTGCGCCGTGACCACGCCGAGGTGTTCGCCCCGTTGGCTTGATGACGCGAAGGAGACTGTGGTGGGTATTCCAATTATTCAGCAGGTCAAGATCGCCGGGTACATCCTGGGCAAGAAGCTCACCGGCCAGCGCCGCTACCCGTTGGCGATGATGCTCGAGCCCCTGTTCCAGTGCAACCTGGCCTGCGCCGGCTGCGGCAAGATCGACCACCCCAAGGACATCCTGCAGCGGCGCATGAGCGTCGAAGATGCCCTGCGCGCGGTGGACGAATGCGGCGCCCCGGTGGTGTCGATTCCCGGCGGCGAGCCGCTGATCCACAAGGAGCTGCCGCAGATCGTGCAGGGCATCATCGCCCGCAAGAAGTTCGTCTACCTGTGCACCAATGCCATCCTGCTGGCCAAGCACATCGACGAGTACCAGCCCTCCCCCTACTTCACCTGGTCGATCCACCTGGATGGCCTGCGCGAACGCCATGACCAGTCGGTGTGCATGGACGGCGTGTTCGACAAGGCAGTAGCGGCGATCAAGCTGGCGCTGTCGCGCGGCTACCGGGTCACCGTCAACTGCACCTTGTTCAACGAGGAACCGCCGGACGACATCGCCGCCTTCTTCGACTACGCCATGGAACTGGGCGTGGAAGGCATCACCGTGTCCCCCGGTTTCAGCTACGACCACGCGCCGCGCCACGACGTGTTCCTGGGCCGCACCGAAAGCAGCCAGCTGTTCCGCGAGGTGTTCAAGCGCGCCAAGGGCCGCTCGCGCAAATGGGTGTTCAACCAGTCGTCGATGTTCCTCGACTTCCTGGCCGGCAACCAGCGCTACCAGTGCACGCCCTGGTCCAACCCCACCTACAACATTTTTGGCTGGCAGAAGCCCTGCTACCTGCTGGTGGACGAAGGCTACGCGCCCAGCTACCAGGCGCTGATGGACAGCACCGAATGGGAACGCTACGGCGTGGGCATCAACCCCAAGTGCGACAACTGCATGGCCCACTGCGGGTTCGAGGGCACCGCCGTCGACGACACTTTTGCCCACCCGCTCAAGGCCTTGCGCGTGGCGCTGCTGGGGCCGCGCACCGAGGGCGCGATGGCCGAGGCGCTGCCGGTGCGCTATGCCCAGCCCATACCGGTGAAGCTGATCGACACACCGTGACCGCCGCCGGCGCCGCGCTGGCGGCCACGGCACATAACTAGAAAAGGACCACCGATGATTATCGCCTACCAGAAACAGTGCCAGGCGTGGGTCGACGCTGGCCTGCAGGAGTTGCTGCAGACGCCCAGCGCGCCCTTGCAGCATTTGTACGACGCCATGCGCTACAGCGTGCTCAACGGCGGCAAGCGCGTGCGCCCGTTGCTGGTGCACGGCGCCTGCCAGGCCCTGGAGGGCGACCCGCGCCAGGCCCTGGGCGCCGCCTGCGCCGTGGAGCTGATACACGCCTATTCCCTGGTTCACGACGACCTGCCGGCCATGGACGACGATGACCTGCGCCGCGGCCAGCCCACCACCCACAAGGCCTTCGACGAAGCCACCGCGATTCTCGCCGGTGACGGGTTGCAGACCCTGGCCTTCGAGACCCTGTGCAGCGAGCGCCACAACCCCGCCGACCCCGGCCTGCGCCTGCGCATGCTGCGCACCCTGGCCCAGGCTTCCGGCCCGGCGGGCATGGCCGGCGGCCAGGCCATCGACCTGGCGGCGGTGGGCAAGCAGCTGGACCAGCCGGCGCTGGAAACCATGCACCGGCACAAGACCGGCGCGCTGATCAGCGCCAGCGTGCGCATGGGCGCCCTGGCCAGCGGCCGTGCCGACGAGGCCGCGCTTAAGGCCCTGGCTGACTACGCCCGGGCCGTGGGCCTGGCGTTCCAGGTGCAGGACGACATTCTCGACGTGGAAAGCGACACCGCCACCCTGGGCAAGCGCCAGGGCGCCGACGAAGCCCACCACAAGCCCACCTACCCTGCCCTGCTGGGGCTGGCGGCGGCCAAGGACTATGCCCGGCACCTGCTGGACGAAGCCCTGGGCGCGCTGAACCCGCTGGACCATCACGCCGACGCGCTGCGGGCGCTGGCGCGGTTCATTGTCGAGCGTCATCACTGAGGCCGCCCCGGCGTTCGCCAGCCGGGCCACGTGGGGAGAAGACCATGCAGAAAACCTTCCTGGAAATACCCCGCACCGCGCCGGCCACGCCGCTGCTCGACCACACGCCCACGCCGCTGCAATTGCGCCGCCTCAACGAGGCGCAGTTGCAGGCCCTGGCCGATGAGCTGCGCCAGGAACTGCTGTACACCGTGGGCCGCACGGGCGGCCACTTCGGCGCCGGCCTTGGGGTGATCGAACTGACCATCGCCCTGCACTACGTGTTCGACACCCCGGTGGACCGCCTGGTGTGGGACGTGGGCCACCAGGCCTACCCGCACAAGATCCTCACCGGGCGCCGCGGCCTGATGCACACCCTGCGCCAGCAGCACGGCCTGGCGGCGTTTCCGCGGCGCTGCGAAAGCGCCTACGACACCTTCGGCGTCGGCCATTCCAGCACCTCCATCAGCACCGCCCTGGGCATGGCCATCGCTGCCCGCCTGCGCGGCCTGCCGCACAAGACCGTGGCGGTGATCGGCGACGGCGCGATGACCGCCGGCATGGCCTTCGAGGCCCTGAACCACGCCCCGGAGGTAGGCGCCGACCTGCTGGTGGTGCTCAACGACAACGACATGTCGATTTCCCGCAACCTGGGTGGGCTGTCCAATTACCTGGCGCGGGTGCTGTCCAGCCGCACCTACAGCTGCATGCGCGAGGGCGGCAAGCGCATCCTCGCGCGCCTGCCCGGCGCCTGGGAGCTGGGCCGGCGCACCGAGGAGTACGCCAAGGGCATGCTCGCCCCCGGCATGCTGTTCGAAGAGCTGGGCTGGAACTACATCGGCCCGATCGACGGCCACGACCTGCCCACCCTGGTGGCCACCCTGGGCAACATGCGCGACCTCAAGGGCCCGCAATTCCTCCACGTCGCCACCCGCAAGGGCAAGGGCTTCGCCCCCGCCGAGGCCGACCCCATCACCTGGCACGCCATCGGCAAGCTGCCGGCCCCCGAGGCCGCGCCGGTGCCCAAGGCGACCAGTGGGCCGAAGTATTCCAGCGTGTTCGGCCAGTGGCTGTGCGACATGGCGGCCGCCGACCCGCGCCTGACCGGCATTACCCCGGCCATGAAGGAAGGCTCGGACCTGGTGGCCTTCAGCGAACGCTACCCCCAGCGCTACTTCGACGTGGCCATCGCCGAACAGCACGCCGTGACCCTGGCCGCCGGCATGGCCTGCGAGGGCCTGAAGCCGGTGGTGGCGATCTACTCGACGTTCCTGCAGCGCGCCTATGACCAGCTGATCCACGACGTGGCCCTGCAGAACCTCGACGTGCTGTTCGCCATCGACCGCGCGGGGCTGGTGGGCGAGGATGGCCCGACCCACGCCGGCAGCTTCGACCTGTGCTACCTGCGCTGCGTGCCGGGCATGGTGATCATGGCGCCCAGCGACGAGAACGAACTGCGCCGGCTGCTGAGCACCGGCTTCCAGTATTCAGGCCCCGCCGCCGTGCGCTACCCACGTGGCACCGGGCCCAACGCGCGCATCGAGCCGGGGCTGCAGCCGCTGGAGATCGGCAAGGGCGTGCTGCGCCGGCGCGGCCGCCAGGTGGCGCTGCTGGTGTTCGGCACCCTGCTGCCGGCGGCGCTGCAGGTGGCAGAGGCGCTGGACCTGAGCGTGGCCGACATGCGCTTCGTCAAGCCCCTGGACGAGGCGCTGATTCGCCAGCTGGCCGCCGAGCATGAGTTGTTGGTGACGGTGGAGGAAAACAGCCTGATGGGCGGCGCCGGCAGCGCCGTGGGCGAATATCTGGCGGCCCAGGGCATCATCATGCCGCTGCTGCACCTGGGCTTGCCGGACCGCTACATCGAGCACGCCACCCCGACGCAGATGCTGGCCGAGTGCGGGCTGGACGCGGCGGGCATCGAGGCCGCCATCCGCCAGCGCCTGGCGCCGGCCGTAAAGGTAGCCTCGCGCTCAGCCTGACACCCCGTAGCAGCTGCCGCAGGCTGCGTCCGGGCACACCGCGGTCAACTCTTCTTGCCCATCAACCCGCGCACGGTTTCCTGCAGGTCGGCGGGCAACACCACCACCTTGGCGTTGTTGCTGGCCGCCAGCGACTGCATGGCGTCGATATAGCGCTCTCCCAGCAGGTACATGGCCGGCACCATGTCATCACCGATCGCCTGCTTGATCTTGACGATGGACGTCGCCGAGGCCTCGGCCAGCTTCACCGTGGCCGCGGCGTCCTTGGTGGCCGCTTCTTCGCGCGCGGTAGCCGCCAGCACCGCCGCCTGGCGTTCGCCCTCGGCGCGGGTCACGGCGGCCTTGCGCTCACGCTCGGCGGCGGCCTGGCGTTCCATGGCGCCCTGCATGGACGCCGACGGCTTGATGTCCTGGATCTCCACCGAACGCACGGCAATGCCCCAGTCGTCGGTCTGGGTGCTCATCGCCTCGGCCAGCTTGGCCTTGATGGCCTCGCGGCTGGACAGCGCCTCGTCCAGGTCCAGTGTGCCGATGATGGCCCGCAACGCAGTCATGGTCAGGCTGGACACCGCGTACTGGTAGTCCTGCACGCCGTAGGCGGCCTTCTGCGGGTCGATCACCTTGAGGAAGCACAGGGCGTTGGCAACGATGATGGCGTTGTCCTTGGTGATGATTTCCTGCTGCTGGATGTCGAGGATGATGTCCTTGGTGGGCAGGTTGTACTGCACCCGGTCCATGTACGGAATGACGAAGTTGAGCCCCGGCTTGAGGGTGGTGTGGTAGCGCCCCAGGCGCTCCACTATCCATTCCTCGCCCTGGGGCACGATGCGCACGCCCTTGGCCAGGGTGACCAGGGCGAAAGCGGTGAGCAACAACGGGATGATCAAGCTGCTGAAGAGCATGGTGTCGGTCCTTGAGAATAGTGAGCAGGAAAATCAGGCCACGGTGACGCGCACCGTGCCACCTTCCACCTTCACCAGGCGCACGCGGGTGCCGGCGCTGATGGCTTCGTCGGCCACGCAGGCCCACTCCTCGGCGCCGAGGATGGGCTTCTGGAAGCGCACCCGGCCCTTCTGGAACGGCGCCACGGCTACGGTCAGCAGGCCCACCTCGCCCAGCACCTCGTCCACGCTCCAGCGGGTTTCGGGGCGGCGCTTGCGGAAGAACTTCAGCCACACCAGAGCGATCAGCGACGACAGCAGCACCCAACTGACGATCTGCGTGCCCAGGGTGACAGCGGGCACGACCAGGGCCACCACGCCGATGAGCACGGCGCCCACGGCGAACCAGAGGATGAAGAACGTCGCGGTGAAGAGCTCCAGCACCGCCAGGGCCACGCCCAGGGCGATCCAGATCTGCCAGTCAAAATCCATGTCGGCTCGCTTGTGTGTATCGGGAAGGAGGTACGGGCGAGAGTGTGCCAGAGAACCCGGCAGCGGATCGAGAGGAGGATGTAACAAGACAGGAATGCCACAGCCTTGTAGCCGCTGCCGACAGGCTGCGCTGGCCCTTGGGTACGCTGGAAATTTCCAGTGTATTTGAGGGCCAGCGCAGCCTTCGGCAGCGGCTACGAGGGCGCGTGGCTAGGCGATATCAGCGGGTACCCGCGCTGCGCAGCGCGTTGGGGGTGTAGTCGGCTGGGGTCATCTTCAGGTCGAACTGCACGAAGTTGCGCTCTTCGTTGCTCATGCCGGTGACGATGTAGCGGCCGCCCAGCAGGTCATACAGCCCCTCGAACGCCTCGGCCTGGACCTGGCGGTGGTAGTACGGCATCAGCATCGCCTGCCCTACGCGCCACAGTTGGCCGCGGCCGTCGTACAGGTCGGACATGGCGATGTTCCAGCTGTCCTCGTCCACATAGAAGGTGCGCTTGCCGTAGATATTGCGCGCGCTGGGCTTGAGCGTGGCTTCCACCACCCACACCCGGTGCAGCTCATAGCGGGCCAGGGTCTGGTTGGTGTGGCCGGCCTGCAGGATGTCGGCGTATTTCACTGTCGGCAGCGCCAGGCGGAAGTTGTTGTAGGGGATGTACATCTCCTGCTTGCCCACCAGCTTCCAGTCGTAGCGGTCCGGGGCGCCGTTGAACATGTCGAAGTTGTCCGAGGTGCGCATGCCGTCCGAGGCGGTGCCCGGGCCGTCATAGGCCACCTGCGGGGCACGCCGCACGCGGCGCTGGCCGGCACTGTAGACCCAGGCTTCGCGCGGCTGCTTGATCTGGTTCAGCGAGTCGTGCACCAACAGCACGTCACCGGCCAGGCGCGCCGGCGCGGTGACTTCCTGCTTGAAGTACAGCAGCGCGTTCTGCGCCTCCTGGGGGTCGATGCCCGGCATCTGGTCAGGGAAACCGACCTGGTCACGCAGCTGCACGATGTTGTAGGAGCCGTTGGCCTGTGGCGCGGCCTGGGTGTACACGCGGCTGAGGTTGCCACCGCGGTAGCGGGTGATGTGGTTCCAGATCACCTCCAGGCCGTTCTGCGGGATCGGGAAGGCGTAGAAGCGGCTCTGGTCGAAGTTTTCCAGGCCGTTGCCGTCCGCCACCAGGTTGACCTTGGCAGCGCTGATTTTCGCCGCCGCGGCCACGTTGGCCGGCACCGCGACGCTGCGGTGGGTGGTGTACACCGGGATCACGAACGTATCGGGGTAGCGCTTGAACAGGGCGATCTGCCCGGCCGAGAGCTTGCCCTGGTACTGGTCGAGGTTCTTCGCGGTAATGGTGAACAAGGGTTTTTCGCCGGCGTAGGGGTCGCCCAGGAAGCCGTTGCTGTCCACCGGCGCGGCGTTGGTTTTCAGGCCGCCGTCGTAGGCCGGGATGCTGCCGTCCTTGTTGCCGGCCTTCTCGCCTCCCAGCGGGGTCAGGGTGGTGCCCAGCTTGGCCACCTGGTCGGGGCTGACCGCCGCCATCACGTTCACTGCCACCAGGCTCAGGGCCAGGGCGGCGCATTGCATTGCCTGCTTGCCAATCATCATGAGTTCCCCACCTTAGAAGTTCACGCCGAAGCTGAGGGCGACGAAGTCGCGGTCAGACACGGTGTTGTAATCGCCACCAAAGAAGTTGGTGTAGTTGAGGCTGGCGGTGTAGGTGTTCTGGTAGTCGGCATCCAGCCCCAGGCTGACGGCCTTGACCCCTTCGTTGAACACCGGCCCATAGCCGTGCACGTCATGTGACCAGGCAATGTTGGGCTTGAGGTTGATGCCGGCGATGGCGTTGGCATAGTCCCAGATGGCCCGGGCGCGGTAGCCCCACGAGGTGGTGGTGTAGAAGCCGCCCGAGCCGTACTCGGCGTCGGCCGCGGCGTTTTCCGGAATGCCGAACACGGCGTCGCGGCCAAAGCGGTTGCCGGCGATGTCGCTGACCCCGGACACGTGGTCCATGCCCACCTCGCCCACCAGCGTCAGGCGCTGGGCGCCCATCACCTGGTCGAAGAAGTGGGTGAAGGTGGTCTGCACCTGGGTGACCGGCTTGCGCACGTAGCCGCTGTCCACCTGGTTGGCCTGGGCCAGCGCCGCAGCCGCGCCGCCGGTGGCCGCGGCGGTGGCCACGGAACTGGCGAGCATGGTCGTGACGTCGGTGGTGTTGAGCTGCAGCGGCATGTTCGGCCGGTAGCTGACCTCGCCGCTCCAGGCGGTGCCGGTGGGCAACGTGGTAGCGAAGCTCAGGCCGTACAGGCGAATGTCCTCGGGGTATTCGAGGAAGTAGCTGCCGCGCCCCAGCAGAATCGGCTGGGCCAGCGCCGGGGTGGTCAGCGCGCGGCGGATGTCGGCGGCGCTGGCGTTCTGCACGCTCACGTACGGGGTGCGGCTGTGATAGTTCATCACGTAGGCGCCGTACTCGGTGTCGTCGCCCAGCCAGCGCAAGGCCAGGCCCCACTGGCCGGAGTCGCGCGCATCGTTGTCGGAGCCGCGCGGTACGATCAGGCCTTCAGGCGTCACGTTCACGCCCAGCGAATTCAGCGCGGCCTTGGTGCCCGGCTGGTTCAGCGCGTTGACGGTGGTGGCGTCGAGGATGGTGTAGTTGTTGCGGCAGCCCTTGGCGGCCACGTCGGTGGACGAGAAGAAGGTGCCGCAGTTGTCGAGGATGGTGTTGTCCCAACCCAGTTGGTAGAACGCCTCGGCGGACAGTTTGTCGGTCAGCCCCTGGGACACGTACAACATGTTCACCGGGATCAGGCCTTCCTTGATTTCCGCACCGGGGCGGCGGAATGCCGACACGTCGATGGGGTTGATGGAGTTGATACCCCCGCCAATGAAAGTACTTTCACCCCAACTCACCACTTGCTTGCCCAGGCGCACGCTGCCGGGCTTTTCCGCGAGCTGGTAGTTGTAATAAGCGAAGGCGTCAAGTAATTCGATGCCGGAAGATTTGGCCGCTTCCTGGCGATGGTCATTACTGACGTTCTTGAAGTCCTGGTTCTCGTCCTGAAGTTCGAAGTCATACCAATACTTGGCACGGGTAAACACGCCAAAATTATTGTACTTCAACTCCAGGTCATGGATGCCCTTGAAAATCTTGGAGAAAGTCTCGCCTTTCTCGAAGTTCAAGCGCCCGTCATCGTTGGTCTGGGTAAAGCCATGGCCGCCGTTGGCCGAGCCGATCAGCGACTGCTTGGGGCTCTGGGTGCTCCAGCTGGCGCCGATGGACAGGGACGAGTCGAACTGCCCCTCGATTTCCCCAATGTTGAAATTCACCGCCTGTGCCTCGAAGCTGACGGCACACCCCGCGACGACGGCCACAATGGTTGATGAAAAACCCGCGAACCTTATTTTTGTTATCATTTGGCGCTCCCTGGTGAATCCCCACATTATTGTTGCACCGCCCGCGCGAACGCCCGGTCATGCCTTTTTTTATTCCGTGAAGACAGCTAAAGATGCGGAAGGTTAATTCAACTGTACGCATTTGAAACAACCTGCCAACAATCTATGTGCCATCCCTGATACTGTCAAATTGACCCAAACGCGTGCAGGCCCATGGCGCCGGGCCTGGGTACGATTGTTGCTTGGGCAGTTAAAACCTTTCAGCCCCGCCAAACTCGCGGGCTGCACCAGGTACATGCGGGGGCGTTATAGGGGCCCATAAACAAAAGCCCGCGATGAGCGGGCGGTGTTATTCATGGCGCAATGTGAGCTGTATCACCAAACAACATGTGTGACACATTGTTTCGCGCCCGTGGGAGCTGGCTTGCCAGCGAGTTGTTGAAGCATCCAAAAAGCTCGCTGGCAAGCCAGCTCCCACAAGCGCGGTGCCTCAGATCAGGGCCTGCCGCAAACTCGCGATCACCATCTCGCCCATGCGCGTGCGCGTCTGCACGGTGGCGCTGGCGCGGTGCGGTTGCAGCACCACGTCGTCGCGGGCGAACAGCGCCGGCGGCACGTTGGGCTCGTCGACGAACACGTCCAGCCCGGCCCCGGCAATGTGCCCCGCTTCCAGCGCAGCCAGCAGGTCCGGCTCGTTCACCAGCTTGCCGCGCGCCACGTTGATCAGGTAGCCACCACTGCCCAGGGCCTGCAACACCCTGGCGTCGATGATGCCCTCGGCCTTGTCTGCCGCCGCCGCCACGATAAGCGCGTCGCTGTGGCGCGCCAGTTCCACCAGGTCGGCGACGAAGGTGTAGGGCACGTCGCCCATGGGCTGCAGGTCGGTGTAGCTGATGGGGCAGCCAAACGCGGTGGCGCGGGTGGCGACAGCGCGCCCTACCCGGCCCAGGCCGACAATGCCCACACGCAGGCCACTGACCTGGCGCGCCAGCGGCAGCGGCGCCAGTGGCGTGGCGCTGGCGGGCCACTGGCCGCTGCGCACGTAGCGGTCGCTGGTGCACAGGCCGCGGCAGGCGGCGATCAGCAGGCCCATGGCAAGGTCGGCAACGTCCTCGGTCAGCGCGCCCACGGTGGCGCTGACGGTGATGCCGTGGTCGCGGGCATAGGCCAGGTCCACGGCGTCGGTGCCCACGCCGTTCACGGCCACCACTTCCAGGTGGGGCAGTTGTTCCATCACCTGGCGGGTAATGCCGGTGTGGCCGCCGGTGATCACGCCACGGATCTGCCCGCCCACTTCACGCAGGTACGCGGCCTTGTCGGCCTGCTGGTAATAGGGGTGCACGGTGAACAGCGTGGCCAGCTGCTCGCGAATCTCGGGGATGAGGATGGGGCTCAGTTGCAGGATGTGCGGCTTCATGGTGACCTCGACGACAAAGGGGAACGGCGCGGCTCAGCCGCGGCCCACGAACGGCATGTTGGTGGCCATCACCGTCATGTTCAGCACGTTGGCCGACAGCGGCAGCCCGGCGATATAGCGCACCGCGTCAGCGATGTGCTGCACGTCGACCATGGGCTCCACGGCGATCTCGCCGTTGGCCTGGCGCACGCCCTTGGTCATGCGCACCGACAGTTCGGTGAGGGCGTTGCCGATGTCGATCTGGCTGCAGGCGATGTTGAACTCGCGGCCGTCCAGCGCCAGGCTCTTGGTCAGGCCCAGCACCGCGTGCTTGCTGGCGGTGTAGGGCGCGCTGAACGGCCGTGGCGCGTGGGCCGAGATCGAGCCGTTGTTGATGATGCGCCCGCCCTGGGGCTGCTGGCGGCGCATCAGGCCGAAGGCGCCACGGCTGCACAGGAACACCCCGGTAAGGTTGGTGTTGATCACGTTCAGCCACTGGTCCACGGCCAGTTCGTCGATGGGCACTGCAGGGGTGTTGACCCCGGCGTTGTTGAAAATCACGTCGAGGCGGCCGTACACCTCTTCCACCGTGGCGAACAGCGCGTCGACGCTGGCCGGGTCACGCACGTCGGTGGGCACCGCCAGCGCCTCGCCGCCCTCGGCACGGGCCTTGTCCACCAGTTCCTGCAGGGGCTCGGCGCGGCGGCCGGCCAGCACCAGGGTGAAGCCGTCGGCCAGCAGGCCCAGGGCCACGGCGCGGCCGATGCCACTGCCGGCGCCAGTTACCAGGGCCACTTTGCGCGTTGTTGTTGTCATGTCGCTCACTCCTTGATGAATGGATTAACGGCGCGCGCCCACGCGCACGCTCAGTTCACCGATGCCGTCGATGCCGGCGCTGATCACGTCGCCCGGTTCCAGCGCGGCCACCCCCGGCGGCGTGCCGGTCATGATCAGGTCGCCGGGGCGCAGGGCGATGGACTGGGACAGGCGGCTGATGATTTCGCTCACCGACCAGATCTGCTGTTCCAGGCTGGAGCGCTGGCGCTCCACGCCGTTGACCTGCAGCCACACTGCGCCGCGGTCGGGGTGGCCGATGCGGCTCACCGGCACCACCGGGCCGATGGGCGCCGAGCCGTCGAAGGCCTTGGCCGCCTCCCAGGGCTGGCCGGCGGCCTTGGCGGCCATCTGCAAGTCGCGGCGGGTCAGGTCCAACCCTGCAGCGTAGCCCCAGACATGCTCTAGCGCGCGGCTTTCAGGGATATCGCCGCCCCCGGTGCCGATGGCCACCACCAGTTCGATCTCGTGGCAGAACTCGCGGGTCAGCGGCGGGTACGCCAGCTCGCCGCCGGCCTGCAGCACAGCGCTGGCCGGTTTCATGAAGAACATCGGCGCCTGGCGCACGGCGTCCTGGGCGTCGCCCCAGGGGTAGTTGCGGCCCAGGCAGAACACCCGGTTCACCGGGAAGCGCGCGTCACTGCCCTGCACGTCCAGGGTCACGCCCGCGTCGGGGGCAAATACGAATGGGCTCATGGTCTACCTCGTGGCCTGTGTGTCGTTGGCCCACAGAGTACGGCGCCGTGGGCGGTGAAAGTTGGAGAAAACCGTGGCTGTCCTGGAGTAAACCGGGCTCAGCGGGCACGCAGTTGAATGCGGTACAGGCGCCCCAGCAGCAGCGAGTAGGACAGCGTGCCGCACAGCGCCACCGCGCCGATGAACCAGAAGGCGTAGGCGAACGAGCCGGTGGCATGGACGATGCCGCCGATGACGATGGGCGTGACGATGCCGCCGATGTTCGCCGCCAGGCTGGTGATGCCACCGGTCAGGCCCACCAGCTCCTTGGGCGCCACCTCCGACACCGCGGCCCACGACGCCGAGGCAATGCCCTGGGCGAAGAACGCGGTGGTAAGGATGGCGATGCACACCACGTTGGAGTCGGTGAAGTTCACCAGCACGATGGACATGCCCAGCATCGAGCCCACCACCAGCGGCAGCTTGCGTGCAAAGGACATGGAGTAGCCGCGGCGGATCATCCAGTCCGAGAGGATCCCGGCCAGGAGGATGCCCACCGTGGCGCCGAGGAACGGCATCACCGCGAAAATACCGACCTTGATCATGGTCAGGTGGCGCTCTTCGATCAGGTAGGTGGGGAACCAGGTGAGGAAGAAATACAGCGCCGAGGTGCTGGCGAACTTGCCGATGCAGATCGCCCAGATCTGCCGGTAGCCGAGCAGCTCGCCGATCTGCCGCCAGCTGAAGCGGGTGCGCTGGGCGCTGGCTTTCACCAGGCCGCCGCCATCCTCGATGTACTGCAGTTCCTGGGCGCTGACCTTCTTGCAGGCCAGCGGGTCGCGGTACAGGTACAGCCAGGCCACGCCGAAGGCGATGCCCACCAGGCCGGTGGTGTAGAACACGTGGCGCCAGTCGTAGGTGGTGGCCAGCCACAGCAGCGCGCCGGTGAACAGCGCCGTGCCCAGGTACTGGCCGCACACGTAGATGCTGCTCGCCAGGCCGCGCTCGCGGGCCGGGAACCACACCGCCACCGCACGGCTGTTGGCCGGGAACGCCGGGGCTTCCAGGGCGCCGACGGCCAGGCGCAGGCCGAACAGCGAGGCAAAGCCACCGGCCAGGCCCTGGCCGACGGTGACCGCCGACCAGGTGATCAGCGACAGGCCGTAGGTGAAGCGCGAGCCAAAGCGGTCGGCGACGAAGCCGGCCGGCACCAGCGCCAGCGCGTAGGTCCAGGCGAAGCCGGAGAAAATCAGGCCCATCTGGATCTTGTCCAGGCCCAGGTCCTTGGCCATGAATGGCGCGGCGATGGAGATGTTCACCCGGTCCACGTAGTTGATGATGGTGGCGATCAGCAGCAGCGACAGCATGAACCAGCGTCGCCGGGTGGGCAGGCGCGCGGCGCTGGTGCTGTGGTCGAAGGTTTCGGCGGGGGCGGCCACCAGGTCGGCGTCGACGTTGGGCATCTGCCGGTTGCTGGGGGCCAGGTACTCGTGGGGAGTCGTCTGCATGGTACGAACACCTTCTAATTATTGTTGATAGGTATCGAGTCGGACGCCTCCAAAGTGATCGTACAACCATTGAAAATCAACGGGCCGGTTAGAACGTTTTTGCACAGCGAAACCGGCTAGAGGTCAAAAGTCCAAAAACAAAAAGCGCTGAAAACAAGCTGGCAAAACGCCAATTAATCGCCAGAATTATTGATTTAGAGCGGTTACCATCGGCCAGGCGCGCAGCAGCGTTTTTGCACTTGGCAAAAACCACAAAGCCACGCAAAGTGTGCAAAGTGATCGTACAATCACCCAAAACAACACGCCTGACAGCCGCCCCCAGCGGCTGAACAACAGGAGAGACACCATGCAGTCTTCCAGCCGCGTGCCCACCTTCGGCATGCAGCAACGCAGCGAACGCCCCGACTTCTACATTCGCGACGAAAGCGTGCGCAAACCCGAGACCGCCCCGCACCGCCACGAGTATTTCCAGATTCAGGTGAACCTGGGCGGCGACACCGTGCAGCACATCGGCAACGTGCAGCGGCCCTTCCCCAGCCGCGCCCTGGCGTTCATCCTGCCGCACCGGGTGCACATGATCCCGCACCCTGCGCACGCGCATTTCCAGTTGATCAACTTCTCCCAGGCCTTCCTGCTGCCGCACCTGAGCTGCGACCCGCTGGATCTTGAGGACGTGTCGATCGCCCTGGCCCCGGAGCTGGCGCCGTTTCGCTTCCAGGAGCACCTGGACTTCATCCTCGAGCCCGCGCCCTTCGCCCAGGTGTGCGGCTTGCTGGAGCAGATGCACGCGCTGGACCGCGACCGCCAGTTCGGCATGCGCGAGTCGCTCAAGGGCCTGCTGCTGCAGCTGATCGGCGGCGTCTGCAGCCAGTACGCCGAGCCGCTCAAGGCCCTGGCCAGCAGCAATGCCGCCCAGCTCAGCCGGCGTGATGCGCTCAAGCGCATGTCCACCTACGTGCGCACGCACCTGGCCGACCCGGAGCTGGACCTGAAGAAGGTGGCGGCCGCCACCTACCTGTCGCCCCACTACCTGACCCACTGGCTGAAAAAGGAGATTGGCAAGAGCTTCAGCGAGCTGGTGCTGGAGCGGCGCATGCACCTGGCCCGGCAGCTGCTACTGGACAGCCTCAAGCCGGTGGGCGAGATCGCGCGGCTGTGCGGGTTCGCCGACGAGGCCTATTTTTCCCGGCGTTTCCGCCATATCCACGGCCTGCCGCCGGGGCAGTACCGGCGCCAGCAGCAGGCGGTTACCGGCCAGGCCGGCTAGCCCCTATACTGGCGGGCATCGCCCTAGCATCAAGGACAGTACATGCGCGTGATCGTCATCGGCGGGTTGGGCAACTTCGGCGCCCGCATCTGCCGCCGCCTGGCCATGGAGCCGGGCCTGGAACTGGTGGCCACCGGCCGCAAGCCGGTCAGCGGCAGCACCTTCTTCGGGCCGCTCAGCGCCATTACCACCGCGCCCCTGGACATCGACAGCCCGCGGTTGCAAAGCCAACTGGCCGACCTGCGGCCGCAACTGGTGATCCACTGCGCCGGCCCCTACCAGGGCCAGGACTACCGCGTGGCGCTGGCCGCCTGCGCGGTCGGCGCGCATTACCTGGACCTGTCCGACGGCCGCGATTTCGTCGCCGACTTCCGCGCCAACGTGCACACCGCTGCCAGCGCCGCCGGGGTGCTGGCGGTCAGCGGCGCCAGCACCCTGCCCGGCCTGTCCACCGCCGTGGTCGACCACCTGAGCGCCGGCTGGGCACGCCTGGACAGCGTGCAGGTGGCCATCGCCCCCGGCCAGCAGGCGCCACGCGGCGAAGCGACGATCAAGGCGGTGTTCGGCTACGCCGGCCAGGGCTTCAAGCGCTGGCACAACGGCCGCTGGGCCACCGTCCACGGCTGGCAGAACCTGCGCCGCTTCAGCTTCGAAGGCATCGGCCAGCGCTGGGGCGCAGCCTGCGACGTGCCCGACCTGGAACTGTTCCCGGCGCGCTACCCCGGCGTGCGCGAGGTGAGCTTCCATGCTGCCCTGGAGCTGCGCATCCAGCACCTGGGCTTGTGGCTGGTGGCGGCGTTGCGGCGGGTGGGCCTACCGCTGCCGATTGCCCAGCACGCCGCGCGCTTGAACCGCTGGGCCAATGTGCTGCTGGACCGCTTTGGCAGTGACCTGGGCGGCATGCGCGTGCGGCTCAAGGGCGTGGGCGCCGACGGCCGTGGCGTGGAGTGCACCTGGCAGCTGACTGCGCCGGGGGGCAATGGCCCGGAGATTCCGTGCATGGCCACGGTGTTGCTGGCGTGCAAATTGGCCCGCGGCCAATTGCATCAGACCGGCGCCATGGCGTGCATGGGGTTGCTGACGCTGGATGAGTTCGCACCGGAGTTTGCGCGGTGGGGGTTTGCGCAGAGGGTGGAGCACACGGTGACGTGATGCAACGAGGTGAAGCTGGTTTGTGAGTTGCTGTTGATCTTGCTTGTGATCTTGCTTGTGATCTTGATTGTATGCCCCGTAAAGCGCCCGGGCCGACTGGAGGCGTTGATCAAGCGGTCCCTGGCGTAGCCGGGG
>NZ_JBSKHP010000047.1:0-23762 GCF_057128625.1 Pseudomonas imperatae | reverse complement strand
AAGGGCCCTGCGGGCTGCCGCCTGGTCAACGCCTCCAGTCGGCCCGGGCGCTTTACGGGGCATACAATCAAGATCAACAGCCAGATCAAGATCAACGGCCAGATCACAAGCAGATCACAAGCAGATCACAAGCAGATCACATGCAGATCACAGGCAAACCCCACGCCGCAACGGTGGGGCGGGGGAGCTTTTTTTGCCTGGCGGCAGCACCTTTCGCGCTACTATCGAGTCGATACCTCCACCCACCGAATGGAACTCGTCGAGTCGATTTATGAAAAAAGCAGTAGGTATAGCAGCCGGTGTCATCATTGCCGCCGGCGTCGTGGCCACGGCCGGGGCCTGGTACACGGGCACGCGTCTTGAGGGCGTGCTGCAGGACGCCATCGCCCAGGCCAACACGCAGATGGCCCAGTCGGGCCGCAACGCCGACGGCAGCCCGCAGTTCAGCGCCGAGCTGGTGTCGCTGGACCGCCATCTGTTCAGCAGCACCGCCCACTACCGCCTGAACGTGCAACTGCCCCACGCCCAGCCAGCGCATTTCCTCCTGGTGGACCATATCGAGCACGGCCCGCTGCCGCTGTCGCGCCTGCTGACCCTGCGCCTGGCGCCGGTGATGGCCGCCAGCAACACCGAGCTGGAAAACAGCCCCGACTCGGCCAAGTGGTTCGCCATGAACAACGGCCAGGTGCCGGTCAAGGGCCGCTCGGTCATCCACTACGGGCTGAGCAGCGAGACCACTTTCGACTTCTTGCCGCTCGAGTCCAAGGAACCGGGCAAAACCCTGAAGTTCTCGGGCCTGACCTTGACCGTCAACGGCACCGCTGATGCCCACAAATATGAGCTGACGGGCAACATGGATAGCCTTTCCGTCGACGTTGCCGGCGAGAACGGCCCGGTGCATGCCGACGCCAAGGGCCTGACCATTTACAGCGGCGGCACCAAGGGCGAGTCCGGGTTCTACCTGGGCCACACCGAGCTCAAGCTGGCCAGCGCCAACGTGCAGACCCCCAACGCCCCGGCCGTGGCGGTGACTGGTTTCAGCGGCAGCGGCCTGATGCAGGAGGTGGAAGGCAAGCTGGCCGCCGAGGCTACCTACGAGATCGCCTCCATCACCGTCGGCAACCAGCCGATTGGTGCGGCGCAGATGGTGTGGAAGCTGAATAATTTCGACATCCCGGCCAGCAAGTCGCTGTATGCGCTGTACGTCGCCAAGATCGCCCCGCAACAACAGGCTGCCGCAGCTGCCGGCGTGCCCCTGGCGCTGAAGCTGAGCGCTGCCGACCAGCAGCAGTTGAACACCGACCTGCTGGCGCTGCTGGCGGCCAAGCCGCACATCGAGTTGGAAAAACTGTCGCTGAAGACCGCCAACGGTGAAAGCCAGGCTAACCTTGTGGTCGACCTGGCGAACCCGGGCACCCTGGACCAGCCGTCCGAAGGCCTGGGCAAGAAGGTGATCGGCCTGCTGGACGCCAACGTCACCCTGTCCAAGCCCATGCTGATGGACCTGGCCAGCGCCCAGGCGCACCTGCAGGGCCAGACCGACAAGGACGCGGTGGCGTTGCAGGCCAAGAACGTCAGCGATTCCATCAGCGGCATGGCAGTGATGAGCCAGCTGGGCAAGGTCGAGGGTGACAACGTCACCAGCCGCCTGCACTACGCCGACGGCATGGTGACCTTCAACGGCCAGAAGATGACCGTGGAGCAGTTCGCCGGCTTCATCGGCAACCTGCTGGGGCAGCAGCAAGCGCAACGCTGACATCCCGGGACGCGGCCTGGCGGCCGCTGCTACAGGTGTGCGTAGCAGCGGCCGCGTCGCTTCAGCCTCGGCTGAGCAGCGCCGCCGTCCCCGCACCCCCGAACAACGCCGCGCTGACGCGGTTGAACCAGCTCTGCCCGCGGCCACTGCGCAGGTAGCGCGCCGCGCCGTGGGCACCCAGGCCGTAACCCAGCTTGCACAGCAGGTCGAGCACCGCCCAGGTGGCGATCATGATGCCCAGTTGCGCCGCCAGCGAGTGCTCGGCGTTGAGGAACTGCGGCAGGAAGGCGGCGAAGAACAGGATGTCCTTGGGGTTGCTGGCGCCCAGCGCGAACGCGCGCCAGAACAGCGCGCCAAAGCGTGGCGCGGGCAGGGCAGCGGGCACCTCGGCGGCGCTGGGCGCGCGGCGCGACTGCTGCCAGCTTTGCCAGGCGAGGTAGAACAGGTACAGCGCGCCGACGATCTTCAGCGCGCTGAACACCTGCTCCGAAGCCATCAACAACGCCCCCAGGCCCAGCGCCGAGGCGCTGAGCAGGCAGATGGAAGCACTCACGCCACCCAGGAACGCTGGGTAGGAGCGGCGCAGGCCGTAGTTCAGGCTGTTGCCAATCATCAGCAGCGACAAAGGGCCGGGGATGACGATCACCACCAGCGCCGCGGCGCTGAACAACAGCCAGGTTTCCACACTCATTGTTTTTCTCCTTGGATAAGGCCTTCGCACAAATCCGTAGCCGCTGCCGCAGGCTGCGCTGGCCCTCTGCTACGCCGCAAATCTACAGCGTACTCAAGGGCCAGCGCAGCCTGTCGGCAGCGGCTACGGGCGGCGGTGAAGCCGAAATATTACAAGAACACAAACTTGGCGATGAATATCGCACACAGCACCCACAGGCTCACCGAGATATCGCGGTGCTTGCCGGTGCCTGCCTTCAAGGCCACGTAGGTGATGAAGCCCAGGGCAATGCCGTCCGCCACCGAGAAGGTCAGTGGCATCATGATCAGGGTGACGATGGCCGGAATGCTGTCGGTGGCCTCGTCCCAGTTGATGTGGGCCATGCCGCCCATCATCAGCATGGCCACGTAGATCAGCGCGCCGGCGGTAGCATAAGCCGGAATCATGCCAGCCAGCGGCGCGAAGAACATCGCTGCGACGAACAGCAGGCCCACGGTGACCGCCGTCAGCCCGGTGCGGCCACCGGCGGCCACGCCCGCGGCACTTTCCACGTAGCTGGTCACCGGTGGCACGCCGACCATGGCGCCGAACACGCTGGAGGCGCTGTCGGCCTTCAGGGCGCGGGAGAGGTTTTCGATGCGGCCCTCGGCGTTCACCAGGTTGGCGCGCTGGGCCACGCCCATCAGCGTGCCGGCGGTGTCGAACATGTGCACGAACAGGAAGGCCAGCACCACGCTGATCATGCTGACGTTGAACACCCCGGCCACGTCCATGGCCATCCAGGTGGGCGCCAGGCTGGGCGGCAGCGAGAACACCCCGCCGTATTGCACGATGCCAAGGCCCCAGCCGATCAGGGTGACGCTGACGATGCTGATGAGGATGGCGCCGAACACCCGGTGGTAGCTGAGCACGGCAATCATCAGGAAGCACAGCGCGGTCAGCAGGGGCCCGGCCTCATGCAGCGAGCCGAGCTTGATCAGCGTGGCCGGGCTGGCGACGATAATGCCCGAGGTCTTCAGGCCGATGACGCCCAGGAACAAGCCGACGCCGGCGCCCATGGCATGGCGCAGGCTGACCGGGATGCTGTTGAGCAGCCACTCGCGCACCCGCGACAGGGTCAGCACCATGAACAGCACGCCGGAGACGAACACCGCACCCAGGGCTGTCTGCCACGAGTAGCCCATGGTGCCGACCACGGTGTAGGTGAAGAACGCGTTCAGGCCCATGCCCGGCGCCAGGCCCACTGGCCAGTTGGCGTACAGGCCCATCAGCAGGCAGCCCAGGGCGGCGGCGATGCAGGTGGCGACGAATGCCGCGCCATGGTCGATGCCGGCGTCGGCCATGATGTTGGGGTTGACGAAGATGATGTAGGCCATGGTAATGAAGGTGGTCAGGCCGGCGATCAGTTCGGTGCGCACCGTGGTGCCATGCACGCTCAGCTTGAACAGGCGTTCCAGCAGGCCGCGCCGCAGGGGCGGGGCCAGGTCCAGGGGGGCGGCTTCGGATTTATTGCTTTCCACAGCGAGTTACTCCTCAAGGCTTTTGTTGTTTTCCGAAGCCGTGCGCACCTGCGCGCGGCCCCGTGAGGCAGGTAAAGGTGGTGGTGCCGGCGACCCGTTATTATTTGACCTCTGGGTCAGGAAAGTCGCTCGAGGGGATTATGCGTTTGTATACAAATAATGCAAATAATGTTTTTGATTTTGTGCGCAGTTTATTTGCCGATCGCGCTATATGGCCGTCGCCAGTGGTTGCCAAGTGCCGCTATGCTTGAACTGACACAAGCCCGTGGCCCTGTGTACAATGGGCCTTACTGCCGCAAAACCTTCACCTTCGAGTGCCCATGAACGAACAGCTGCAACCTCTCAAGAAACCTACGCGCGCGGCCAAGGCCGGGCGCCTCGGCACCCAGGACGACATCGTCTACGCCCATATTTTCGAGGCCATTCTCGAACAGCGCCTGGCGCCCGGGACCAAATTGAGCGAGGAAGCGCTGGGTGAGATCTTCGGCGTCAGCCGCACCATCATTCGCCGCGCGCTGTCGCGCCTGGCCCATGAAGGCGTGGTGCTGTTGCGCCCCAACCGCGGCGCGGTCGTGGCCAGCCCCAGCGTGGAAGAGGCGCGGCAGGTGTTCTTCGCCCGCCGCATGGTGGAGCGCGCCATCACCGAGCTTGCGGTGGAGCACGCCACGGCCGAGCAACTGGCCGAACTGCGGCAGATGGTGCTGGATGAGCGCGACAGCTTCTCGCGCGGCGACCGTGGCGCCGGCATTCGCCTGTCGGGGGAATTCCACCTCAAGCTGGCCGAGGCGGCGAAAAACGCACCGCTGATCAGCTTCCAGCGCAGCCTGGTGTCGCAGACCTCGCTGATCATCGCCCAGTACGAAAGCGGTAACCGCTCGCACTGCTCCTACGATGAACACACCCAGCTGATCGACGCCATCGAGGCCCGCGACGCGGCCCTGGCGGTGGACCTGATGATGCACCACATGGACCACATCGACAGCAAGCTCAACCTGGACGAGGAAAGCGCTTCGGACGACCTGCATGCGGTGTTCTCGCACCTGTTGCAGGGCAAGAAGGGTGGTAAATAACGGACGCGGCCTGTGGCCGCTGCTACAGGGGGTGTAGCAGCGGCCGCAGGCCGCGTCCGGGATCAACGCTGATGCACCTTGCGCCCCGCCGCATAGGTCTGCTGCACGGTGCGGTCATCCCCCAGGGTGGTCAGCACAAACAATGTCTCTTCAATGCTCTTGGACTGCTGGATGCGGTAGCCCAGCAGCGGCGTGGCGTTGTAGTCCAGCACCACGAAGTCGGCGTCGCTGCCCGGCTGCAGGTTGCCCACCTTGTCTTCCAGGCGCAGCGCCCGGGCGCCGCCCAGGGTGGCCAGGTACAGTGATTTGAATGGGCTCAGGCGCGCGCCCTGCAGTTGCATCACCTTGTAGGCTTCATTCAGCGTCTGCAGCAGCGAGAAGCTGGTGCCGCCGCCCACGTCCGTGCCCAGGCCGACGTTGAGCTTGTGCTTCTCGGCCTGGGGCAGGTTGAACAGGCCGCTGCCCAGGAACAGGTTCGAGGTGGGGCAGAAGGCAATCGCCGAGCCGGTCTCGGCCAGGCGCGCGCATTCCTCGTCGCACAGGTGCACGCCGTGGGCGAACACCGAGCGCTCGCCCAGCAGCTGGTAGTGGTCGTACACGTCCAGGTAGCCCTTGCGCTCGGGGAACAGCGCCTTCACCCACTCGATCTCCTTGAGGTTCTCGCTGATGTGGGTCTGCATATAGACGTTCGGGTATTCCTTGAGCAGCTGGCCGGCCACGGTCAGTTGCTCGGGGGTGCTGGTGGGCGCGAAGCGCGGGGTGACCGCGTAGTGCAGGCGGCCCTTGCCGTGCCAGCGCTCGATCAGCGCCTTGCTGTCGGCGTAGCTGCTTTCGGCGGTGTCCACCAGGTAGTCCGGCGCGTTGCGGTCCATCATCACCTTGCCGGCGATCATGCGCAGGTCGAGCTTTTCGGCCGCCTCGAAGAAGGCGTTCACCGACTCGGGGTGCACGCTGCCGAACACCAGCGCGGTGGTGGTGCCGTTGCGCAGCAGTTCCTTGATGAAGATGTCCGCCACTTCATCGGCATGGGCCTTGTCGGCGAACTGGCTTTCGAACGGGAAGGTGTAGGTGTTCAGCCAGTCCAGCAGCTGCTCGCCGTAGGAGGCGATCATGCCGGTCTGCGGCAGGTGGATGTGGGTGTCGATGAAGCCGGGGGTAATCAGCGCGTCGGCGAAGTGCTCGATGGCAACGTCGGCTGGCAGGCTCGGCAGCAGCGCCTCGGCGTGGCCGACGGCGGCGATCACGCCGTGCTCCACCACCAGCAGGCCGTCGGCGAAGTATTCATAAGAGGCGTCGATGCCTACTTCGGCGGGGTCGCCGATGCTGTGCAGGATGGCGGCGCGGTAGGCTTTGCGGGTCAGGCTCATGGGTATCAATGTCTCAGGCTTGGCTGCGTCGCGAGTGCGGCAGCAGTTGGGCAATGGGTTCGGCACCGGCAGTGGCCAGGCCGAAGTTGGCGTTGTAGGTGGCGATGATTTCGGCGGCCACGGACACGGCGATTTCAATCGGCAATTTGCCTTTGACGTCGGCCAGGCCCATAGGGCACCTCATGCGTTGCACAACCTGGGGGTCGAAGCCGCGGTCGCGCAGGCGGTGTTCGAATTTCACCCGCTTGGTCTTCGAACCGATCAGGCCGAACCAGGTGAAATCGTTGCGCTTGAGGATAGCCGCGGTCAGCTCCAGGTCGAGCTGGTGGTTGTGGGTCATGACGATGCAGTAGCTGCCCGGCGGCAGGTTGTCGACTTCGTCCACCGGTTCTTCGTTGACGATCTTGCGCACCCCCTCGGGGAGCTGCGCGGGGAATTCCTGCTCGCGCGAGTCGATCCAGGTGACGCGGCAGGGCAGGGCGGCCAGCAGTGGCACCAGCGCGCGGCCGACGTGGCCGGCGCCGAACACGGCGATGCGCGCCTGCACCTGGCCCATGGGCTCGAACAGCAGCACGGTGACGCCGCCGCAGCACTGGCCCAGGCTGGCGCCCAGGCTGAAGCGCTCCAGGTGTGTGCCCTGGCGGCCGTTGGCGAGCATCTCGCGGGCGATGTGCATGGCCTTGTATTCCAGGTGCCCGCCCCCGATGGTGTCGTACAGCTGGGTGGCGCTGACCACCATTTTCGAGCCTGCGTTGCGTGGGGTGGAGCCCTGCTCCTCGATGATGGTGACGAGCACGCAGGGTTCGCCCTGCTGCTGCAGCTCGGCGAGGGCGCTGATCCAGTTATTCATGCACATACCCTCCGTAGCAGCGGCCGCAGGCCGCGTCATGGACGCCGCAATTTAAGGGGTGAATTCGACGCAGCCTGGCGGCAGCTGCTACGGGGGTCATGAGGTGACCTCCTCGGTGATTGGGGTGGCGCTGGCGGCCATGGCCTTACGCATCTGCTCGCACCCCCACAACACCCGCTCCGGCGTGGCCGGGGCGTCGATGTTGGGCTGCACCTTGTAATCCGCCAGGCTCGCTACCGCGTCCTTGATCGCGCACCAGGCGGCAATTCCGAGCATGAACGGCGGCTCGCCCACGGCCTTGGAATGGAACACCGTGTCTTCGGGGTTCTTGCGGTTTTCCACCAGCTTCACCCGCAGGTCGGCCGGCATGTCGGCCACCGCCGGGATCTTGTAGCTGGCCGGGCCGTTGGTCACCAGCTTGCCCTTGGCGTTCCACACCAGCTCCTCGGTGGTCAGCCAGCCCATGCCCTGGATATAGCCGCCTTCCACCTGGCCAATGTCGATGGCCGGGTTCAGCGAGGCGCCCACGTCGTGCAGGATGTCGGTGCGCAGCATCTTGTACTCGCCGGTCAGGGTGTCGACCACCACCTCGGCGCAGGCGGCGCCGAAGGCGAAGTAGTAGAACGGCCGGCCGCGCGCCTGGCTGCGGTCGTAGAAGATCTTCGGGGTCTTGTAGTAGCCGGTGCTGGACAGCGACACCTGGCCCATCCACGCCTGCACGATCAGGTCGGCGAACGGCATCACCAGTTCGCGCACGCGCACGTGGCCGTTGCGGAATTCGACGTCTTCCTCGCTGACCGCGTACTTGCGCGCGGCAAACTCCACCAGGCGCTGCTTGATGGTCTCGGCAGCGTTCTGCGCGGCCTTGCCGTTCAGGTCGGCGCCGCTGGAGGCTGCCGTCGGCGAGGTGTTGGGCACCTTGTCGGTGTTGGTGGCGGTGATCTGGATGCGGCCGATGTCCACCTGGAACACCTCGGCCACCACCTGCGCGACCTTGGTGTTGAGCCCCTGGCCCATCTCGGTGCCGCCGTGGTTGAGGTGGATGCTGCCGTCGGTGTAGATATGGATCAGCGCGCCTGCCTGGTTGAGGAAGCTGGCGGTGAACGAGATACCGAATTTCACCGGGGTCAGCGCCAGGCCTTTCTTCAGCACCGGGCTGTGGGCGTTGAAGCGGCGGATGGATTCGCGGCGCTCCTGGTATTCGCTGCTGGCCTCAAGGTCGGCGGTCATTTCCTCCAGCAGGTTGTGCTCCACCGTCTGGTAGTAGTGGGTGACGTTGCGCTCGGTCTTGCCGTAGTAGTTGGCCTTGCGCACGGCCAGCGGGTCCAGCGCCAGGTGGCGGGCGATGCGGTCCATCACCTCCTCGATGGCGACCATGCCTTGGGGGCCGCCGAAGCCGCGGTAGGCGGTGTTGGAGGCGGTGTTGGTCTTGCAGCGGTGGCCGTTGATGGTGGCGTCGCCCAGGTAATACGAGTTGTCGGCGTGGAACATGGCGCGGTCGACGATGGATGCCGACAGGTCCGGCGAGTAGCCGCAGTTGCCGGCCAGGTCCATGTTGATGCCGTGCAGGCGGCCGCTGTCGTCGAAGCCCACGTCGTATTCGACGTAGAAGGGGTGGCGCTTGCCGGTCATGGACATGTCTTCCACCCGCGGCAGGCGCATCTTGGTCGGCTGGCCGGTGAGGTGCGCGACCACCGCGCACAGGCACGCCGGGCTGGCCGCCTGGGTTTCCTTGCCGCCGAAGCCGCCGCCCATGCGGCGCATGTCGACGACGATCTTGTTCATCGACACGTCCAGCACCTCGGCCACCAGCTTCTGTACCTCGGTGGGGTTCTGGGTGGAGCAGTAGACGATCATGCCGCCGTCCTCGGTGGGCATCACCGAGGAGATCTGCGTTTCCAGGTAGAAGTGCTCCTGGCCGCCGATGTGCAGGGTGCCTTGCAGGCGGTGCGGGGCGCTGGCCAGGGCGGTGTCGGCGTCGCCACGCTTGTGGGTGTGGCTGTCGAGCACGTAATGCTGCTTGCGGAAGGCCTCGACCACGTCGAGCACCGGTTCCAGGTCTTCGTATTCGATAATCGCGGCCATGGCCGCCTTGCGCGCGGTCTCCAGGTCGCGCGCGGCCACCGCCACCACCGGTTGGCCGACGAACTCCACCAGGTCGATGGCCAGCAGCGGGTCGCCGGGCAGCAGCGGGCCGATGTCCTTCAGGCCCGGGATGTCTTCGTGGGTAATGGCAATGCGCACGCCGGGGAAGGCGTAGCAGGGCGTGGTGTCGATCTTCACCACCCGCGCGTGGGCGCGGTCCGACAGCCGTGCGTACACGTGCAGCTGGTTGGGAAATTCCAGGCGGTCGTCGATGTACTGCGCCTCGCCGGAAACATGCTTGTCGGCGCTGTCGTGCTTGACGCTGCGGCCAACGCCAGTGGTCAGGCCCTGGGCAAAGCGTTCGGCCAGTTGCGCCTGGGTGAGGGTTTCGCCGTGATGGTTAGACATAAGCGGTCACCCGGGTCTCGATGTAAGGCGATTGCTGCTCGATGAAGTACTTGCGCAGCAGGTTCTGGGCGGCCAGCAGGCGGTATTCCTTGCTGGCGCGGAAGTCGGACAGCGGCGTGAAGTCCTCGGCCAGGGCGGCGCAGGCGGCTTCCAGCGTGGCATTGTTGAACACCTTGCCCAGCAACGCGGCTTCGCAGGCCTGGGCGCGCTTGGGAATGGCGGCCATGCCACCGAAGGCGGCGCGCACGTCGGTGACCACGCCGTCTTCCAACGCCAGGTTGAAGGCGGCGCACACGGCGGAGATGTCATCGTCCAGGCGTTTCGACACTTTATAGGCGCGGAAGCTGCGCCCGGCCTGGGCGCGGGGCACGATGATCTTCTCGATGAACTCGCTCTCCTGGCGCGCGGTGATGCGGTAGTCGATGAAATAGTCTTCCAGCGCCAGGGTGCGCGTGGCGTTGCCCTTGCGCAGCACGATCTGCGCGCCCAGGGCAATCAGCAGGGGCGGGCTGTCGCCGATGGGTGAGGCGTTGCCGATGTTGCCGCCCAGGGTGCCCTGGTTGCGGATCTGCAGGCTGGCGAAACGGTGCAGCAGTTCGCCAAAGTCCGGGTATTCGGCGCTCAGTGCGTCGTAGCAGTCGGTGAGTGGCGTGGCAGCGCCGATCTCCAGGCGGTCGTCGAAGTGCTCGATGCGCTTCATTTCGGCGACGTTGCCCACGTAGATCATCACCGGCAGGGTGCGGTGGAACTGCGTCACTTCCAGCGCCAGGTCGGTGCCGCCGGCCAGCAGCCGTGCCTCGGGGTGCGAGCCATACAGGTCGGCCAGGTCGGCGACGGTCAGCGGTACCAGGCAGCGTTTGTCGCCGCTGTTCAGTTCACCCGTCTCGGTGGGGACGATGGCCTTGAGGCGGGCGATGGTCTCGGCCTCGGCGGCGTCGAACTGGTCCGGTGCCTGCTGGCAGCAGGCCTGTTCGGCAGCGGCCAGGATAGGGCGGTAGCCGGTGCAGCGGCACAGATTGCCGGCCAGGGCCTCGTGGGCCTTGTGCGAGTCGGGTTCGGCGCTGTTCTTCTGCAGGGCGAACAGCGACATCACGAAGCCCGGGGTGCAGAAGCCGCACTGCGAGCCGTGGCAGTCGACCATGGCCTGCTGCACGCTGTGCAACTGGCCCTTGTGCTTGAGGTCTTCGACGCAGATCAGCTGTTTGCCGTGCAGCGACGAGACAAAGGTGAGGCACGAGTTCAGGCTGCGGTAGCGCAAGGCCTCGCCTTCCAGTTCCGCCACCACCACGGTGCAGGCGCCGCAGTCGCCGCTGGCGCAGCCCTCCTTGGTGCCGGGCTTTTTCAGGTGCGTGCGCAGGTATTCCAGCACGGTGAGGTTGGGGTCCAGGGCGTGTTCACTGCGCAATTCCCTGTTGAGTAGAAACTGGATCACGGAAGGCCTCGCTGACACATTTATTGTTGTTGACCGATAGCATTGAATTTAGCAGTTCTGACTTTGCGGTCAACAGTTTTCTGACTCAAAAGTCAGGATTTCGGGCGAGTGGAAATCTCGCCTGCAGGCAACATTTGATTTATTTGCTTATTCCATGCCAAAAGGCCATGTCGCCCTCTGCGTTTCCGGGGGGCAAGTGCGCTACACTTCGCCGCTTGCCACGTTTGAAGAGTTTGAAGGACAACCATGACGTTCAAGGCGCCGGACAGCCTCTCCGAGCAAATCGCCGATTACCTGGCCGAACGCATCATCCAGGGCGAACTTGCGCCCGGTGAGCGCATTCAGGAACAGAAGGTCACGGCGGCGCTCAATGTCAGCCGCGGCTCGGTGCGCGAAGCGCTGCTGATCCTGGAGCGGCGCCATCTGATCGCCATCCTGCCGCGTCGCGGTGCACACGTGACCGAACTCAGCGCCCATAAGGTGCAGAGCCTGTGCGCCTTGATGAGCGAGATGTACATCCTGCTCGGCAACGCCGTGGCCCTGCGTTGGCAGGGCCCGGCCGAGCTCGAGCCGTTCGTGGCCATCCAGCAGCGCCTCACCGCCAGCCTCGAGCGCCAGGACATCAAGGCCTTCGTCGAGGACAGCTTCAACGTGATGCGCGCCGCCTACCCGTTCGCCGACAACCCCTACCTGCAGGAAACCGTCGAGAACCTGCAGCCGGCCATGAGCCGCACCTATTACCTGGCGCTGGAGCAGCGCAAGGCCACCATGGGCGACTACCTGGCGCTGTTCGACAGCCTGCTGGACGCCGTGGTGGCCCGCGACCTGGTGCGCATCCGCACGGTGCTGGGCGATTACACCCAGCGCAGTTGCCAGTTGGTGCTGGCCGCCCTGGCGAACCGCTGACATGCGCCTGAAGTGCATCCGGCTGGCGGGGTTCAAGTCCTTCGTCGACCCCACCACGGTCAACTTCCCCAGCAACATGGCGGCGGTGGTGGGGCCCAACGGGTGCGGCAAATCCAACATCATCGACGCCGTGCGCTGGGTGATGGGCGAAAGCTCGGCGAAGAACCTGCGCGGCGAGTCGATGACCGACGTCATCTTCAACGGCTCCACCAGCCGCAAGCCGGTGAGCCAGGCCAGCATCGAACTGGTGTTCGACAACAGCGACGGCACCTTGGTGGGCGAATACGCCGCCTACGCGGAGATTTCCATCCGCCGCAAGGTGACGCGCGACAGCCAGAACACCTACTTCCTCAACGGCACCAAGTGCCGCCGCAAGGACATCACCGACATTTTCCTGGGCACCGGCCTGGGCCCGCGCAGCTATTCCATCATCGAGCAGGGCATGATCAGCAAGCTGATCGAGGCCAAGCCCGAGGAGCTGCGCAACTTCATCGAGGAAGCCGCGGGCATCTCCAAGTACAAGGAGCGCCGCCGCGAGACCGAGAACCGCATCCGCCGCACCCACGAAAACCTGGAGCGCCTGACCGACCTGCGCGAAGAGCTGGAACGCCAGCTCGAACGCTTGCACCGCCAGGCCCAGGCCGCCGAGAAGTACCAGGAATACAAGGCCGAGGAGCGCCAGCTCAAGGCCCAGCTGTCGGCCCTGCGCTGGCAGGCACTGAATGAACAGGTGGCCCAGCGCGAAGCGGTCATCGGCACCCAGGAGGTCAGCTTCGAGGCCCTGGTGGCCGAGCAGCGCAACGCCGACGCGGCCATCGAGCGCCTGCGCGACGGCCATCACGACCTGTCCGAGCGTTTCAACCTGGTGCAGGGCCGCTTCTATTCCGTGGGCGGTGACATTGCCCGCGTCGAGCAGAACATCCAGCACGGCCAGCAGCGCCTGCGCCAGTTGCAGGATGACCTGAAGGAAGCCGAGCGTTCCCGCCAGGAAACCGAATCACACCTGGGTCACGATCGCACGTTGCTGGCCACCCTGGGCGAAGAGCTGGAGATGCTCGCGCCCGAGCAGGAAATGACCAGCGCCGCCGCCGAAGAGGCCGCGGCTGCCCTGGAAGAGTCCGAAGCCACCATGCACGGCTGGCAGGAACAATGGGACAGCTTCAACACCCGCTCCGCCGAGCCGCGCCGCCAGGCCGAGGTGCAGCAGTCGCGCATCCAGCAGTTGGACCAGTCCATGGAGCGCCTGGGCGATCGCCAGAGGCGCCTGGGCGAGGAGCGCGCGCAACTGGCTGCCGACCCTGAGGACGCCGCCATCCTGGAACTGGGCGAGCAACTGGCCGCCAGCGACATGCTCATCGAAGAGCTGCAGGCCAGCGAGGCCCAGCAGGTGGAGCGCCTGGAGCAGCTGCGCGAGCAACTGCAACAGGCCACCCGCGACCAGCAGCAGGCCCAGGGCGAGCTGCAACGCCTGAACGGCCGCCTGGCCTCCCTGGAAGCCTTGCAACAGGCTGCCCTGGACCCAGGCACCGGCACCGCCGAGTGGCTGCGCGACCAGCAGCTGGACCAGCGCCCGCGCCTGGCCGAAGGCCTGCGCGTGGAAGCCGGCTGGGAGCTGGCGGTGGAGGCCGTGCTGGGCGCTGACCTGCAAGCGGTGCTGGTGGATGATTTCAATGGCCTGGCACTGGGCAGCTTCGAGCAGGGCGAGCTGCGCCTGCTCAGCGCCGCGCCGGGCACCCCGGCCTTGCCCGGCAGCCTGCTGGACAAGGTCGACAGCCGCACCGATCTCAGCCCCTGGCTGGGCCAGGTCAAGCCAGTGGAAACCCTGGAGGCAGCGCTGGCCGCCCGCGCGCAGCTGCAGCCCGGGCAGAGCCTGATCAGCCGCGACGGCTACTGGGTCGGCCGGCACTTCCTGCGCGTCAGTCGTGCCAGCGATGCCCAGGGCAGCGTGCTGGCCCGAGGCCAGGAGTTGGAAAACCTGGGCCTGGAGCGCGACGAACGCGAAGCCGCCCTGGCCAGCCTGGAAGAGCGCCTGGAGCGTCTGCGCGAGCAGCAACTGCTGCAGGAAGAGGCCCGCGAGCAACTGCGCCGCCAGCTGGCCGACGAGGCCCGCCAGCAGGGCGAACTCAAGGCCCAGCTGTCCGCCGGCCGTGCCAAGGCCGAACAGCTGACCCTGCGCCGCCGTCGGCTCGACGAAGAGCTGGCGGAACTGGCCGAGCAGCGCGCGCTGGAAAGCGAGCAGCTGGGCGAGTCGCGCCTGCAACTGCAGGACGCCCTCGACGCCATGGCCCAGGACACCGAGCAGCGCGAGCTGCTGATGGCCCAGCGCGACAGCCTGCGCGAACGCCTCGACCAGGTGCGCCACGACGCTCGCCAGCACAAGGACCACGCCCACCAGCTGGCCGTGCGCCTGGGGTCCCTGCGCGCCCAGCACGACTCCACCCGCCAGGCCCTGGAGCGCCTGGAGCTGCAGGCCGAGCGCTTGACCGAGAAGCGCGAGCAGCTGTCGCTGAACCTGGAGGAGGGCGAGGCACCGCTGGAAGAGCTGCGCCTCAAGCTCGAAGAGTTGCTGGAACGGCGCATGGCCGTCGACGAGGAAATGCGCCAGGCGAAAATGGCCCTGGAAGACGCCGACAGCGAACTGCGCGACGCCGAGAAGCGCCGCACCCAGGCCGAGCAGCAGTCGCAGATGATCCGCGGCCAGCTGGAGCAGCACCGCATGGAATGGCAGGGCCTGAGCGTGAAGCGCGCCGCCCTGCAGGAACAATTGCACGAGGATGGCTACGACCTGCAAGGCGTGATCGCCACCCTCGACCCCCTGGCCAACGAAAAAGAGGCCGAGGACGAACTGGAGCGCATCAACGCGCGCATCCAACGCCTGGGCGCCATCAACCTGGCGGCCATCGACGAGTACCAGCAGCAGTCCGAGCGCAAGCGCTACCTGGACGCCCAGAACGATGACCTGGTGGAGGCGCTGGACACCCTGGAAAACGTCATCCGCAAGATCGACAAGGAAACCCGCAACCGCTTCAAGGATACCTTTGATCAGATAAATGGCGGTTTGCAGGCCTTATTCCCAAAAGTTTTCGGTGGCGGCAGCGCTTACTTGGAACTGACAGGCGAAGATCTACTCGATACAGGGGTGACCATCATGGCGCGGCCCCCGGGCAAGAAGAACAGCACCATCCATTTGCTCTCTGGTGGTGAGAAAGCGCTGACGGCCCTGGCCCTGGTGTTCTCCATCTTCCAGTTGAACCCGGCGCCGTTCTGCATGCTCGACGAAGTTGACGCCCCGCTGGATGACGCTAACGTTGGACGCTATGCCCGCTTGGTGAAAGAAATGTCCCAAACGGTTCAATTTATCTACATCACCCACAACAAGATCGCCATGGAAATGGCCGACCAGTTGATGGGCGTGACCATGCACGAGCCCGGTTGCTCGCGCCTGGTGGCGGTGGACGTAGAGGAGGCGATGGCAATGGTCGACGCCTGAAAGCGAGCGAATTTGGACCGCTTGCACTTTAATGGCGTATCTGCTGCGACAGACGGTGTAAAGTTATCTTTGGTCGTGCTAGTTTATTGGACATATTTTCGTACGCGTGGGGAAAACGCCTGTCAGAACATAGAGTTGGCGCCACGTTTTAAAGGGGGTTCAAGCCCTTTATTTTTCAGCATTTTTCATAGAGGCACAGGATTAAATGGAAATCGGTCTGCGCGAGTGGCTGATCGTCATCGGCGTCATTGTCATCGCCGGTATTCTCTTCGATGGCTGGCGCCGCATGCGCGGCGGCAAGGGCAAATTGAAATTCAGGCTCGACCGCAGCTTCTCCAACCTGCCGGACGAAGAGCACAGCGCCGAAGTGCTGGGCCCGTCGCGGGTGCTGGAAGAGCAGCGCGAGCCGTCCCTGGACGAGCATGACCTGCCGTCCATGAGCGCCCCTGCGCGCGAGCCGGTGGCGCCCAAGCGCAACAAGAAACAGGAACGCGAGCGTGAACGTGAGCGCGAACGTGCGGTAGCCGAATCGGCCCAGGGCGCCCTGCCGCTGGAGCCCGAGCAGCCGGCGGCCTTCAGCGCCCGCGACCGCGAGGACGACTTCCCGGACGACAAGGCCCCGGCCTTCAACGCCGCGGGCGCTGCCCCGGTGGAACACCGCGACCAGCCCCAGGCCGAGGAAGTGTTGGTGATCAGCGTGATCTCCCGTTCCGAAGGCGGCTTCAAGGGCCCGGCGCTGCTGCAGAACATCCTTGAAAGCGGCCTGCGCTTTGGTGAAATGGACATCTTCCACCGCCACGAAAGCATGGCCGGCAACGGCGAAGTGCTGTTCTCCATGGCCAACGCCGTGAAGCCGGGCATCTTCGACCTGGACGACATCGACCACTTCAGCACCCGTGCCGTGAGCTTCTTCCTCGGCCTGCCAGGCCCGCGTCATCCCAAGCAGGCCTTCGACGTGATGGTGGCCGCGGCCCGCAAGCTGGCCCACGAACTGGACGGCGAACTGAAGGACGACCAGCGCAGCGTGCTGACCGCCCAGACCATCGAACACTACCGCCAGCGTATTGTCGAATTCGAACGCCGGGCGCTGACCCAGAAGCGTTGAGATCGTTGGCCCTGCCCCTGTAGGAGCCGACCTTGGTCGCGATGGGGTTTCACAACACCATCGCCGAACACCTGAAGAGCAGCCCCGGCTGCTCTTTTGCTTTACACGAGAACACACAAGATGACCGCCGCCAACACCCGGATCCTCGAACTGCGCGCCGAACTGGACCTGCACAACTACCGCTACCACGTGCTCGACGAGCCGAGCATCCCGGACGCCGAATACGACCGGCTGTTCCGCGAACTCAAGGCGCTGGAAGCCGAGCATCCGGAGCTGGTGACCGCCGACTCGCCCACCCAGCGCGTGGGCAACTCGGCGCTGACCGCGTTCAGCCAGGTGCGCCACGAGATCCCCATGCTCAGCCTGGGCAACGCCTTCGAAGAAACCGACATGCGCGAGTTCGACCGCCGGGTGACCGAGGGTTTGGACCTGCCGGTCGGTGACCTGTTCGGTGGGGGCGCGGCGGTGCAATACAGCTGCGAGCCCAAGCTCGACGGCCTGGCCGTGAGCCTGTTGTACCAGGACGGCCTGCTGGTGCGCGGCGCAACCCGCGGCGACGGCACCACCGGCGAGGACATCAGCGTCAACGTGCGCACCATCCGCAACGTGCCGCTCAAGCTGCACGGCGAGGGCTGGCCGGCCACCCTGGAGGTGCGCGGCGAGGTGTTCATGTCCAAGGCCGGCTTCGAACGCCTCAACGAAGCGCAGATGGAGGCGGGTGGCAAGACCTTCGCCAACCCGCGCAACGCCGCCGCCGGCAGCCTGCGCCAGCTGGACTCGAAGATCACCGCCAGCCGCCCGCTGGAATTCTGCTGCTACGGCCTGGGCCAGGTGTCCGAGAACATCGCCGACACCCACATCGGCAACCTTGAACAACTGAAAGCCTGGGGCATGCCCATCAGCCGCGAGCTGAAACTGGCCAACGGCATCGACGAGTGCCTGGCCTACTACCGCGACATCGGCGAGCGCCGCAACGCGCTCACCTACGAAATCGACGGCGTGGTGTTCAAGGTCAACAGCCTGGCCAGCCAGCGCGAACTGGGCTTCCGCGCCCGCGAGCCGCGCTGGGCCATCGCCCACAAGTTCCCGGCCATGGAAGAACTGACCGAGCTGCTGGACGTGGAATTCCAGGTGGGGCGTACCGGGGCGGTGACGCCGGTGGCGCGTTTGAAGCCGGTGAAGGTGGCTGGTGTGACAGTCGCCAACGCCACCCTGCACAACATGGACGAAGTGGCGCGCCTGGGCCTGATGATCGGCGACACGGTGATCATCCGCCGCGCCGGCGACGTGATCCCGCAGGTGATGCAGGTGGTCACCGAGCGCCGCCCGGTCGACGCCCGCCCCGTGCACATCCCCGAGACCTGCCCGGTGTGCGGCTCCCACGTGGAGCGCACGCAACTGGTAAAACGCAGCAAGGGCAAGGAAACCGTCAGCGAAGGCGCCGTGTACCGCTGCGTCGGCCGCCTGGCCTGTGGCGCACAGCTGAAGCAGGCGATCATCCACTTCGTCTCGCGCCGGGCCATGGACATCGACGGCCTGGGCGAGAAAAGCGTCGAGCAGTTGGTAGACGAGGGCCTGGTGGGTTCGCCGGCCGACCTCTACACCCTGGGCTTCGAGCAGATCGTCGACTTGGAAGGCTTCGCCGAAGTGTCGAGCAACAAGCTGCTGGAGGCCATCGCCGCCAGCAAGCGCCCGACCCTGGCGCGCTTCATCTTCGCCCTGGGCATTCCCGACGTGGGCGAGGAGACCGCCAAGGTGCTCGCGCGCTCGCTGGGTTCGCTGGAACGCATCATGGTGGCGCTGCCCCAGGTGCTTACTTACCTGCCCGATGTGGGCCTGGAAGTGGCGTACGAAATTCACAGCTTCTTCGAGGACCCGCACAACCGTAAGGTCATCGGCCAATTGCTGGAGCGTGGCCTGGAGCCCCAGGACCAGGGCGACGTGCACGCCGAGTTCGCCGCCAGCACCACCCTGGCCGGGCTGATCGCCAAGCTGGACATCAGCTCGGTCGGCCCCACCGGCGCCGAGAAACTGGTGAGCAAGCTGGGCAGCCTCGACAAGATCATCGCCGCCGACGGCATCGACCTGCGCCAGGCCCTGGCGGCCAAGCAGGCGGACGCGGTGCGCGAGTACTTCCTGGTGCCTGAAAACGCCCAGCGTGCCCTGGCCGTGGAGCAACAGCTGCAAGCCTTCGGCATGCACTGGGGCAGCGAGAAAAAAGTCATCGAAGGCCTGCCCCTCACCGGCCAGACCTGGGTGCTGACCGGCAGCCTGGAGCGCATGAGCCGCGACGTGGGCAAGGAAAAGCTGGAAAGCCTGGGCGCCAAGGTGGCCGGCTCCGTGTCGGCCAAGACCCACTGCGTGGTGGCGGGCCCTGGTGCCGGCTCCAAGCTGACCAAGGCCAACGAGCTGGGCGTAAAGGTGCTCGACGAAGACGCCTTCGTCGCCTTCCTGGAAGGCCACGGCATCACCGCCTGATCATACGATTTCTGTGGGAGCTGGCTTGCCAGCGAGCTTTTCAGGGCCTCAAAAGCTCGCTGGCAAGCCAGCTCCCACAGGGTTACCAATTTATGCAACGATCCCACCGCAGCGCACTCATAAGGAAATGCCAAAACAGCGGGGGTCACCCATGTCACAGCCGGACCAGGACACCATTCAATGGCTCGTGGACCAGTCCATGCTCCACGCCGCCAAGCAACGCGCCCTTCATTACGCAGGTCAAGCCCGCCTGTGGCAACGGCCCTTCGCCGAAGCCCGGCCGCGGGACGCCTCGGCCATCGCCTCGGTGTGGTTCACCGCCTACCCCGCGTCCATCGTCACCCGTGAGGGCGGCTCGGTGTTGCAGGCCCTGGGTGATGAAACCCTGTGGCACGCGCTGTCGGAAATCGGCATCCAGGGCATCCACAACGGCCCGTTGAAACTCTCCGGTGGCCTGCGCGGCCGCGAACGCACCCCCAGCGTCGACGGCAACTTCGACCGCATGAGCTTCGACATCGACCCGGCCCTGGGCACCGAGGCGGAGATGCTCGGCCTGAGCCGCATCGCCGCTGCCCACAACGCCATCGTCATCGACGACGCGATTCCCTCGCACACCGGCAAGGGCGCTGACTTCCGCCTGGCCGAGCGCGCGTACGCCGACTACCCCGGCCTGTATCACATGGTCGAAATCAAGGAAGAGGACTGGCCGCTGCTGCCCGACGTCGAGCCGGGCCGCGACGCGCGCAACCTGCCGCCCGACACCGTCGACCTGCTCAAGGCCAGGCACTACATTGTCGGCCAGTTGCAGCGGGTGATCTTCTTCGAGCCCGGGGTGAAGGAGACCGACTGGAGCGTGACCCCGGTCATCGTCGGCGTCGACGGCAAGGCGCGGCGCTGGGTGTACCTGCACTACTTCAAGGAAGGCCAGCCGTCGCTGAACTGGCTGGACCCCACCTTCGCCGCGCAGCAGATGATCATCGGCGACGCCCTGCATTCCATCGACGTGATGGGCGCACGCATCCTGCGCCTGGACGCCAACGGTTTCCTCGGCGTGGAGCGCCGCGCCGAGGGCAACGCCTGGTCCGAGAGCCACCCGCTGTCGGTGAACGGCAACCAACTGCTGGCCGGCACCATCCGCAAGGCCGGCGGCTTCAGCTTCCAGGAGCTGAACCTGACCATCGATGACATCGCCACCATGTCCAAGGGCGGCGCCGACCTGTCCTACGACTTCATCACCCGCCCGGCCTACCAGCACGCGCTGCTGACCGGCAACACTGAATTCCTGCGGCTGATGCTGCGCCAGGTGCACCACTTCGGCATCGACCCGGCCTCGCTGATCCATGCGCTGCAGAACCATGACGAGCTGACCCTCGAATTGGTTCACTTCTGGACCCTGCACGCCCACGACACCTACCTGTACCAGGGCCAGACCTTCCCGGGCAATATCCTCCGCGAGCACATTCGCGAGGAGATGTACGAGCGCCTGGCGGGCGAGCACGCGCCGTATAACCTGAAGTTCGTCACCAATGGGGTGTCCTGCACCACGGCCAGCATCATCACCGCCGCCCTGGGCATCCGCGACCTGGCGGCCATCACCGCCGAGGACCTGCAGAAGATCAAGCACATCCACCTGCTGCTGGTGATGTACAACGCCATGCAGCCGGGGGTCTTCGCCCTGTCGGGCTGGGACCTGGTGGGGGCCTTGCCGCTGCCGGCCGAGCAGGTCGCGCACCTGATGCAGGACGGCGACACCCGCTGGATTCACCGCGGCGCCTACGACCTGGTGGACCTGGACCCCAGCGCCGAACTGTCCGCCGGCGGCATGCCGCGGCCGCAGACCCTGTATGGCAGTATCACCAGCCAACTGCAGCAGGCCGACTCCTTCGCCAGCCAGCTGAAGAAAATCCTCGCCGTGCGCCGCGCCTACGACATCGCCGCCAGCCGCCAGATCCTTATCCCGGACGTGCAACACCCGGGCCTGCTGGTGCTGGTGCACGAACTGCCGGCGGGGAAGGGCACGCAGATCACCGCCCTCAACTTCAGCGCCGACAGCCTGGTGGAGACCCTGCACCTGCCGGGCATCGCCCCTGGCCCGGTGGTGGACATCATCAACGAGCGGGTGGAAGGCGACCTCACCGACAGCGGCGAATTCACCATCACCCTCGACCCCTACGAAGGCCTGGCGCTGCGGGTGGTCAGCAGTACCCCGCTGTAGCGTCTACGCTGCCCCCCGTCATCCCCGGAGAACGTGCATGTACCGCCTTTTCGAGCAATTGAGCACCCGCATCGCCGCGCCCTTCGTGGGGCAGGACAACCGCCACAGCAAGGTCTGGCACTGCCAGTGCGGCCAGTCGATCTTCTTCCGCAACAGCCAGTGCCTGGCCTGCTCGGCAGCGCTGGGCTACTGGCCGGAGCTGAACCTGCTGTCATCGCTGCAGGCCGGCCCGCAGGCAGGCACCTGGCAGTTGGACGCCGACCTCGACGCCGGCCAGTTCCGCCGCTGCGCCAACCTCGACACCCCGGCTGCCTGCAATTGGCTGGTGCGCGCCGACAGCCCCGAGACCTTCTGCGTGTCGTGCGCGCTGAACCGCACCATCCCCGACCTGTCCGTGGCGGAAAACCCTGAGCGCTGGCGCAAGGTGGAAACCGCCAAGCGGCGCATGGTCTCGCAACTGATCAATCTGGGCCTGGACGTGGTGCCCAAGGTGGTGGACGACGACACCGGCCTGGCCTTCGATTTCATCGGCATCGACCTGGAAGGCAATGCGCCCATGACCGGCCACGCCAACGGCCTGATCACCCTGGATATAAAGGAAGCCGACGACGCCCACCGGGAAAAGGTGCGGGTGATGATGCGCGAACCCTACCGCACCCTGCTGGGCCACTTCCGCCACGAAGTGGGCCACTACTATTGGGACCGGCTGGTGGCGGGCAGCCACTGGCTGGGGGAGTTCCGCAACCTGTTCGGCGACGACAGCCAAAGCTACGCGGATGCCCTGCAACGCCACTACGAACAAGGCGCGCCGCTGGACTGGCAACAACGCTATGTCAGCGCCTACGCCACCATGCACCCGTGGGAAGACTGGGCCGAAACCTGGGCCCACTACCTGCACATGATGGACGCCGTCGACACCGCCCTGGGCTTCGGCATGAGTGCCCGCGACATGGACCTGGATTACCAGCCGTTCCCGCTGGACACCCTGTACGATCCCCAGCACGCCAGCGGTCCTGCGTTCCTGGCCTTCGTCAACACCTGGATCGAACTGGCCGGCATGCTCAATGAGCTGTCGCGCAGCATGGGCCAGCCGGACTTCTATCCCTTCGTGCTGCCGCAGGCGGTCATCGCCAAGCTGCACTTCGTGCACCTGGTGATCCAGGAAGCCGGGGGCAGGGCGGATGAGGTGTTGCAGGTATAGAAGCGTATATAAAAGAAGGGCGCCCATTGGGCGCCCTTCTTCATCACATCGCGCTTACTGCAGCGCGGCCTGCCCAACCCCATTGATAGGGATGCGCTTGGCCTTGGCTTCTTCAGGCACCACGCGCAGCAGGTCGATATTCAGCAGCCCATTGGCCAGCCCGGCAGCCTTGACCTCGATATGGTCAGCCAACCGGAACGACAGCTTGAACGCCCGTTGGGCAATACCCTGGTGCAGATAGGTCACGGCCTCGCCGTTGCCTTCGCGCTTGCCGCCACTGACGGTCAACACGCCTTTCTCTACCTGCAACTCAAGGTCCGACTCCTGGAAGCCTGCGGCGGCCACCACGATGCGGTATTGATCATCGCCATGTTTCTCGACGTTGTAGGGCGGGTAGCTGCTACCCGGCTCGTTACGCGCCGCCGACTCGAACAGATCGTTGAAACGGTCGAAGCCCACGGAATGGCGGAACAGTGGGGCGAGGGAAAATGCGGTAGTCATGGTCAATCTCCTGAACAATCAGCAAGGTTTGGTACGCGACCCGACTTCGGCATCGCGTACTGAACAGATAGGGCTGGCTGATTGGATTTCAAGAAATGGGATGAAAATTTTTTGGCCCCGTTGCGGTGCCGTCGCCAACAGGCGTTGAAGGGGTAAACCCAAGTGTTTGAACCTCTTACGAATTTTTCCTGCAATCAAAGGTTGTATCTTCGCCCAAGACCGGTACAATGGCCCCGCTCGCTGCCAGGCGAGTGTTGTTATGGTGACCCCATCGGTCCCCCCGCAACGATTACCCGTTAACCTGGTCAGGCCCGGAAGGGAGCAGCCACAGCGGGAACATTGTGTGCCGGGGTGTGGCTGGTGGGGTTGCCTCCATTCTCTGCTTTACCTCTCCTTTATATACGATGCTTCACCCTTTCGCCGTGTGGTGATGTGGGGGTGATTTCGTGCGTTCCTTGTATTCGTTCTCTGTTGCCTCGGTTTGAAAATCGGTAGTGGCTTCAAGTGCATGTCATGTGATTGCATCAGGGTCACCAGGTGCCCGGCGTTGTTTTTCTGGCGCCCTCGAGATCGAGCGCCGCCCGCGCGGCGCATCGCGACCAAGGTCGGCTCCTACATCTGTTTCGGGCCAGTTATGCCAGTGCCATCGTGGTGTCCGCATTGTTGGTTCATTGCAGATCTGTGTTGGTGCGACCAGGCGCAACACCT
>NZ_JBSKHP010000046.1:0-24979 GCF_057128625.1 Pseudomonas imperatae | reverse complement strand
CGCTACGGGTCCCCTCCCTCCGGCGTCGCTCAAGCGGACGACGGCCCGGAATAGAAGCGCCTCCGGTTCCGTCTTCCTCGGCTCCGCCGAGGCCCGCTTGATCAACGCCTCCGGTCGGCCCGGGCGCTTAACGGGGCCAAGATCAAGATCAAGATCAAGATCAAGATCAAAAGCCAGATCAAAAGCCAGATCAAAAGCAAAGGCCGGATCAAAAGCCGGATCAAAAGCCAGATCAAAAGCTCGAGCCGGCGGCTTTCCGGGTTTGTTCGGGCATAAAAAAGCCCGGTTCAATGAACCGGGCCTGTTTGCCGCGCAGCATCTCAATAACGCTGATAGTCAGAACCAAACTCACGACGCACTTCCGCCACATAAATCGGCGCCTGCTGCTCCGCATGCTGGTGCGGCAGCACATGTTCGCTGCCGTTCTCGGCCATGCGCATGTTGCGGTCGCGGGCGTGTTCGGCGCCGTCCTGGGCCACGGTGGCCTGGGGGTGGCTGGTGACAGTTTGCGGGGTGGCGAAAGCGCTGCCGGTGGCCATCAGTGACAGGGCAAGGCTGAAGGTGATTACAGGTTTCATGGTGAGGCTCCAGAGTAGGTGGTGGAGAAAATGGAGCCAACTTTACGACCGGCCGCCGCGCAGGAAAAACTACCTGCGGGCATAGTGACTATCGATTTCGATGATTACCGCCATCGGCGCCTCTAGGGCGCCGGTTGGCGCAGGGCGCACAGGCGCCTGCGGCCATGGTCGGGGTTGATTCAGGCGCCCGGGTCGAGCAACCCTGCACGTTCGCCCGGCCCTTGGCGGCGGTCAGCCAAAGGTGAAGGCATAGGCCGAGACACCCGGGTCAAGGAATTCGATGCTGAAGGTGTGCTGGCTGATGTCCCCCGGCTGGCGCACCAACTGGTACAGGCGCTGTTCGGTGACCTGGCCGCTGCCGTCCGGCGCCACGTCGGTGCCGTGGGCATCGCCCGGCGCCTTGCCGTCGATCAGCACCTTGAAGCGCACCGGCTGGCCGTTGGTGCCGGGGCCTAGCACCAGGTGCAGGTCGCGGGCCTGGAAGCGGTAGGCGATTCGGCCGTTGGCCTGGCTGAGGGTGGCCTGTTCGGCGCCGATTCGCCATTGGCCTTCCACGCCCCACTGGTTCAGCTGCGGCTGGGCCGGCAATTGGTAGTGGACGTCCTTGTCGGCAGCTAGCGCCGGGGTGGAGGCGAAGTTTTCCGAGCGGCGGTAGCCCACGTAGGTTTCCGGCGAGCGCATGTCCTGGTTGTCGGCGGCCTGCTGCACGCCCTGGGCGTCGATGTTCACCAGGTCGCTGTTGAACTGGCCGTGGCCGGCTTCGCGCAACAGTTGCTGGATGACCCGTTCGGACTGCTCGTATTCGCCTTCGCCGAAGTGGTGGAAGCGGATCTTGCCCTGGGCGTCGACAAAGTAGTGGGCGGGCCAGTATTCGTTGTCGAAGGCGCGCCAGATCTTGTAGTCGTTGTCGATGGCCACGGGGTAGGTGATGCCGAGCTTCTTCATGGCCGCGGTGACGTTGCCCACGTCGCGCTCGAAGGCGAATTCGGGGGCGTGCACGCCGATCACCACCAGGCCCTGGTCGTGGTACTTGGCGGCCCAGGCCTTGAGGTAGGGCAGGGTGCGCAGGCAGTTGATGCAGGAGTAGGTCCAGAAGTCCACCAACACCACCTTGCCCTTCAGCGCCTCGGCGGTCAGCGGTGGCGAGTTGAGCCATTGCACGGCGCCGTCCAGCGCCGGCAGGTCGCCTTCCACCGGCAACGGCTGGGTGTCGCTGACGGTGACCGCGGCGGCCTGCACGGGGCGGTTTTTCTCGCCCAGCACGCGGTCCACCAGGTGCTGTTCCAGGCCGCCGGTGCTGGCAGTGGATAGCTGCGCCAGCACGCCGGTGTCCAGGCCCAGGGCAATGGCGGCGACGCCGGCCAGCATCAAGGCGCCCAGGCCGCGGCGGATCCACTCGCCCACGCCCAGGGCGCGTTTCATGGCGGCGAACAGCTTGCCGCCCACCAGCAGCGCGGCGGCCAGCGAGGTGGCGGCGCCGGCGGCGTAGGCCAGCAGCAACAGCGTGGTGCCGACGCTGGCGCCCTGCAGGGCGGCGCCGGTCAGCACCAGGCCGAGGATGGGGCCGGCGCAGGGCGCCCACAGCAGGCCGGTGGCCACGCCGATCAGGAACGAGGCGCCGGGGCGCGGCTGGTTGGTGGTGCCGGCGGCTTCCGACAGCCGGCTGCCGGCGGCCACCAACGGCCGGGTCAGGCGCTCGGCCAGCTGCGGCAGCAGCAGGGTCAGGCCGAACAGCGCCACGAACACCAGCGCCAGCCAGCGGCCATACTGGTTCAACTGCACCACCCAGGCACCGCCCACCGCGGCCAGGGACGCCACCAGGGCGAAGGTCACGGCCATGCCGGCCAGCAGCGGCAGGCCGCTCTTGACGAAGGGCTGGCCGGTGCGGGCGAACACGAACGGCAGCACCGGCAGGATGCAGGGGCTGACGATGGTCAACACACCCCCCAGGTAGACGATCAGTAGTAGCAGCATGAACTTGTCCTTTTCAGGCGGGGTGAATGGCGTTGTGGGAATGCTAACCATCCCGCGCTCGTGGAATCCTCACGGCCAGTTAAACATTTTGTGATATCTGCTGCGCAAGGTATCGCTATATAGTTTGCTGTATAGCGCTAATGGAACGATAACAGGAGTCACCGTGATGAATGCTTTCTCCAAAGAGGCCGTCGGCCCGTCCTACAGCCTGGCCTCGATGCAGCACGCCCAGGCCATGACCTGGCAGGCCATCGAGCTGCTGTCCCGGCGCATCGCGCCAGGCATGCTCGAATCCCAGGCCCGCGAGCTGGGCAAGCAGGTGCTGCAGGAGCTGGACATGCAGCGTATCTGGCACCCGCTGCTGGTGCGCTTTGGCGCCAACACCCTGAAGACCTTCAAGCAGCGTTCCGAGGGCGACCCGGTGCTGGGCGAGGACGACATCTACTTCATCGACATGGGCGCCGTGTGGCAAGGCCATGAAGGCGACGCCGGCGCCACGTTCACCACCGGCAGCGACCCGCAGAAAGCCGCCTGCGCCGCCGCGGCCAAGGCCCTGTTCGACCGCGTCGAGGCCTTCTGGCGCGCCCAGCAGGTCACCGGCCAGGCGCTGTACGACTACGCCGACGCCCAGGCGCGGGAGATGGGCTGGGTGCTGAACCTGAACATCAAGGGCCACCGCGTCAGCGACTTCCCCCACGCCATCTACCGCGGCGGCGACCTGGGCGATTTCGAGCAGGCGCCCAACGCCGGGCTGTGGATCCTGGAGATCCAGCTGGCGCACCCGAGCCTGCCGTACGGCGCCTTCTACGAAGACCTGCTGGTGTAGCGCTATGGTTGTAAGCACATAGCGCCAATACCGATGATGGCGCCTCGATTGCCACTCACAGGGAAGCACCGCATGAAAGTCAGCGCACGCAATGTATTCAAGGGCACCGTCAGCCAGGTCAACCCGGGGGCGGTGAACGCCGAGGTGGCGCTGGCCCTGCCCGGCGGCGAGACGCTGGTGGCGGTGGTGACCCTGGCCAGCGTCACCAGCCTGGGCCTGGCGGTGGGCAAGGAAGCGGTGGCGCTGGTCAAGGCACCGTGGGTGGTGCTGGTGACTGACACCGGCGGCTACCGCTTCTCGGCGCGCAACAGCCTGCAGGGCCAGGTGGTGCGCGTCGGCGACGGTGCGGTGAACGCCGAAGTGGTGCTGCGCCTGGCGGGCGGCACCGAGGTGTTTTCCATCGTCACCCGCGAGGCCGTGCAGGAGCTGGGCCTGGCCCCGGGCGTGACGGCCACGGCGCTGATCAAGGCCTCGCACATCATCCTCGGCGTCGCCGGCTGATTACATCAGCACGCCGTCCTCGGGTTCTTCGGGCAGGGCGGCGGGCACCTCCAGCAGTTCCTGCACGGCAATCTCGATGTGCCGGCACATGGCGTTCAGCGGCAGGTCGTTGGGTTGCAGGTCGAACGGGTCGGCGATCTGGTCGCCCAGGGCGTCCAGGCCGAAGAAGGTGTACGCCAGGATGCACACTGCCACCGGGGTGAACCAGCCGATGCTGTCGATCAGGCAGAACGGCAGCAGGAAGCAGTAGATGTGCACGGTGCGGTGCAGCAGCAGGATGTAGGGGTAGGGGATGGGCGTGTTCTTGATGCGCTCGCAACCGCCCAGCACGTAGGACAGCCGCGTCAGCTGCTGGTCGATGCCCATCTGCACCTGCTCGCCGGCGCCGGCCTGGCGTGCGGCGTCCTGGTAGCGCTTGCCCAGCAGGCCCAGCAGTGCGCTGGGCGGGTTCTGGTGGCCCAGCACCACGTGCCGCGCGTGTTCGTCCAGGCGCTCCAGGGTCTGCGGCGCCACCGCCTCGCGGCGCAGGAAATGCTTGAGCACATAGGCGAACGCCACCAGGCTGTGGCCCAACTGTTCGCGCTGCTCCGCGGCCAGGCTGGGCAGCAGGCTCAGGGTCTGGCGCGTGAGGTTGCGGCTGACGATCAACAACTCCCCCCACAAGGTCCGGGCTTCCCAGAAACGCTGGTAGGCCACGGTATTGCGAAAGCCGAGGAAGATCGCCAGGGTCAGGCCCCACAGGGTGAACGGCGTGGCGGTGAGCACCACCTTGAAGTGGAACAGGGTGCCGTGGATGGCCACCACCGCCGAGCTGATCAGCACCGTGAACAGCACCTTGCGCCAGATGGCCGGGATGATCGAACCCTTCAGCGAAAACAGCAGCGTCAGGGCGGAGGGGTTGTGGGGGCGGATGATCATGCGCGCATCGGGCTCCTGCGGGGCGGGAAAGGGGATTTGCCGTGGGCGGCCCAAGCGCTATATCATTTGGTATATAGCGAATGGCCCGCTGGTGCATCCTACCCGTTCATTTTGGCCCCTGGAACGCTGCAATGCGCGAAAGAATCTACCCCTACACGGCCTGGCTGCTGACCCGCAGCTTCCAGCCCCTGGAAATCGAGCTGATCGGCCCTGGCTACGCCGCCAGCGGCTACGACCGCACCGAGTCGGGCCGCAACTACCACGTGGACGAGCTGTACCCCAGCAAGGGGGCGGCCATTGCCTGCGGCGAAGACCGCCTGGCCGAGCTTGAAGCCGACATCGCCAAGCGCCAGGCCAGCCTGGACAAGCGCCGGGATGCGCTGTACCGGCACAAGTAGGCGCGGGGTCTACGCATTCACGTAGCAGCTGCCGCAGGCTGCGTCCTGGGCCTGACATGCGTGGGGGGAGGACGCAGCCTTCGGCAGCTGCTACGGGGGGAGATATGTGGGGTTGTAATATCATTTTAACATTGTATGGCTAGCATCGCGCCTTCACTTCGGGTCGGCCATACACCATGCACGCAGAAACCTTCCCCTTCATGCGTCCGAAACTTCCCCGCGATCACCGCTGTGCCGGTGACCTGTGCAAGGAAGTGCCCGCCATTGAATCCAGCGCCACCAACGCGCTGGTCATGGATATTTTTACCTCGCAAAAAGAGATGACCTGCCTGGCGGTGGTGGAAGGGCGCCGGCCCATCGGCCTGATCAACCGCAATATCTTCCTGTCGCAGATGAGCCGGCCGTTCCACCGCGAGCTGTATGACAAGAAAAGCTGCATCGCCTTCATGGACAAGGAACCGCTGATTGTCGATGCGCAGATGAGCATCGAGGCGCTGACCTTCAAGACCGTGGAGTACGGCGAGAAGGCCCTGTCCGACGGTTTCATCGTCACCCGTGGCGGCGACTTCGCCGGCCTGGGCAATGGCCTGCAGTTGATGGGCGTGGTGGCCGCCATGCAGGCGGAAAAGAACCGGCAGATGATGCAGAGCATCGAGTACGCCAGTGTGATCCAGCGCGCCATGCTGCGCGCCTCGCGCGATGCGCTGAAGTCGATGCTCGATGACGCCGCGCTGCTGTGGGAACCGCGCGACGTGGTGGGTGGCGACTTCTACCATTTTGGCGCCTACGACGACGGCTGGTTCGGCGCCATCGCCGACTGCACCGGCCACGGCGTGCCCGGCGCCTTCATGACCTTGATTGCCTCCTCCTCGCTGACCCGCGCGCTGGCCCAGTGTGGCCCGCGCGACCCGGCACGGCTGCTGTCGGCAGTCAACCGCAGCGTCAAGGAACTGCTAGGGCAGGTGGAAGGCGGCCAGGAACACCCCGAGTCGGACGACGGCCTGGACGCCGCGTTCTTCTGGTTCGACAGCGCCCGCCAGGTGCTCAGCTTCGCCGGCGCGCGCCTGGGCCTGTCGGTGCTGCACCCCGGCGCCGCTCAGGTCGAGACCCTGGCCGGCCAGCGCATGGGCGTCGGCTACGTGGCCAGCGAGCTGGATTACGCATGGCGCTGCGAGGAAGTGCCGATGCAGCCGGGCAGCCTGATGTTCATCGCCACCGACGGCCTGACCGACCAGATTGGCGGGCCAAAACGAATTGCGTTTGGAAAACGCAAGGCATTCGACACGCTCCTGGCCCACCGCCAGGCGCCGGCGGCTGCCATCTGCAATGAATTGCAACGTGCACTGGCGGGTTGGCAGGGAACGCAAACACGACGTGACGACCTCACCCTATTTTGCGCCCGGCTCAGGAACGACCATGGCTAACCCACACACCACACAGGACTGCACCTTTTTCGACCTTGCCCAGCAGCGCAACGTGATCTTCTATCACATGGGCTATTTCAGCCACAGCATCATCACCACCATGGCCGAGGTGATGAAGTTGCAGCTGGAAGTGGCCGGCGTCAGCGGCCCCACCCGGCGCAAGCTGTTCTCGTCGTTCGTGGAGCAGTCCCAGAACATCATCCACTATTCCTCCGACTGCCTGCGCACGCCGGTGGCCGAGGACGCCTCGGTGCGCCAGGGCGCGGTGTGCATCAGCGCCGAGGGCGACCGCTACCTGATGCAATGCGCCAACCCCATCGCCACCGACGACGTCGAGCGCCTGCGCGAAAAGCTGCTGGCGCTGTGCAAGATGTCCATCGATGAAATCAAGCAGGCCTACAAGGTGGTCCTGCGCGCCGAAACCCCCGAGGACAGCAAGGGCGCCGGCCTGGGCTTCCTGACCATGGCCCGCGACGCCAGCGCGCCACTGGAATTCAGCTTCCATCCGCGTGCGGACGAACCGGGCACCTCGCTGTTCTGCCTCAAAGCCACGATCTGAGTAGAGACACACTGAAAATGGATAATTTCTACGTTGAAGCCAGTGCCACATCGCCGGAAGTCGACTTCCGATTCGACCAGCACCTGCTGACCCTCAAGGGCGAGTCCTACCCGGAAAACGCCGCGGCGTTCTACGCCCCAGTGGTGCAGCACCTGCGCAGCTACCTGGAGGCCTGCAGCGGCGAGTGCATCACCGCCAACATCGCCCTGGCCTACTTCAACAGCTCCAGCACGAAGATGCTCTTCAGCATTTTCGACGCCCTGGACCAGGCCGCCCAGGCCGGCAATGAAGTCATCGTCAACTGGTACCACGACGAAGAAGACGAGACGATTTTCGAATTCGGCGAAGAGCTGCAGGCGGACTTCACCGCCATCCAGTTCAACGACCAGCCCGTGGCCAGTTGATGAGGAGTTCCGTGATGCCGGTAGCGTTGACCGAAGGGGTGCCCGACCTGTTCAAGAGCGAGTTCGACGCCCTGCAACACGCGCGCGGCGTGCTGGCCTTGCCCCAGGCCGATGCCGACCTGTACCGCCAGTCGCTGGTGGACATGGCCCTGCATTTCGAGCGCCTGATCCGCGAGACGCGCCGGCTGATCGGCCGCAGCGACCGCGCCGAGCGCGAGATGAACACCCTCAACGCGCAGCTGCAGATACTGGCCCGGCAGTTGGAACACCGCGCCACCCACGACGCGCTGACCGGGGTGCTGAACCGCGGCGCGATCATCGAGCAGACCAGCAGCACCCTGTCACGTATTGGCGTGGCGATGATCGTGCTGGACATCGACCACTTCAAGAAGGTCAACGACGAGTACGGCCACCCTGCTGGCGACGGCGTGATCCAGGGCATCGTCGGCTGCCTGCGGCAGATCGTCGGCGAGCGCGGGCTGATCGGCCGCGTGGGTGGCGAGGAGTTCACCGTGCTGTTGCCCGGCGGCAACCTCGATGACGGCCTGGGCGTGGCCGAGGCCATGCGCGCGGCCATCGCCGGCCACGTGTTCATGCACCCGGTGAACCGCCCGGTCACCGCCAGCTTCGGCGTCAGCGCCCACCCGGCGGGCACCGGTTTCGACCTGGCCTATGGCAGCGCCGACGCTGCGCTGTACCGCGCCAAGCGCGCCGGGCGCAACCGCGTGGAAGGCGCGTAGCGGGTTTTTCTGTAAACGGTCTGAAATTCGTTTCATGGGGATTCATTGGGCAGGGCAGGGGCGCTCGGCGAAGATTGGCCCATCGCCGGCAGCCTGCCGCGCAACGCTCCAACGACCCTTTCCGGGAGGAACCCCATGAACCTGAAAGCACTGACGCTGATCCCTGTCCTGGGCCTTGCCGCCTTGCTCTCGGCCTGTGCCGGCACGATGCCCAAGCCCGACCCGCACGACGCCTGGGTAGGGCTGCAGGAAGAGGCGCGCGACAACATGCTGGCCGAGCAGCTGGACGGCCACCCGCTCAAGGACGGCCGCTACTTCCAGGTAGCGCCGGGCAAGCACAGCATGCAGGTGGTGGTGTACGCCGCCAGCAGCGTGTACGTCGACGACAAGACCTGCCACGGCACCCTGGCCTATGCCCACTTCAAGCCTGACGAGCACTACCAGCTGCGCGAGACCAGCACCGGCATGAGCATGGGCCTGGCCCTGGGTGTGGACCTGGTCAACGACCGCGGCCGCACGGTGGCGCACACCGACCAGTTCACCTGCGCCGCCGGCTGATCCCAGCCGCCCCGCGCCTGCACCCGTAGCCGCTGCCGCAGGCTGCGCTGGCCCTGTGCCTCGCTGGAGATCTCCAGTGAAGCGGACGGCCAGCGCAGCCTGCGGCAGCGGCTACGCAGTCTCCGATCGTCGATTTCCTCCCGCAAATCACCGCCAGCCTGCCAATGTGAAACATTGACGCAGCAAAATGCGCAATCTGCCCTTTCCCCCCGCCCTGAGAGAAGGCACAATTCGCGTCCATTTTTTTGGCTGGCCTTGCCGGAGGCTTCGACATGATCCAGACCCCGTATTACCTCATCGACAAAACCAAGCTCTTGGCCAACATGCAGAAGATCGCCTACGTGCGCGAACACTCTGGCGCCAAGGCCCTGCTGGCACTCAAGTGCTTCGCCACCTGGTCGGTGTTCGACCTGATGCAGCAGTACATGGACGGCACCACCTCGTCTTCGCTCTACGAGCTGAAGCTGGGCCGCCAGAAATTCGCCGGCGAGACCCACGCCTACAGCGTCGCCTGGGCCGATGACGAAATCGGCGAGATGCTGGAGAACTGCGACAAGATCATCTTCAACTCCATCGGCCAGCTGCAACGCTTCGCGCAGGCGAGCGAAGGCAAGGTCCGCGGCCTGCGCGTGAACCCGCAGGTGAGCAGCTCCGACTACCTGCTGGCCGACCCGGCGCGCCCGTTCAGCCGCCTGGGCGAGTGGGACCCGGCGAAGGTCGAAGGCGTGATCGAGCAGATCAGTGGCTTCATGTTCCACAACAACTGCGAGAACGGCGACTTCGGCCTGTTCGACCAGATGCTGGGCACCATCGAAGAGCGCTTCGGCCACCTGCTGCACAAGGTTGAGTGGGTGAGCCTGGGCGGCGGTATCCATTTCACCGGCGAAGGCTATGCTTTGGATGAGTTCTGCGCGCGCCTGAAGGCGTTCTCGCAGAAGTACGGCGTGCAGGTGTACCTGGAGCCGGGCGAAGCCGCCATCACCCAGAGCGCCTCGCTGGAAGTGACTGTGCTCGACACCCTGTACAACGGCAAGCACCTGGCCGTGGTCGACAGCTCCATCGAAGCGCACATGCTCGACCTGCTGATCTACCGCCTGAACGCCAAGCTGGCGCCAAGCGAAGGCGAGCACACCTACATGGTCTGCGGCAAATCGTGCCTGGCCGGCGACATCTTCGGCGAGTACCAATTCGACCGTCCCCTGGCCATTGGCGACCGCCTGTCGTTCGTCGACGCGGCCGGCTACACCATGGTCAAGAAAAACTGGTTCAACGGCCTGAAAATGCCGTCCATCGTAGTGAAACAACTCGACGGTACCGTCGAGGTGGTTCGTGAATTTGGTTTTGACGATTACCTGTCCAGCCTTTCGTAAGCTGGCGGCTTAAGGAGAAGTAAAGAAATTGAAGAAGAACGTTCTTATCATTGGTGCAGGAGGTGTCGCCAAGGTGGTGGCCCACAAGTGCGCGCAGCACAACGACGAACTCGGTCGTATTGCCATCGCGTCGCGTAACATCTCCAAATGCCAGGCCATCATCGACAGCGTCAAGGCCAAGGGCAGCCTCAAACAGCCCGCTGACATCAAGGCGTTCGCGTTGAATGCACTGGATGTCGAAGCAACCAAGGCGTTGATCCGCGAGACCGAATCGCAGATCGTCATCAACGTCGGCTCCGCGTTCCTGAACATGTCGGTGCTGCGTGCCTGCATCGATACCGGTGTGGCGTACCTGGACACCGCGATTCACGAAGAACCGGGCAAAATCTGCGAGACGCCGCCCTGGTACGGCAACTACGAGTGGAAACACCTCGAGGAATGCCAGCAGAAGAACATTACCGCCATCCTGGGCGTGGGCTTCGACCCGGGCGTCGTGAACGCCTATGCCGCACTGGCGAAACAACAGCATTTCGACCGCATTGACTCCATCGACATCCTCGACGTCAATGCTGGCTCCCATGGCAAATACTTTGCCACCAATTTCGACCCGGAAATCAACTTCCGCGAATTTACCGGGCAAGTCTGGAGCTGGCAGAACAGCCAGTGGACCAGCAACACCATGTTCGAAGTCAAGCGCACCGACGACCTGCCGGTAGTGGGTTCGCAGAACCTGTACCTCACCGGTCACGACGAAGTGCACTCGATCTCCAAGAACCTCGACGTGCCTAACGTGCGCTTCTGGATGAGCTTCGGCGAGCACTACATCAACGTCTTCACCGTGCTGAAAAACCTGGGCCTGCTGTCCGAACAGCCGGTCAAGACTGCCGAAGGCCTGGAAGTGGTGCCGTTGAAAGTGGTCAAGGCCGTGCTGCCGGACCCCTCGTCCCTGGCACCGGGCTACACCGGCAAGACCTGCATCGGCGACCTGGTCAAGGGCACCAAGGATGGCCAGCCGCACGAGCTGTTCATCTACAACGTGGCCGACCACGAGGAAGCCTACGCCGAGACCGACAGCCAGGGCATCTCCTACACCGCTGGCGTGCCACCGGTGGCCGCTGCCTTGCTGGTCGCCCGTGGCGAGTGGGACGCGCAACGCATGGTCAACGTCGAGGAGCTGCCAGCCGAGCCGTTCCTCAAGGCGCTGGACGTGATGGGCCTGCCGACCCGCATCAAGGACGCCAAGGGCGACCGCCCGTGGGATCAGCCAGCCTGATTCCCTGATGCGCTGGTAACACCAAAGCCGCTGCCCCCTGGGCAGCGGCTTTTTTGTGGGCGCTGGCGACGCGCGTCCTCGGTGCCATCTGCAAACCATTCCCAGCCCTTCATGAACTCTTCCATCCAATCCATAAGTTCCATGGATACCCTTGTTTTTTCTACTATGATTTTCCCCGAGGGTTGAGCCCAGGTGCCGCGCGACAGACGCAGCCCTGCCGTGCCACCCCGAACACTGAGCCATTTCTGACCGTCCCCAAAAAAGGAAGGCCCCGGCATGCCCATGTTCGAGCCGCGTGAGGTTGAGGGTTCCGTGACCCCCACCGCCGATGAATACCAGGACGCGATACTGCCCAAGGTGTCGCGCACCTTTGCGTTGACCATTCCGCAGTTGCCGCCCAGCTTGCGCCGGGCCGTGACCAATGCCTACCTGCTGTGCCGGGTGGCCGACACCATCGAAGACGAGCCGGTGTTCGACGCCCAGCAGAAGCGCCGCTTCGAGGACGGCTTCATCGATGCGGTGACCGGGCGCATCGACCCCAAGGCCTTCGCCGCCGAAGTGGCGCCGTTGTTCTCCCAGGAGACCTCGGCGGCCGAGCGCGAACTGGTGGGGCAGTTGCCGCTGGTGCTGCAGGTGACCCACAGCCTCACGTCGCCGCAACGCGAGGCCATCCTCAAGTGCCTGACCATCATGTCCCACGGCATGCACGACTTTCAGCGCACGGTGGGCCGCCATGGCCTGGACACCCTGCGTGACCTGGATTGCTACTGCTACTGCGTGGCCGGCGTGGTGGGCGAGATGCTCACCGAGCTGCTGCTGGACCACGACCCGCAGCTGCGCGCCCAGCGCGACAACCTGATGCGCCTGGCGGTGTCGTTCGGCCAGGGGCTGCAGATGACCAACATCCTCAAGGACCAATGGGAAGACCACGAGCACGGCGTGTGCTGGTTGCCCCAGGACGTGTTCAGCCGCTACCAGGTGCAATTGCAGTCCCTGCACGCCGGCGCCCACGAAGGCAACTACGCCGGGGCCATGGCCGAGTTGATCGGCGTCGCCCACGCGCACCTGCGGCGGGCGCTGGAGTACACGCTGATGATCCCGGTGCGCCATGGCGGCTTCCGGCGCTTCTGCCTGTGGAGCATTGGCCTGGCGGTGCTGACCTTGCGCAAGCTGCAGCAGAACCTGGACTTCTGCCACGGCGCCCAGGTGAAGATTTCCCGTCGCGCGGTGGCCTGCACCCTGACCCTGACGCGCCTGAGCGGCAACTCCAATGCCGGCCTTGGCTGGCTGTTCGCCACGGCGGCGCGCGGCCTGCCGTTGACGCCGCTGGCCAGTGAGTGGAGCGCACCGCTGTGGCCCAAGAGCGCCATCGCCTATTCCATGGAACCGGTGCTGGTGGCCGAACAGGTGGACCTGCGCCCATGATGGACGACAGCATGCTGCTGGGCGCCGGCCTGGCCCCCGAGCCGACCCTGGCGCTGGACCCGGCCATCGAGCGCGCCCGCGAGGCCCTGCTCAAGCGCCAGCGGGCCGACGGCCACTGGTGCTTCGAGCTGGAATCGGACTGCACCATCACCGCCGAATACATCCTGATGATGCACTTCACCGACGACATCGACACCGCCCTGCAGGCGCGCATGGCGGTGTACCTGCGGCAGATCCAGGTGCGCGACGGCCACGGTGGCTGGGCCCAGTACACCGGTGGCGCGCTGGACATTTCCTGCACGGTGAAGGCCTATTACGCCCTGAAGGCCGCCGGTGATTCGCCCCAGGCACCGCACATGCGCCAGGCCCGCGAGGCGCTGCTGGCGCTGGGTGGCGCGGCGAAGAGCAACGTCTTCACGCGCATCCTGCTGGCCATGTTCGAGCAGGTGCCGTGGCGCGCCGTGCCCTGGGTGCCGGTGGAGCTGATCCTGCTGCCGCGCTGGGCGCCGATCCATATCGACAAGATCGCCTACTGGGCGCGCACCACCCTGGTGCCGCTCACCGTGCTGTGCTCGCTGAAGGCCAGGGCGGCCAACCCGCACCAGGTGGATATTCGCGAGCTGTTCGTCACGCCGCCCGAGCAGGAGCGCGATTACTTCCTGCGCGACAGCCTGCTCAAGGTGCTGTTCCTGGGCCTGGACAAGGTCGGCCGTGGCCTTGAGCGGCTGATTCCGCGAGGTTTGCGCCAACGCGCACTGGACCGCGCCAGGGATTGGTTCGTGGCGCGCCTGAACGGCGAGGACGGCATGGGCGCGATTTTCCCGCCCATGGTCAACGCCTACGAGGCCCTGGGCCTGCTGGGCTACGCCAAGGACCACCCGTTGCGGCTGACCTGCAAGCGCGCGCTGGACCGCCTGCTGGTGGAGCGCGACGACGGCAGCACCTACTGCCAGCCGTGCATGTCGCCGGTGTGGGACACCGGCTGGAGCATGATGGCCCTGCTGCACAGCGGCGACCCGGGCAAGGTCGACCCGGCGTTGCAGCAGGCCCGCGACTGGCTGGTGGCGCGCCAGGAGCTTGAGTTCAAGGGCGACTGGGCGGTGAACGCCGCCCACGTCCGGCCCGGTGGCTGGGCGTTCCAGTACCTCAATGCCTATTACCCGGACATCGATGACACTGCGCTGGTGGCAGCGCTGTTGCAGCTGCTCGACCGGCGCTTCGACAGCCCCGGCGCCCATGGCCCCAGCGTGCAGCGCGCCCGTGAGTGGATGCTGGCGCTGCAGTCGCGCAACGGCGGCTTTGGCGCCTTCGACGCTGACAACACCTGCTACTACCTCAACGCCATTCCCTTTGCCGACCACGGCGCCTTGCTCGACCCGCCCACCGAGGACGTCAGTGGTCGCGTGGCCGCCTGCCTGGGCGTGCTGGGCGACCACGGCGCCGCCACGCGCCGCTGCGTGGCCTACCTGCGCGACGCCCAGCGCGCGGACGGCAGCTGGTGGGGGCGCTGGGGCAGCAACTACATCTATGGCACCTGGAGCACCGTGTCGGGGCTGGTGCTGGCCGGCGAAGACCCGCAGCAGCCGTACCTGCGCCGGGCGGTGGAATGGCTGCGCAGCCGCCAGCACCGCGACGGTGGCTGGGGCGAAACCAATGACAGCTACATCGACCCGATGCTGGCCGGCACCAACGGCGGCCTCAGCACGCCGCATTCCACCGCCTGGGCGGTGCTGGCGCTGCTGGCCCTGGGCGAGGTGGACGGGGCCGCGGTGCAGCGGGGCGTCGCCTGGCTGCAGGCGCACCAGCAGGCCGACGGCCTGTGGTCGGACCCGGCGCACAACGCGCCCGGCTTCCCACGGGTGTATTACCTGAAATACCACGGCTACGCGGCGTACTTCCCGCTGTATGCCCTGGCCCGCTACCGTGAACTGCGCGCGCGCCCCAGGGGGGCGGTGTGAGGCCCAGCGCCGTTGGCATAGTGGTGGCCTTGCAGGCCGAGGCCCAGGCCTTGGCCAACGCCGCGGCGCTGCCGGGGCGCGTGCTGGAACTGCCCGATGGCGGCCGCCTGTGGCTGGCCGGCATGGGCCAGGCAGCGGCCGGGCAGGGCGCCCGTGCCCTGGCCGACAGCGGCGTGCAGGCCCTGGCCAGTTTCGGCGTGGCCGGGGCGCTGGACGACTCGTTGCGCAGCGGCGTATTGCTGTGCCCCTCGCACGTGGTGGACGAACAGGGCTACCTGTTTGCCTGCGACCCCTCGTGGAGCGAGCGCCTGTGCCAGCGCCTGACCACGGCCGGGGTGCCGGTGCGCTACGACCAGGCCCTGGCCAGCCTCGGCCAGACCTTGAGCGACGGCGCCGCCAAGCGCGCCGCCGGGCAGCTGTACCTGTGCGCTGCGGTGGACCTTGAGAGCGCCGCCGTGGCCGCCGTGGCCCGCGAGCGTGGCTTGCCGTTCCTGGCGCTGCGGGCCATTGTCGATGAAGTCGACGACCGCCTCCCGCCGGCGCTGCAAGGGGCCATCGACCCCTGGGGCCAGGCGCGGCCGCTGGCGTTGGTGCGGGCGTTCCTGCGCCGGCCCTGGTTGCTGCTGCGCCTGCCGGGCCTGGCGCGGCGCATGGGCAAGGCCTTGAAGGCGCTGCGCACTGCCGCCCGCGCCGCCCCTTGCCTGGGGGCGGTGGTGGGCCAGGGCCAGCGGCCGCGGGTCTCATGAGGGGCGTGCATCAGCTCATCGCCACCCTGGTCCACCACTGCGCCCGCCGGCCCTGGACGGTGTTGGTGGTCGCCGCGCTGTTGGCGCTGCTGAGCCTGCAGGCCGCCAGCCACCGGCTGAGCATGGACACCGACGCCGACCACCTGTTTGCCGATGACCTGCCCTGGCGCCAGCAGAGCCAGGCGTTCGCCCGGCAGTTTCCGCAGTTCAGCGACACCCTGGTGGTGGTTATCCGCGCGCCCAGCGACGAGGAGGCCCACGACGCGGCGGTCACCCTGGCGGGGCAACTGGCGGCGGACAACGCGCATTTCCGCGAGGTGTCGACGCCGGGCATCAGCACCTTCTTCGACCGCGAGGGGCTGATGCTGCTGCCCCCCGACGAGCTCTACAGCGTCATCGACAGCATGACCCAGGGCGGCCAACTGCTCGACCCGCTGGCCGCCGACCCCAGCGCCCGCGGGCTGTTCAAGGCCCTGGACCGGCTGGTGGAGGGCGTGAGCATGGGCATGGACCTGGTGCCCTACAACGTCGCCCTGGGCCGGGTCGCCGACACCTTCGAGCAGGCTCAGGCCGGGCGCCCGGCGCCGTTGTCCTGGCAGGCGCTGCTCACCCCGCAACTGGCCGGCCGCAGCGGTGGGCTGCAACTGATTCTGCTGCAACCGGTGCTTGACCACGAGGCGCTGGAGCCCGGGCAGGCGGCCACGGCCGCATTGCTGCAACTGGCCGCCGCGCTGCCCGAGGTCAAGGCCGGGCGGGTGCAGGTCAACTACACCGGCTCGGTGCCGCTGGCGGACGAGGAATTCGAGTCGCTGAGCGACCGCGCGGTGCCTATCGCCCTGGGCGGCGGCCTGCTGGTGATCGTGTTGCTGGTGCTGGCGCTGCGCACCTGGCAGAGCGTGCTGGCGGTGCTGTTGACCCTGGTGCTGGGGCTGGTCTACACCCTGGGCTACGCGGCGTTGGCGGTGGGGCGTTTGAACCTGGTGTCGGTGGCCTTTGCGGTGCTGTTCATTGGCCTGGCGGTGGATTTCGGCATTCAGTTCGGCGTGCGCCTGCGGGCCCTGGAGCAACCCGGGCAAAGCCTTGCCGCCAGCCTGCGGCTGACCGGGCTGGAGGTGGGCGGGCAGATCGGCCTGGCGGCCCTGGCCACCGCCTGCGGCTTCCTGGCGTTCGCCCCCACTTCGTTCAGCGGCATGGCCGAGCTGGGCAGCATCGCCGGGGTCGGCATGCTGCTGGCCCTGGCCTGCACCCTGACCGTGCTGCCGGCGTTGCTCGGCCTGCTGCCGCGCAGCCGCCGTGCCAGCGCCGGTGAAACCGGCCTGCCCGGCGGCCACCGCGGCGATGCCTGGCTGGCGCGGCGGCGCTGGCCGGTGCTGGGGGTGTTCGGGCTGCTGGCCATAGGCGGTCTGTACAGCGCCCTCAGCATGCCCTTCGACGCCAACCCGCTGCACACCAAGCGCGCCGACACCGAGGCCATGCTGACGCTCACCGGCCTGATGGATGACCCCAACACCAATCCCTTCACCCTCAACGTGCTGGCCCCGGACCTGGACAGCGCGCGTATCCTCAGTGCCCGCCTCAGCGCCTTGCCCGACGTGGCCCAGGTGGTCTCGGGGGCCGATTTCGTGCCTTTGAACCAGACCCAGCAACTGGACCAGATTCGCCAGGCGCTGGACCTGATGTACGGCGTGCTCGAACCGCGCCAGGCCCTGCCTGCACCCACTGCGGCGCAACTGCGCGAGGCGGCGGCGCACACCCATGCGGCCATTGCCGGCCTTGGCGCCCAGGTGCCACCCGGCACGCCGCTGGCGCGCATCAGCGCGGCGCTCGACGGCCTGGCCCGGGGCCCGGACAGTGCCTTGCTGCTGGCCAACCAGGCGCTGGCGCAGTTCCTGCCGGTGACCTTCAAGCGCCTGGCCGATTCGCTGGCGGCGCAGCCCATCAGCGCCGAGGGCCTGCCCGAAGGGTTGCGGCGCGACTGGTTCACCGCCGATGGCCAGGTGCGCGTGCAGGTCACCCCCGGCGCCCAGGCCCAGAGCACCGAGGGCTTGCGGCGCTTTGTGGCCAGCGTGCAGAAGGTCGCGCCACAGGCAGTGGGGGCCGCACTGGACACGGTGCAGGCCGCCGACACCATTCTGCAGGCGTTCGAACAGGCGGCGCTGTACGCCACCCTGGCCATCGCCGAGGTGCTGGTGCTGGTGTTGCGGCGGCTGCGCGACATGGCGCTGGTGCTGGCCACGCTGCTGATGTCGGCGCTGCTCACGGCGCTGTTCGCGCGGCTGCTGGGCATGTCGCTGAACTTCGCCAACATCATTGCCCTGCCGTTGCTGCTGGGGGTGGGGGTGTCGTTCAACATCTACTTCGTGATGAACGCCCGCGCCGGCCAGCGCCAGTGCCTGGGCTCGCCCACGGCGCGGGCGGTGCTGTTCTCGGCGCTGACCACCGGCACCGCGTTCGGCAGCCTGGCCATCGCCCGGCACCCGGGCACGGCCAGCATGGGCCTGCTGTTGTTGCTGAGCCTGGCGGCGGTGCTGGTGTCGACGTTCGCCTTCCTCCCGGCGCTGCTGTATTCCCCCGTGGCGACACGGACCGTAGCCGCTGCCGAAGGCTGCGCTGGCCCTGAACCACGCTGAAGATGTTCCGTGTACTGGCTGGCCAGCGCAGCCTGGCGGCAGCGGCTACGGCGATCGTCGTGGCGGTTGTGGAGGGTGGCGCGCACGGCAGGAAAATCCGTTTACAATGCGCCCACTTCATATTTGTCGTCATTGCCCGTGACGCGCAGCCGTTATGGGCGTCTATGAAACAGACATGGGCGCGACACTGGCCCACAGCACACCGCATAGGGAGCTCTATACATGATCATCAAACCACGCGTTCGCGGCTTCGTCTGCGTGACCACACATCCCACTGGCTGCGAAGCGAACGTCAAGGAACAGATCGACTACGTGAAGCAGCACGGCGCCATCAACGATGGCCCGAAGAATGTGCTGGTGCTGGGTGCTTCCACCGGCTACGGCCTGGCCGCGCGCATCAGCGCCGCCTTCGGTTGCGGTGCCAAGACCCTGGGCGTGTTCTTCGAGCGCGAAGGTGACGAGAAGAAGGCTGGCACCGCCGGCTGGTACAACACCGCGGCCTTCCACAAGTTTGCCGAGGCCGAAGGCCTGTACGCCAAGAGCATCAACGGCGACGCGTTCTCCGACGAGATCAAGCGCCAGACCATCGAGGCCATCAAGCAGGACCTGGGCAAGATCGACCTGGTGGTCTACAGCCTGGCTGCCCCGCGCCGCCTGCACCCCAAGACCGGCGAACTGCTGAGCTCGACCCTCAAGCCACTGGGCAAGTCCGTGACCCAGCGCGGCGTCAACACTGACAAGGGCACCGTCGAAGAGACCACCCTGGAACCCGCTTCCCAGGCCGAGATCGACGGTACCGTGGCCGTCATGGGCGGTGAAGACTGGCAGATGTGGATGGACGCGCTGCAGGAAGCCGGTGTACTGGCCGAAGGCGCCAAGACCACCGCGTTCACCTACCTGGGCGAGAAGCTGACCCACGACATCTACTGGAACGGTTCGATTGGCGAAGCCAAGAAGGACCTGGACAAGAAAGTCCTGAACATCCGCGAGAACCTCGCCCCGCTGGGCGGCGACGCGCGCGTGTCGGTGCTCAAGGCCGTGGTTACCCAGGCCAGCTCGGCCATCCCGATCATGCCGCTGTACCTGTCGCTGCTGTTCAAGGTGATGAAAGAGCAGGGCACCCACGAAGGCTGCATCGAGCAGGTCTACGGCCTGTTCAAGGACAGCCTGTACAACGCCCAGCCTATCCTGGACGCCGACGGCCGCCTGCGCGCCGACTACAAGGAGCTGGCCCCGGAAGTACAGGCCAAGGTTGAGGCGCTGTGGAACGAAGTGACCACCGAGAACCTCAGCGACCTGACCGACTTCGCCGGTTACAAGCATGAGTTCCTGCGCTTGTTCGGCTTCGAGATCGCCGGTGTCGACTACGACGCCGACGTGAACCCGAAGGTCGATATTCCCAACCTGATCCAGGGTTGATGGAATGAAAAACGGGGCGCTTGAAGCGCCCCGTTTTTTTATGGGGGGATTTTGCTGTTTATGGCACCTGGAACACCAGTAGCGCATTGCCGTTGAGCTTGCCGCTGTACACAGGCTCAAGGCCCGGCACCAAATTACGCTCGCTGCGCGCCACGATCACCCAGGCCGGGTGCGGCAGTTTGGCCGGGTCCACGGCGTCGACGAACAGCGGCGTCGGCACCTCGTCATGGTCCAGGTTCATCATGTAGCGCACCGCCCAGGTGTCGCGGCCCAGGTTGACGAACACCAGGGTGCCCGGGTTGGCCGCGCGCAGGCCTTCCACGTGCTGCACGAAGGTTTGCGTGTCGAACTGGCGGTCCTGCTCGGGCTCCACCATCTTCACCAGCAGCCACCATTGCGCAGCCAGTGCCACCAGGCTCAGCAGCACCAGGCGCCGCGCGCGTTCGGCACTGCTGCACCAGGCCCACAGGGCGGCGAACTGCAGCAGCACCAGGCCGCCGACCAGCAGGAACAGCGACACGTCCGGCCAGTAGTCATGCTTGCGCCACAGGTGGTGGCAGGTGAACACGATGATGATGCCCAGCCCCGGCAGCACGGCCACCAGCCACTGGTAGGCGCGACCCACCCGCGCCAGCCAGCCCTGGGCATTGAGCAGGCCGTAGGCGGCGACGGCGGCGAACAGCGGCACCATCGGCAGCACGTAGTAGGCGCGCTTGAAGTGCGGCACCGATAGCCCCAGCAGAATCATCAGGCCGCAGGCGCCCAGGCGGATGGCCAGTTGCACGTCGGCGTCCTGGCCGCGGGTGCTCCAGCGGTGGCGCAGGGCAATCAGCGTGGCCAGGGCCAGGGGCACCACTGGGAAGTAGCGGTACAGGCTCAGCTGGAAGTAGAAGAAGAACGGCTTGCCGCTTTCATCCAGGCGGCCGCCCACCTGCATGTTGCGCACGTCCTGGGCGAAGCTGTCGCCGCCGGCGATGCGCGCCAGTTCCATCAGCAGCCACCAGCCACCGCCCATCAGCAGCAGGCCGACCACGCCATAGCCGAGCACGCGCTTGATGCGCAGCACGGCTGCGGCACGGTCGGGCGCCACGCCCAGGGCCCAATAGGTGCAGGCCACGCCGCACACTTCCACTAGCCCCAGGGGCCCGCGAATGGCGAAGCCCAGTGCGAACAACGGGAACACCGACCCGCGCAGCACTCGCGAGCCGAGCGCCTCGCTGCGGTGCAGCAGGTAGAAGCAGGCCAGGCACAGCAGTGCGCTCATCTGGTCCAGGCACACCGAGCGCGACTTCTCCAGCCACTGGGTGGTGAGCGCGGTCAGCAGCACCGCCAGCAGGCCCCAGGCGCGACTGAACGGCGCCAGCAGGCGGTACAGCAGGGCCAACACGCCGGCCGAGGCAATGGCGGTGGGCAGCACGTTGGCCAGGTGGTTGGGTGCGCCGAACAGCCGCGCGCACAGGTAGCTCATGAAGGTGGCCGTGCCGGGGTAGTCGGCGTAGGGCTGGCCGTAGGTGGTGGGGAACAGGCTGGGCCCGTGGCGGAACATCTCCTGCAGGAACAGCGCCCAGCGGCCGTCGAAGCCCTGGGGTTGCTCGTTCCAGATGCCCAGGCTGAACAGCGCCAGGGCAACGAAGAAAATCAGTAGTGCGTGCAGCCGAATGCGGTGGGCGTGATCCATCTTTAATCCATACGCTCGATCAAGTCCCGGCGATGCTAGCCATTTCCTTTTACGTAGTTGTGAAAGGAGTGTCGTGGCGGGGTGGTCGTGGCATGAAAGTGTTGCTCTGTTCAGCGTTCGTTCAAGTCATCGCGGTCCCAGGTGTGGCGCAGGCGCTTGAGACGCTTGTTGACCCGGTCGATGTCCCAGGTGCTGGCATCGAAGGGCTGGCCGTGCCAGTCCAGCATGGCCTCGTGCTCGGGGTGCAGCGGGTCGGCCATGGCCTCGACGAACTGGCTGTAGCCGCCGGGGCCGCCGGCGTCCTCGGGAGGCCCGGCGTTGGCGCCGTCCAGGCAGCGCGGCAGTTCGGCCGGTGGGTTGCTGGGCAGGTACGGCATGACGCTGATCTGGTGTTCCCATTCGTCACCCATGTCATACACGTAGCTGAAGGTGCTGGCGGTGCCCAAGGCATGGGCCAGCGTCACGCCGGCTTCGTCGTTCAGCGGCGGGCTGTCAGTGTCTGGCACGCCGTAGGTGGCGCCCTGGATGTGGAACTCGTGCAGGTGCATGTCGTGCCAGCCCAGGGCGGCCTGCAGCGCCTGGTGCAGGTGCGGCAGGGTAATGCCGGGGGGCACCAGCAGGTGGCGCCAGATCACCGGTTCTATATCGGCCAGTTCGATGCGCAGCAACAGGGCAGGGACGCGGGTCTTGGGCATGGGCGGCGACCCTCGGGGGCGTGGGCGGGTCTCCTGAGTCTATGCAATAAACACGACGGGGCGGTTACCGCGAGGGTGCCAGCTGTCGCTCGGTTTCCAGCGCGCGGAAAATCAGCCCGGAGGCCAGGGTGAACAGCCCGGTGACGATGAACGCCCAGCGGTAAGCCATGGCTGCCTCGCCGGCGCTGGCCGACAGCAGGTTGACCACCCCACCGCCGATGATCACCCCCAGGCCGATGGCCAAGATCTGCACCATGGAGAACAGGCTGTTGCCGCTTCCGGCGTCGCGGGCGCCCAGGCCCTTGAGGGTGACGCTGTTCATGGCGGCGAACTGCATGGAGTTGCTGGCGCCGAAAATGCCGATCTGCAGAATTTCCAGGGCCAGCGGCCAGCCGGGGGAGATCAGCCCGAACGAGGCGATGCTGGCGCCCACCAGCACGGTGTTCACCAGCAGGAAGCGGTTGTAGCCGAAATGCTGCACCAGCGGCACCACGTAGCGCTTGGAAAGAATGCCGCCCACCGCCGCCGGCAGCAGCATCAGGCCCGAGTGCAGCGGCGAATAGCCCAGTTGCAGTTGCATCAGCAGCGGCAGCAGGAAGGGCACGGCGCCGGAGCCAATGCGGCACAGCAGGTTGCCGACCAGGCCGACGCTGAAATTGCGCTGGCCGAACAGCGCCAGGGAGAACAGCGGGTTCTGCCGCCTGCGGGCGTGGGGGATGTAGCACAGCGCCGCAGCCAGGGCGACGCCGAACAGCATGGCGCTGAGCAGGCCCTGGTGACGGTCGCCGGGCACGTCCAGGGCCAGCGAGAACGCCGCCATGCATAACGACAGCAGGCCGCAGCCGACGAAGTCGAAGGGCGGCGGCTGGGTCAGGGCGTCATCCGTGAGGAAGCGCCGTACCGCCACCATGCCCAGCACGCCGATGGGTATGTTGATCAGGAAAATCCAGTTCCAGGCCAGGCTCTGGGAGATCCAGCCGCCCAGCACCGGGCCGATCAGCGGGCCCACCTGGCCGGCCACCGAAACCATGGCCAGGGCGGCGATGTACTGCTCGCCGGTGACACTGCGCAGCACCGCCAGGCGGCCGATGGGCAGCAGCATGGAGCCGCCGATGCCTTGCACCACGCGGGCGGTGACCAGTTCGGGAAGGCTTTGCGAGGCGGCGCACAGCACCGAGCCGATGACGAACAGCAGGATGGCCAGGAAGTAGATGCGCCGCGTGCCGAAACGGTCGGCCAGCCAGCCGGAGGCGGGGGTGAGCATGGCCATGGTCAGCGAATACGCCACCACCACCGGCAGCATGTCCAGCGGCTGTTCGCCCAGGGCGTTGGCCATGGAGGGCAGGGCGGTGTTGACGATGGTGGTGTCGAGGGTCTGCATGAAGAAACCCGAGGCCACGATCCACAGTAGCGCGGTGTTTCTTGCTGAACCAGGCATGTCGAGCTCCACGTCGCGAATGCAGGCAAATGTACCGGGCGGGGAGGGGGTGCGTCAAAGTGCCGCAGATGAAAAAAGCCCGACGCAGAGGCCGGGCGAGGAGGAAAACGGTATTGCGTGAGGCCCCGCAGCAGCGGCCTTGGGCGCGATGGCGCCGCGTCTGGTACGCCGCGGCGCTTGCATCACGGCCAAGGCCGGCTCCTGCGGGGTGGTGTTGCCCTTGATCAGGCGGCGCTGCCGTAGGCGCCGGCCTTCTTCTGCACCTGGCGGCGGCAGGCCTGGCCGAAGGCTTCGAAGATTTTCACCGAATCGGGGTTCTTCGCGGCTTGCCACTCGGGGTGCCATTGCACCGCGAACAGGAACGACGACAGGCTCGGGCCGTGAATGGCCTCCACCAGGCCGTCTTCGGCGCGGGCGATGGCTTCCAGGCCCTTGCCCAGGGTTTTCAGGCCCTGGCCGTGCAGCGAGTTGACGCGGATCGAGTCGGTGCCCAGCAGCGAGTGCAGCCAGCTGTTGGCGGTGACCTGCACGCTGTGCGCCGGGGCGTACTGCACCTCGACCGGGTCTTCGCTGTTTTCGCGGTGGTCGTTGAAGCCGGGCTCGGCATAGACCTTCTGGTACATGTCGCCGCCCAGCGCCACGTTGATCTCCTGCATGCCGCGGCAGATGCCGAAGATCGGCAGGCCACGGGCCAGGGCGGCACGCACCAGCGGCAGGTCGAACAGGTCGCGGTCGCGGTCCTGGGCCTTGCCGGGGGTCTGGTTGTCCTGGCCGTACAGCGACGGGTCGATGTTGCTGCCGGCGCCGGTCAGGTACACGCCGTCGGCCATGTCCAGGTACTGTTCCAGGTCGTCGGTGCCGCAGCAGGTGGGCACCAGCACGGGCACGCAGCCGGCGTGGTCGACGATGGGGACGATGTATTTGTGGGTCATGACCTGGTAGTCGTGCCCTTTGCGTTCCTGGGCACCCATGGACATAAGGACGACGGGTTTGCGGAATTTTTGTTTGTTATTGCCAATGTTGCTGTTGGACATATATCACCTTGGGACAGGCACGGCCTATCGTTTTTGTGCAGGCGCGCCGCGGATGAAACAGGCGCTACCTGAGGCTCCGAGCACTGCCGGCTGTGCGACAAAATGTCCACGCCGGTCGGTAGCCTGGGTGATAGCCTGCCACAGCCGTTTATTATGTCAAACACTTCCCGGTGATTTGCGTCCAAAATATTTTTCGTTTCTCGCCGTGAAAGCCCTTGTTTTTCGGGTTTTTATCGGTTTTGGCGCCCTATGTTTTAAATTTTTTATGCCCGGAATCGTCATGGGTGTTCAGGATAATGGAATGCAGCGCTTTTGCTTTGGCTTGTGATCTGGCTTGTGATCTGGCTCTTGATTTTGCTTTTGATCTGGCTCTTGATCTTGATTGTATGCCCCGTAAAGCGCCCGGGCCGACTGGAGGCGTCGATCAACGGGC
>NZ_JBSKHP010000045.1:0-25376 GCF_057128625.1 Pseudomonas imperatae | reverse complement strand
GGGTCTGTCTTGGCTTGCTTACCGATCGCCTCGGCAAACGCCCGGGCACGGCGAGGGTTTACGCGCACGACGGTAAAACCAGCCAGGCGAAGGGCCGCCATCACCCCCCGTTCGTAGCCGCCGGTCGCCTCAAGCAGGACCTTCTGCACGTCGCAACCGCTCAGCTTTTCGATCAGATGGGCATAACCTGTTGAGTTATTGGGGACATTGAAGCTGATGTCTTGGGGGCGAAGCCAAACTGCGAGGGAGGATTTAGCGACGTCGATACCGAGCCAGGAAATCATGGGGAACACCTCTTACACTCAAGGATGAGAGCACTCTGGTGATGCCCATGCTTGTGATGTTCGAGGTCGGCTCGTTCAACTGTTCGGGCTTGTAGCCAGAGCGGAGAGGTGAATGGCGGTTCTGCTGCTACACGTGCTTATCAACACTGCTGCCGAACAACCTGCCATTCACCGCTCTCACCTCAGATTCTATTCCCTTCTCTAGACACAAGCTGCCGAAGGCTGCGTCCGGGCGGGACCGCGGTGCGTTTGGGCGGCTGCGTCCGCTTCAGCCGCGCAATTGGCGGGCGGCGTTGCGCAGCAGCGCCTCGGTGTCGTCCCAGCCCAGGCAGCCGTCGGTCACCGACACGCCGTAGCGCATGCCCGGGCCAATGGCCTGGCAGCCTTCGAACAGGTGGCTTTCGAGCATGGTCGCCACCAGCGAACGGTCGCCGGCCAGGCGCTGGCGCAGCACGTCGTTGAACACCTCGGGCTGGCGCAGCGGGTTCTTGCTGCTGTTGGCGTGGCTGCAGTCGACCATGATGCGCGCCGGGATGCCGGCCTTACCCAGGGCGCTGTGCACCTGAGCGACGCTGTCCTGGTCGTAGTTCGGCCCGCGGTGGCCGCCGCGCAGCACCAGGTGGGTGTCGGGGTTGCCGGCGGTCTCGATGATGGCCGGGTGGCCGTCGGCCGACACGCCGAAATGGCGGTGCGGGTGGGCAGCGCTGCGCATGGCGTCGCAGGCAATGGCGATGCCGCCATCGGTGCCGTTCTTGAAGCCCACGGGCATCTTCAGGCCGCTGGCCATCTCGCGGTGGATCTGCGATTCGGTGGTGCGGGCACCGATCGCCACCCAGCTCAGCAGGTCGTCCAGGTAGCCGGCGGCCATGGGCTGCAGCAGCTCGGTGGCCAGGGGCAGGCCCATGTGCAGCATTTCGCGCATCAGGTCGCGGGACAGCTTCAGGCCGCCGACCATGTCGTCGCTGCCGTCCATGCGCGGGTCGTACGCCAGGCCTTTCCAGCCGACCGTGGTGCGCGGTTTTTCAACGTAGGCGCGCATCACCAGCAGCAATTGGCCTTTCAGGTCGCTGCCCAGGGTGGCCAGGCGCTCGGCGTATTCCAGCGCGGCTTCGGGGTCGTGCAGCGAGCAGGGGCCGACCACCACCAGCATGCGTTCGTCGCGGCCTTCGAGAATGGCGCGGATCGCGTTGCGGTGGCCGTTTACCTGGTGGGCCAGGTCGCGGCTCAGGGGCAGTTGTTGCTTGAGTTCGGTGGTGCTGGGCAGGCGTTGCAAGGCCGGGGCATTGGCGGCGGGGGCCAGGGGCTGGACGGCGGCGGTAGCGGTGGCGAGGGGCAGGGCGCTGATGGAGATGTTCATGTGTAATTTTTCCCTGGGCTGGCGGCGCAGTCTGCTGCGCTCGCTCAGCCCTATCGCGATGTTCGACTAATGACGTTTGTCTGTGTATGGCCACCCAGGCAGGACCGGTCGGAGGCGGCAAGCTGGCCCGAACGGAGGGTGGTAAATCGCCAGGCAGTGCAGTAGTCGTAGCGGTAATAGGTGGCGTAGTTCATTGCGGTAATCCTCTGTATCAAATGTGTGGAAGGCGAAAAAAACAAAACCCCCGGTCGGGAGGCCGACCGGGGGTTTTGGAGTTTCTCAAACCGGGCGACCTTGAGATCTGGCCGCCGGATATCTAGGTATCAGGCGCGCCAGTGGCTAAACCAATACCCATAGTAATAATCTGCAACAACGGCAGCGCACGCGCAGGCAACCGCTACCGGGCGACGAGCGCTGGCAGTGTGTTGAGCCTTGAGGTGAGCTGGGTGCGACATGAAATGTCTCCGTTTGAATGCGCCGAGCTTACTTCAGCGCGGCTAAATGTTTCAAGCACAATATTTTGCCCTTGCCGCGACGCCCTGCAACTCCGTAGCCGCTGCCGTAGGCTGCGCTGGCCCTATGCTTCGCTTGAGATGTTCAGGGTTCATGCTGGCCAGCGCAGCCTCCGGCAGCGGCTACGAGATAAGGGGTTGCCGTTGCAGGTGCGTTGGGGGAAATGTTGCGGCATGATGCAGGCCTTCTCGTCTCGCCAAAGGGAAGGACCCATGACCCGCCTGTGCATTGCCGCCGCCCAAGCCTGCGCCGTGGCTGGCGACCTCGCCGCCAACATCGCCCACCACCTGCGCTTCATGGACCTGGCCGCCGCCCACGGCGTGCAGTTCCTGTTGTTTCCCGAACTGTCCCTCACCGGCTACGAGCCGACGCTGGCTGCCGAGCTTGCGCTGGCGCCCGACGCGGCCGTGCTGCAACCCCTGCGCGACCGCGCACGCCAACTGGCGATGACCACTGTGGTCGGCCTGCCCCTGCGTGAAACCGGGCAAACAGGCGTGCAGGTGGGCGCGCTGGTATTGGGTGCCGATGGCCAGCAGGCGGTCTACACCAAGCAGCACTTGCACGGCGGTGAGGAGGCGTATTTCATCCCCGGCCATGGCGGTGCGCCGCTGCAACTGGGCGGCGAGCAGATTGCCCTGGCGGTGTGCGCGGACTTCGGCCAGGCCAGCCATCCACGCCTGGCACGCGAGGCCGGCGCCAGCTTGTACGCCGCCAGCGTGCTGATCGGCGAATCGGGCTACGCGGTCGATGGCGCCATCCTTCAGGGCTATGCTCAAACCCATGGCATGGCGGTGCTGGTGGCCAACCATGGTGGCGTCACCGGTGGCTGGCAGGCTGCCGGGCGCAGCGCGCTGTGGGACGCTTCCGGCTCACTTGTCGTCGAAGCCCAAGGCGCGGGCGACCAGTTGCTGCTGGCGCGCCTGGCCGCCAACGGTTGGCAGGGCAACGTGGTTCAGTTCACTTGAGGGGAGGGACGATGGAGCTTGCGCTGCGTGCGGCCACCGAGCACGACCTGACCTTCGCGCGTGACCTCACGCGCCGTGCCATGCTGCCGTACTACGGCCGCTACAGCCTGCTGTGGCAGGAAGAGGCGTTCAACCAGGCGTGGTTGTGGCGCGACAATTTCATTGTCCTGGCCGATGGCGTCGCCCAGGGGTATTTCAGCCTGAGCATCGACCGGCAGGCGCTGTTCATCCGTGAGCTGCACCTGCTGCCCGAAGCGCGCAACCGCGGCATTGGCGGGTGGGCGCTGGACCGGATCGTGGAACTGGCCCGCGAGCGGCGCCTGCCGCGGGTGCGGCTGATGGTGTTCCAGTCCAATCCGGCGCGGCACCTTTACCTGCGCAAAGGCTTTGCCGAGGTTGGCGAGGACCAGTGCTTCTGGCGCATGGAGCGCCTGAGCGGCGACTGATCCGGGGCGCCCGTCACTCTGGCGCCCGGTCCGGCAATATCCCTTCCTTCATCCCCAACAAAACGGCGACGCGGTGCGATTCCCCGCGGCGTCCCTTCTTGCGTCCCGACAGCACCTGGTAGGTGGTTGCCGGATCCACGCCATGTTCCCTGGCAAACTCTTGTACCGATTTTCCCTGCTGGTCTAGCCAGGCCCTGGCTTGTGCGGCAGTCCGTATACCGTGCATAGTTCAAGTCCGTTTTATTTGGTGTAATTGTGGTTATAAACATCACCCGATTGGGTGATTAATAAGGGATTATACATTCAAATGACTGGAATCGGTTCGCGTTTGAGGGAAGAACGGGACAGGCTTGGCCTGACCCAGAAGGAGTTCGGCGACATCGGTGGTGTCGAGCCCAACGCCCAGGGAAAATACGAAAGCGGTGAACGCACGCCCAAGGCTACGTACCTTGCCAGCGTCGCCACCCACGGGGTGGACGTGCTCTATGTGCTCACCGGGGACCGCGCGCCCATCCCCGCTGATCGGCTAAGCCAGGCCGAGGAGCATGTTCTGGGGCATTATCGGGTTCTCCCACGGGAGGGGCAGGACGCCATCCGGCACATGGCAATCAGCCTGGCGGAAATGGCCGCCAGCTACACCGCGCGCCCGCGTCGCGGGTCGCCCAAGCCTCGATGAAGGCGGCCAGGCAGGCGCATGGCGTCATGTGGATGACGCTTTGCGCTAGGTTCCGGATCCGATTTTTTGCTAAGGTGGCTAACATTCCGTAAAAGACCACAACAACGAGGTGTCTGCTTGATTAGGGTCCTAGTAGTCGATGATCATGATCTGGTACGTACGGGCATTACCCGTATGCTGGCGGACATCGACGGGCTGCAGGTAATCGGCCAGGCCGAGTCGGGTGAAGAGGCCCTGCGCCTCACGCGCGAACTCAAGCCCGACGTGGTCCTGATGGACGTCAAGATGCCTGGCATCGGCGGTCTGGAAGCCACGCGCAAGCTGTTGCGCAGCTACCCCGACATCAAGGTGGTGGCGGTGACGGTGTGCGAGGAAGACCCGTTCCCCACGCGCCTGCTGCAGGCCGGCGCTGCCGGCTACCTGACCAAGGGCGCCGGCCTGGATGAAATGATCCAGGCCATTCGCCTGGTGTTCGCCGGGCAACGCTACATCAGCCCACAGATCGCCCAGCAGCTGGCGCTCAAGTCGTTCCAGCCGCAAACCACCAACTCGCCGTTCGACCTGTTGTCCGAGCGCGAGATCCAGATTGCGTTGATGATCGTCAACTGCCAGAAAGTGCAGATCATCTCCGACAAGCTCTGCCTGTCGCCCAAGACCGTGAACACCTACCGCTACCGCATCTTCGAGAAACTGTCGATCGCCAGCGACGTGGAGCTGACGCTGTTGGCGGTACGGCACGGTATGGTTGACGCTGCACTTTGACCATGGACACCCCCTTCGATCCTTCTGCCTTCCTGTCCACCTGTAGCGGTCGCCCCGGGGTGTACCGCATGTTCGACAGCGAGGCGCGCCTGCTCTACGTGGGCAAGGCCAAGAACCTCAAGAAGCGTCTGGCCAGCTATTTCCGCAAGACTGGCCTGGCGCCCAAGACCGCCGCGCTGGTGGGGCGTATCGCCCAGGTGGAAACCACCATCACCGCCAACGAGACCGAGGCGCTGCTGCTGGAGCAGACGCTGATCAAGGAATGGCGGCCGCCGTACAACATCCTGCTGCGCGACGATAAATCGTACCCTTATGTGTTCCTGTCCGATGGCCAGTTCCCGCGCCTGAGCATTCACCGCGGGGCGAAGAAGGCCAAGGGCAAGTATTTCGGGCCTTACCCCAGCGCGGGTGCCATCCGCGAAAGCCTGGGCCTGCTGCAGAAGACCTTCTTCGTGCGTCAGTGCGAGGACAGCTACTACAAGAACCGTACCCGGCCCTGTCTGCAATACCAGATCAAGCGCTGCAAGGCGCCCTGCGTAGGCCTGGTGGAGCCGGAGGAATACGCCGAGGACGTCCGCCACTCGATCATGTTCCTCGAAGGGCGCAGCCACCAACTCACCAATGAACTGTCGGCGAGCATGGAAAAGGCCGCCATGGCCCTGGACTTCGAGAACGCCGCCTTGCTGCGCGACCAGATCGCCTTGCTGCGCCGGGTCCAGGACCAGCAGAGCATGGAAGGCGGCAGCGGCGACGTCGACGTGGTGGCGGCCTTCGTCAACCCGGGCGGCGCCTGCGTACACCTGATCAGCGTGCGCGGCGGGCGCGTGCTGGGCAGCAAGAACTTTTTCCCGCAGGTGGGCATCGAGGAGGAGGTGGCCGAGGTCATGTCGGCGTTCCTCGCGCAGTATTACCTCACCAGTTCGGAGCGCGACCTGCCCAGCGAGCTGATCGTCAACGTGGTGCCCGAGGACGTCGAAGCCCTGGTGGCCGCCATCGACAGCCTGCGCGGCCGCGAGCTCAGCGTCAGCCACCGGGTGCGTGGCACTCGCGCGCGTTGGCAGCAGCTGGCAGTGACCAACGCCGAGCAGGCCCTGAGTGCGCGCCTGGCCAACCGCCAGCACGTGGCCGCGCGGTTCGACGCCCTGGCCGAAGTGCTCAACCTCGACGAGCCGCCGCAGCGCCTGGAGTGCTATGACATCAGCCATTCCAGCGGTGAGGCCACCGTGGCCTCGTGCGTGGTGTTCGGCCCCGAGGGGCCGATCAAGTCGGACTACCGCCGTTACAATATTGAAGGTGTCACCGCTGGCGACGACTACGCCGCCATGCACCAGGCCCTGACCCGGCGCTTCAGCCGGCTCAAGGAAGGCGAGGGCAAGCTGCCCGACGTGCTGCTGGTGGACGGCGGCAAGGGCCAGCTGAACATGGCCCGCGAGGTGCTCGAAGAGCTGGCGGTGCCAGACCTGATCCTGCTGGGCGTGGCCAAGGGCACCACCCGCAAGGCCGGTTTCGAAACCCTGTACCTGAACGACGTGGCCCACGAATTCACCCTGAAGGGGGATTCGCCGGCGCTGCACCTGATCCAGCAGATCCGCGACGAGGCCCACCGTTTTGCTATCACCGGCCACCGGGCCCGGCGTGGCAAGACCCGGCGCACCTCCACCCTGGAAGGGGTGGCGGGCGTGGGGCCGAAGCGTCGACGCGATTTGTTGAAACATTTTGGTGGCTTGCAGGAGCTGTCTCGTGCAAGCATCGAAGAAATTGCCAAAGCCCCTGGCATCAGCAAAAAGCTGGCGGAGTCGATTTATGCGAATCTGCACAGCGAGTAGAATGCCCCACTCACCCAGCCGCCAGTTGTGCCGATGAATATCCCGAACCTGCTTACCGTTCTGCGCGTCCTGCTCATTCCGTTTTTCATCCTGCTGTTCTATCTCCCTTACGAGTGGAGTTATGCGGCGGCCAGCACGGTCTTCGCCATTGCCGCCGCCACTGATTGGCTGGACGGCTACCTGGCGCGTCGCCTGGAGCAGAGCACACCCTTTGGTGCGTTCCTGGATCCTGTGGCCGACAAGCTGATGGTGGCGGTGGCCCTGGTGCTGCTGGTGCAGGCCCACCACAACGTGTGGCTGACCTTGCCGGCGGCGGTGATCATCGGCCGCGAGATCGTGGTGTCGGCGCTGCGCGAATGGATGGCCGAGATTGGCGCGCGCGCCCACGTGGCGGTGTCCAACCTGGGCAAGTGGAAAACCGCTGCGCAGATGCTGGCGCTGGTGATCCTGCTGGCCAACCCGCCGGCTATTACCTTCTGGGTGCTGCTGGGCTACGGCCTGCTAGTGGTGTCGGCGGCGCTGACGCTGTGGTCCATGGCGCACTACCTGCGCGCTGCGTGGCCGCACCTGAACAGCCATTCTGAAAATAAATAAAACTTTTTTGAATCAAAGGGTTGACGGCGATTTTTAAATCGTTAGAATGGCGCCCATCAACACGACGCGGGAATAGCTCAGTTGGTAGAGCACGACCTTGCCAAGGTCGGGGTCGCGAGTTCGAGTCTCGTTTCCCGCTCCACTTTACATGTGGAGCAGCGGTTGTAAAGTTGCTTCACATTTGAGGCCGAGTAGCAAAGTGGTTATGCTCCGGATTGCAAATCCGTCTACGCCGGTTCGATTCCGACCTCGGCCTCCATTATAAACGAGCTCTGTAGATCCTTGATCTACAGAGCTTTTTTATTTCCAGGGCAGTGTAATATTTTGTCTTGGAAAGCCCCTGATGGTTGTTGCGTGATCAGGGGGGGATGTATATATTCAACGGCTCGCTGTTGTATGGCCTGATGACTTCGATGGTTATTAGCCCAGATAAACACAGCCAGCGCAGGGGACTTATAATCCCTTGCGGCAAGCAACACCGCGCTACCGCCCGAATGGCGAAATTGGTAGACGCATGGGACTTAAAATCCCCCGTTCGTAAGGACGTGCCGGTTCGACCCCGGCTTCGGGCACCAACTCCATACAAGGGCTTGCCGCACACTGTGCTGGCAGGCCTTTGTTGTTTCTGACGCTCTGTTTTTACTTTGTAACAAGACAGTCACCGTTCATGGTGCGCCTGTTTTTCCCATGTTATCGTCCGATTTTTTGGGGAAATACCCGCACCATGGACGTTTTAATCAGGCAGGTCGCCCAGCGGCCTGGCAGGAGCATCTTCCTGATCAGCCTCGTTGTACTGATGGCGCTGCAATACAAACCCGCCGTACTCAACTACACCACCCGCTTTGTCGACTTCGCCGACTACATGTTGCATCACGGCCTGACGCTGTTTCCCATCGCCGATGACTTGCAGCCGTATCCTGACTACACCATTGCCAATACGTTGTTGGTGTACCTGGCCTCGTTGCCGTTTGGCCGCTTGTCGATCCTGTCCATGGGGCTGCCCGTGTGCATCGCCGGCGCACTGATGCTGGTGTTCGTCTACAAGCTGGGGGCGCTGCACGACAAGCGCTGGGGCGCCTATGGCGTGGTGTTTTCATTATTTACCTGGGCGTTTCTCGATGGCGTAAGTTACCTGGCGCTGGATGTTTACCCGGCGCTGGTAACGCTCCTGTGTTTTTACCTGGCGTACCGCGCCGATATTAAGCAGGTGCGGGCGCAACTGCCGCTGATAGGGGTAGCGCTGGCGCTGGGCTTTTTCTTCCGCGGGCCGGTGGGGCTTATCGGGCCCACCATTGTAGTGGCGGCTTACTACACGTTGAGCCGGCAATGGCGAACGCTGTGCTACTTCCTGTTGGTTGCGGGGCTGACCCTGATGGTCGGCGTGGCATTGCTGACGTGGGCGGCCTATGTGCAAGGGGGCAGGGCGTTCATGATGGAAGTGCTGATGATGCAAGGCCTGGGGCGCGTGGCCAATACCCACGCGCCGCGCTACTACTTCTATTTCAGCGCTGGCCTGCTGACGTATGGCGTGACGGTGTTCTACGCCTTGCAGGTTATCTTCAAGCGCTGCCGGCACTTCCTGGCCGCACCGCGCCAAGCGGATACGGCGTTGCTGCTGTATCTCGCGGCCTGGTTGCTCGCGTTGCTGGTGTTCTTCACCATCCCCAACTCGAAGAAGCCGCGCTACATCCTCTCGATTACCCCGGCCATTGCCCTGCTGGCCGCCTACATCTTCGTCGACGCTGACGGGCAGTTCGCCAAGGCGCGGCGCGGCTTGTTGCGCTTTTGCCTGAACCTGCCGCTAGTGGGGCTGGCGATGTTGTTGGTGGTGGTGGCGTACAACCAGGTCGCCGCCACGCCGCTGCAGCCCAATTACCCGGTCGTCATCGGCGGCTGCCTGCTCCTGGCGCTGGCGCGCCCGCTGCTGGCCAGGCAGCTGGCCGGCCATGCGCACCGGGAGTTCATCACCCTGGCGTTCGGGTTGGTGGCGTTCCTGTGGCTGGATGCGTTCCTGTTCAATGCCAGTACCTACCAGCTGGAGCTGGCGGTGGAGCCAACGCCGAAGTTCTTGCCGTATTGGTTTTGGTGAACTGACGGTTTTGCCGAGAAGGCGGGGGAGGGTGCCAGAGTAACCGCTCCCCACCCTTGACCCAAATCACCCCCCACCCCGCATTCCCCATTTATCCTGTTTGTAGTAAAACGATTCCACGGCCGTGTTGATCCAATGCGTAGCCCCCGTGTTTCAAGGACTGAAACCATGACCCCCAGCAAAGCCCTGGCCTGCGGCCTATTGTTTTCCCCGGTGGTGGTAGCGCTGTCTGGCCACGCCGCGCCGCTTGAGCGACCGACGGTGGCCGAAGGCAACCGCGAAATCTCGATCTATGACATTCCCTTGAAGGACCAGGACAACCTCGAGTCGGCCATGACCAGCGCGCACTTGCTGCGCGCCAGCAGCGGCCCCGGCAGCGGGCCCAGTGCCGAGGAGCGGGCGCTGATCGCGGAGAAGTTGCGCCAGCGCAGGAAGCCCAGCAGCTACGTGGAAACCGTGGACAACGCCAGCATGGCCACGCGCCTGGCGCAGATGCAGGCCCAGCGCCCGGCGCGCAAGCGCGCCAACGGGCCGGGGCTGTACGAGGCGCCGCGCCTGAGCCTGACACGGCAGTGCGAGGTGCAGGCGTCGTACAAGATGGGCGTGGCCACCGATGCCGGCTTGAACGGGCTGCGCCGCTACCTGCATTGCCCGGACGGTGACCTGCTGCTGCAGGACATGGTGCTCAAGGGCGTGTCGGTAACCACCATCAAGGAGCTGGCCAACGTCGACCTGGGCGGCCACCGCGGCATGATGTACGGCGTGCGCGATGGCAATGGCAACAGCTACACCCGGCTGACCTGGGTGTCGAACAACACCCATCACCTGGCGGACAAGGCCGGCACCACGCCGCAGGTGCGCGGCTGGCTGGTGAGCTACGGCAAGGAATTGGTGGCGAAAGGGATGTGACCCTCGTAGCAGCTGCCGAAGACTGCGTCACGTACCCTGACGCCGCCAATGGAATAGAGTCTGAGGTGAGAGCGGTTAATGGCAGGTTGTTCGGCAGCAGTGTTGATAAGCACGTGTAGCAGCAGAACCGCCATTCCCCCCCCCAGGATAGTCGAGCTGCTGGAAGGCCATATCAGGTCGCGGGGCTGCGCGATAAAGGCAAAAGCGCAAAAGTGGCGTGCGGGTACTGCTGATCCGCCTAAACGCCATGCTGCGCGACGGCACGGCATGGCGGACGTAATTGGCTGGGCAAGACAGTGGCTAGGCGAATCTGTAGCAGCGGCGGGGCGGCCATCCGCCGCAGGCCGCGTCCTGGAGCAACGCAGGACCGCCGCGGGACGTAGCCTTCGGCAGCTGCTACGCGAATGCGGATACCCCATGGACCGCGTCGCCTGCATCGCGGCCAAGGCCGGCTCATACCACGAATAGTGTAGGAGCCGACTTTAGTCGCGATGCAGACGACGCCATGTCAAGACAGTTGCTGCTACGGGGTGGCGGGTTGTACAACGTCTGTAGAGGTTTTTTCCAAGGCAACGCGATAGAATTTGCTACTGTGCTGTCTGAGTCCTGACTGTCTGTTTGATTTATAAGCGGATGACCATGATTCGTGCCATTTCCGTACCGGATTGATCGGCACGCATAAGGAGATCTTCTTTGACATCCGGCGACAATTCAGCTGCCTTGGCCCAGGCCACTGACAACTGCGCGAAAGAACGCATCCACCTGCCGGGCAGCATCCAGCCCCATGGCTTCATGCTGGTGCTCGACCCCCAGAGCCTGGTGGTGCTGCAGGTCAGTGAGAACATCCAGCACTGGCTGGGCGAGCCCGCCCCCTGGTGGCTGGGGCAGGCGTTGCCGGCGTTGCTGCACAACGGCGCCCAGGTGGTACGGCTGCTGGCCGAGCGCGCCAGCGAGGAGCACAAGCCGGTGCACGTGGCGGACGTGCGCTTTGCCGTGGGCACCTATGACGGCCCGCCAATCGCACTGATGGTGCACCGCTTCGACGGTGTGCTGATCGCCGAATTCGAGCCCGCCAGCGACGTGCTGGCCGCCTATGCCAGCCTGTATCCGCTGGTGCGTACCTTCATTGGCCAACTGCAGGGTTCGCAGAGCATCCAGCAGGTGTGCGCCCAGGCGGTTGCCGAGGTCAAGCGCATCACCGGTTTCGGCCGGGTCAAGGCCTACAGTTTCGACGAGGCAGGCAACGGCCTGGTGCTGGCCGAGCAGGCCGACCCTGGTTACCCCAGTTACCTGGGCCTGTGTTTCCCCGCCTCGGACATTCCGCCCCAGGCGCGGGCGCTGTATTGCGCCAACCGCATCCGCGTGATCGAGGACGCCAACTACGTGCCGGCGGCGCTGTTGCCGCAGCTCAATCCGGTCACCGCCAAGCCGCTGGACCTCAGCCACGCGGCCTTGCGCAGCGTGTCGCCGGTGCACCTGCAGTACATGCGCAACATGGGCACCCTGGCGTCCATGTCGATTTCCATCGTGGTCGGCGGCAAGCTCTGGGGCCTGATTTCCTGCCACCACGCCGAGCCGCGCCCGGTGCGTTTCCAGAGCCGTACGGCCTGCGAGCTGCTGGGCAGCGTGTTGTCGCTGCAGATCGAATCCATGGAGCTGCACGTGCGCAACCAGCGCCTGCTGGGCGTGCGCCAGCAGATCGTGCAGCTGCTGTCGGCCATGGCCGACCGCGACAGCGTGCGCGAGGGCGCCCTGGCGCTCAGCGACACCCTGCTGGGCTTTGCCCAGGCCACGGGGGCCGCCATCATCACCTCGTCCAGCTGCGACCTGGTGGGCCAGACCCCGCCCCAGGAACTGGTGCTGGCGCTGACCGAGTGGCTGGCCGAACGTGGCGGCGGCACGGTGTTCCACAGTGACAACGTGGGCCGCGACATTTCCAGCCTGCAGGGCCTGGCCGCCCACGTGGGTGGCGTGCTGGCCGTGGCGATTTCGGAAATCCACTCTCACTACCTGATCTGGTTCAAGCCCGAGCAGGCGCGCACCGTGACCTGGGCCGGGCAGCCGGCCAAGGCGGTCAGCGCCAGCGGCGTGCTGACCCCGCGCAACAGTTTCGATAGCTGGCAGCAGACCGTGAAAGGCTTCTCCACCCCCTGGGACCCGCTGGAGGTGGAGGGCGTGGCCGAGTTGCGCACCGCGGTGCTGGGCATCGTGCTGCGCAAGGCCGAGGAGCTGGCGCAGCTGGCCGGCGAGCTCAAGCGTTCGAACAAAGAGCTGGAAGCGTTCTCCTACAGCGTGTCCCACGACCTGCGCGCGCCGCTACGGCATATCGCCGGCTACGCCGAGCTGCTGGGCGACTTCGAGGGCGAGAAGCTTTCCGAGCGCGGCCAGCGCTTCCTCGACCACATCGGCGAGTCGGCGCGCTTCGCCGGCAGCCTGGTGGACAACCTGCTGAGCTTCTCGCAGATGGGCCGCGCGGCCCTGCGCCTGTCCGACGTCGACCTGGGCGCGCTGGTGGAGGCCATCCGCCTGGAAATGGCCCCTGACTACGAAGGACGCGAGGTGCAATGGCGCATCCAGGCCCTGCCGCGGGTGGTGGCTGACGCTGCGTTCCTGCACCTGGCGCTGCGCAACCTGATCAGCAACGCCATCAAGTACAGCCGCGACAGCACCCCGGCCATCATCGAGATCGGCGCCGAGGAGCAATTGGGCGAAATCGTGGTCTATGTTCGTGATAACGGTGTGGGTTTCGACATGCAGTACGTCGACAAGCTGTTCGGCGTGTTCCAGCGCCTGCACCGCATGGAAGAGTTCGAGGGTACCGGCATCGGCCTGGCCAGCGTGCGCCGCATCATCGAACGCCATGACGGCCGCGTGTGGGCCCAGGGCAGCCTGGGCGAAGGGGCGACCTTCAGCTTCGCCTTGCCCCGGCCCGCGGCCAGCCCCCAAGACTGAATTTTTTTACCGAGGCTGCACATGCTTAAACCCATCCTGCTGGTGGAAGACAATCCACGAGACCTGGAACTGACGCTGGTGGCGCTGGAGCGCAGCCAGCTGGCCAACGAAGTGATCGTCATGCGTGACGGCGCCGAGGCGCTGGACTACCTGTTTCGCCGCAACGCCCATGCCGAGCGCCTGGAGGGCAACCCAGCGGTGCTGCTGCTGGACCTCAAGCTGCCCAAGGTCGATGGCCTGGAAGTATTGAAGGCGGTGCGCGAGACGCCCGAGCTGCGCAGCATTCCCACGGTGATGCTGACCTCGTCGCGCGAGGAGCCCGACCTGCTGCGCGCCTATGAACTGGGGGTCAACGCCTACGTGGTCAAGCCTGTGGAGTTCAAGGAGTTCGTCGCGGCGATCTCCGACCTGGGCATATTCTGGGCCGTGCTCAACGAGCCACCGCCGGGGTCGTTGCGCTTGCAGCGCCGCCCTACCTGAACCTTTAGCGGTCTACATCAAGCGAGAACGACACCTGCGTATGCTGTCCAAGCCCTTGCAATTGCTGATGATCGAAGACAGCCCGCGCGACGCCGAACTGAGCTTGCTCACGTTGGAGCGAGCCGGCCTGGTGATCGAATCGACACTGGTGTTCAACCACCAGGGTGCCGAGCAGGTCCTGCGCACCAAAGTGTTTGACCTGATTCTGTGCGACTTCCTGCTGCCGGGGTCCTCCGGGGCCCAGGTGCTGCAGCGTGCGCGGGAAATTGCCCCGCAAACCCCGTTCATTTTCCTCTCCGGCGTGTTCGGCGAGGAAAACGCCGTGGAGATGATGCGCCTGGGCGCCATCGACTACGTGCTCAAGCAGAACCTGAGCCTGCTGCCCAAGGCCGTGAAGCGCGCCCTGGCCGAGGTGGACGAACGTCGCCAGCGCGTGCGCGCCGAGGAAAACCTGCAGCAGGTGGAAGTGCGTGCGCGCCTGGCCATCGATGCCGCGCAGATGGGCGTGTGGGACCTGTCGCCGGTCACCGGCCTGCTGCTGTGGGACGAGCGCTGCCGGGCGCTGTACGGCATTCCTGAATCCACGCCCATCGACCTGGATTATTTTCTCGTCCACTGCCACCCCGAGGATCGCCCGCTGGTGGAGGCCAGGATGGCCCAGGCCATGTCGCCCGAGGGCAACGTCGGCTACCAGGCCGAATACCGCGCGCTGCTGCCCGATGGCGGCGAGCGCTGGCTGTCCACCAGTGGCCGGGCGTTCTTCGAGGGCCTGGTGTGCGTGCGCTTCACCGGCGTGATCCAGGACATCACCGAGCAGAAACAAGCCACCGAAGCCTTGCAGCGCCTCAATGAGCTGCTCGGCGACCGGGTGGAAAAACGCACCCGCGAACGCGACCGCACCTGGGAATTGTCCCGCGAGCTGCTGGCGGTGATGCGCTTCGACATGTCGCCCATCGCCCTCAACCCGGCCTGGGAAGACGCCCTGGGCTGGTCGCGGCAGACTCTGGGGCAGATGCAGTTGTGGGAGCTGGTGCACCCCAACGACATCGGCGCCACGGTGCGCGAGACCGAGAACATCGCCAGCGGCAATGTCTCTACGCGCTTCGTCAACCGCATGCGCCACGCCGACGGCGACTACCGCTGGCTGTCCTGGACCATCGTGCCCGACGAAGAGCTGATGTACGCCGCAGTGCGTGATATCACCAGCGAACGCATGGTGCTCGACGAACTGGCCGCGGCCAACGAACAGCTGCGCCAGCAGATCAAGGAGCGCGAGCGCATCGAGGCCACGTTGCAGCAGATGCAGCGGCTGGAGGCGGTGGGGCAACTCACGGCCGGCGTCGCCCACGACTTCAACAACCTGCTGACGGTGATCCTCACCAGCGCCACCTTCCTGTCCCGCGACCTGGAACGCGGGGTGCACGAGAAGGTGCAAAGCCGCCTGCACAACATTCGCGAGGCGGGCGAGCGTGGCGCCAAGCTTACCGCCCAGCTGCTGGCGTTCTCGCGTCGGCAACGGCTGGAACCGATTCCGGTCAACCTCAACGACACCGTGTTCGGCATGTTCGAGCTGCTGCAGCGCACCCTGGGCGGCAGCATCTGGATCCAGACCCACACCGATGACGGCCTGTGGAGCGCCCTGGTCGACCCGACCCAGACCGAGATGATCATCCTCAACCTGGCCATCAACGCCCGCGACGCCATGCCCGGGGGCGGCACCCTGCGCCTGGCGACCCGTAATGAAATCGTCGAGCGCCCGGCGCAGCACCCCCAGGACCCCGAGCCGGGAGCCTACGTGGTGCTATCGATTGGCGACACCGGCAGTGGCATGAGCGCCCAAGTGCTGGCCAAGGCCTTCGAGCCGTTCTTCACCACCAAGGACATCGGCAAGGGCTCGGGCCTGGGCCTGGCCCAGGTGTTCGGCTTCGCCAAGCAGTCGGGCGGCGGCGTGGGTATTGTCACGGCGCCGGGGCAGGGCACCACGGTGGACGTCTACCTGCCGGCCCTGGCCGCCCATGTCGAGCGGCCGGTGGCCGTCGTTGCCACCAGCGTCGAGCGCCCGCTCAGCGGCGGCGACCGCACGGTGCTGCTGGTGGACGACGACCACCAGGTGCGCGAGCTGACCGCGCAGCTGCTGGCGCGCCTGGGCTACCGGGTGCTGGAAGCCGCCAGCGGGCAGGCCGCGCTGGACGTCTTGAGCGAGCAGGTGGATGTGCTGGTGACCGACTACGCCATGCCTGGCATGAACGGCGCGCAGCTGGCGCAGGTGGCGAGGGGAGTATTCCCCGGGCTGCCGGTGGTGTTCATCACCGGTTATGCGGACATGGGCGGCTTCGAGGGGCAGGACCCGCTGGTGGTGCAGAAACCGTTCCGTGACGACGAGCTGGCGGACAAGCTCGAGCAGGCATTGATGCCCGAGCGCAGCCTTGCGGACACGCGGCCGCTGCCCTGAGTGAACAGGGGCACCTTCAGCGCTGTGGGTGCTTGGAAGACGTGCGACTGGGCCTAAGGCCCAGGCGGCAAGGCGGGAACGCAGGAGACCTTAGTGGTTGTGGTCTTCTTTTTCGGGGGCAGGGCTGCCGGCCTGAATGCGTTTGTAGATTTCTTCGCGGTGAACCTGGACTTCCTTCGGCGCGTCGATGCCGATGCGGACCTGCATCCCCTTTACGCCCAGGATGGTAATTTTGATGTCGTCGTTGATGACGATGGTCTCGCCTACTTTACGGGTGAGTATCAGCATGTGCTGCTCCTTGCTGGGTCAGTGAGTCCACTTATGACGTTTGGGTCGGGATTGAGACGCACAGGACCGGATTAAATTCCCCGAACTTGCCTTGATCCGGTCTTTTCAGAATTGGAAACAAATAAGTATCAGGATGTGATGCATGCCATTATGGCTGTTTCCGCGCGTTTGCGCCTGCCTGAATGAAAAACTTCATTGCGCATGCACAATTCGTCATGCCCCAGGGCCCCGGACGCGGCCTGGCGGCCGCTGCTACGGGATCGTGCACGGGGGTCACGGTTGCCAATGGGTGCGCTGGCCCCCCAGCTTGCGGTCGAGGAAGCTGGCCGCGCTGATCAGCGCCAGGTGCGACAGCGCCTGGGGCGTGTTGCCCAGGTGGCAGCCCTGGCGGTCGAACTCCTCGGCGTACAGGCCCAGGGGGTTGGCGTAGCGCAACAGCTGCTCGAATTCCAGGTGCGCCTGCTCCACCCGGCCGGCCCGCGCCAGGCACTCCACGTACCAGAAGCTGCACGCGGTGAAGGCGCCTTCCTCGCCGTCCAGGCCGTCGCCGCTGCGGTAGCGGTAGACCATGCCGTCACGCACCAACTCGCGCTCGATCACCGCCAGCGTCGCCAGCCAGCGCGGGTCGCTGGCGCCGACGAAGCGCACCAGCGGCATCAACAGCAGGGCGGCGTCGACGTCGCGGCTGCCCAGGTGCTGCACGAAGTGCCCGGCGTCGGCGTCCCAGAAGTTGTTCCAGATGTCGGCGTGGATGGCCTGGCGCACCTCGTCCCAACGGGCGAAGGGTGCCGGCAATGAACGCTTGTTGGCCAGGCGCAGGGCGCGGTCCAGGGCCACCCAGCACATCAGCCGCGAGTGCAGGAAGTGCTGCGGGTTGTCGCGCATCTCCCAGATGCCCACGTCCTTGCTTTGCCAGCGCTCGCACACCTTGTCCACCAGGGTGCAGACATTGGTCCAGCCTTCGTGGGAGATGGCCTCGCCGTATTTGTTCGCCAGGTACACCGCGTCCAGCAGCTCGCCGTAGATGTCCAGCTGGGTCTGGGTGTAGGCGTCGTTGCCGATGCGCACCGGGCGCGCGCCGCCGTGGCCGGCCAGCTGCGGCAATTCACTCTCCGGCAGCTGCTGGCGGCCGTCCAGGGCGTACATCAGGCGCAGGTCGACCTTCTCCTGGCAGCAGTCGCTGACCCGCGCGCGCACCCAGCGCACGTAGTCGTTGGCCTCTTCGCTGAAGCCCAGGCGCATGAACGCGTAGACGGTGAACGAGGCATCGCGGATCCAGGTGTAGCGGTAATCCCAGTTGCGCGCGCCGCCGGCCTGCTCGGGCAGGCCGAAGGTGGGGGCGGCGATGATGCCGCCGTGCTTGCGTGAGGTCAGCAGCTTCAGCGCCAGGGCCGAGCGGTGGACCATCTCGCGCCAGCGGCCCTGGTAGTGGGACTGGCGCAGCCAGTCGCGCCAGAACTTCAGGGTGTGTTCGAAGCAGCTCAGGCCCTGGCCGGCGCGCACCAGCGGGTCGTCGTCGCCGCCCAGGATGAATTCGGCGCACTCGCCTTCGGCCAGTTCGAACTCGGCCAGCGCCCAACCGTCACCCGTGGCGCTCAGTGCCTGGCAGGACGCCAGGCGCAGGCCCGGCTGGCCGTCGGCGGTGAAACAGACGCTGTCGCCGTCCTGCCGGGCGCTGGAGGCGGCGCGGCTGTAATCGTGGCGCACCCGGCAGCGCATGCGCACCTGGGCGCTGCCGTTGACCACGCGGATGCGCCGCACCAGGCGCGGCAGGTCATCGGCGGTCTCGCCGATGGGCATCAGGTCGGTGATCTCCACCACCGCGTCATGGTCGATCCAGCGGGTCTGCAGGATGTTGCTGTCGGGCAGGTAGATCTGCTGGCGGCGCGCGTCTGGCAGCACCGGGCCGAGTTCGAATACCCCGGCGTCGGGGGTGTCCAGCAGTGCGGTGAAAATCGACGGGCTGTCGAAATCCGGCCAGCAGAAGAAGTCCACCGCGCCGGTGTCGGCGATCAGGGCGGCGCTGCGCATGTCGCCGATGATGCCGTGGGCCTGGATGGGGCGCTGCGAATTGTGTTCAGCCATTGTCTTTGAATCCTGGGTAAAGGCTCATGCCGCCATCGATGAACAGGGTGGTGCCGTGCACGTAGTCCGAGGCATCGGAGGCCAGCCAGACCACGGCGTTGGCCACGTCCTCGACCTCACCCAGGCGGCCATAGGGAATCAGTTCCAGCAGGCGCCTGGCGTTGTCGCCCGCCGTGGTGTCCTGGTTGATGGCCGTGCGCACCGCGCCCGGGGCGATGGCGTTGACGCGGATGCGCTGGCCGCCCACTTCCTGGGCGATGCTGCGCATCAGCAGGTCGACCGCGCCCTTGGAGGCGGCGTAGTTGGCGTGGCCGGCCCAGGGAATCAGCTGGTGCACCGAGCTCATGTGGATGATCTTGCCCAGCGCCCGCGACACCCAATGCCGCGGGCCCTGGCGGGTGAACTGGCGCAGGGCCTCGCGGGCACAGAGGAACTGGCCGGTGACATTCACCTCCAGCACCTGGTTCCAGTCGGCCAGGGTCATGTCGACGGTGGCGGCGTCGCGTTGCAGGCCGGAGTTGGCCAGCAGGATGTCCAGCGCGCCGAAGGTCTCCACGGTGCGGGCGAACAGGGCCTGCACCTGGTCCTCTTTTGACACGTCGGCCTGCACGGCGATGGCCTTGCCGCCCTGCTGGCGTATGCGCTCGGCCAGCTGTTCGGCGGGCTCGCCGTGGCGGTTGTAATTGATTACCACCGCGGCGCCGGCCTCGGCCAGGGCCAGCGCGGCGCCGGCGCCCAGCCCAGAGCTGGCGCCGGTCACCAGCGCGACCTGATGTTGCAGGGAAATGTGCATGCCGTTCTCCGGGCAATGGGCGTGCACAGTCGACTGGCGCGCGGCGCCAGGAGTTCAGCGCAAATCCCTGCCCTGTAGCAGCGGCCACAGGCCGCGTCCAAACATTCCGCGCACCCCCAGGCGGACCGCGTCGTAGCCTGACGCAGCCTGCGGCAGCTGCTACGCGGGTAAGCGTTGCACGATTCTGTAGCAGCGGCCGCTGGCCGCGTCCGAACGCCGCGCGCATCCCCAGGCAGACGGCGTCGCAGCCTGACGCAGCCTGCGGCAGCTGCTACGGGGGGGTGTTTGCAAGCGTTGCGGCAAGGTAGGGGGCGGTCTTGCTGGCCTTCGCGCTCGCCACCGTCTCCGGGCGCCCGTTGGCCACCACCGTGCCGCCCTTGTCGCCAGCCCCCGGCCCCATGTCGATCACCCAGTCACTCTGGGCCACCACGCGCATGTCGTGCTCCACCACGATCACCGTGTTGCCGGCGTCCACCAGGCCGTTGAGCTGCGCCAGCAGGCGGTCGACGTCGCAGGGGTGCAGGCCGGTGGTGGGTTCGTCCAGCACGTACAGGGTGGCGCCGCGCTGGCCACGTTGCAGTTCGGTGGCCAGCTTGATGCGCTGGGCCTCGCCGCCCGACAGCTCGGTGGCCGGCTGGCCCAGGCGCAAATAGCCCAGGCCGATGTCGCGCAGCACCGTCAGCGCACGGCTGATGGCCGGCTGCCCGGTGAACACCGCGCAGGCCTGGTCCACGGTGAGCTGCAGCACCTGGGCGATGTTCAGGCCCAGGCATTGCACCTCCAGCGTCTGCGGGCTGTAGCGGGCGCCGTGGCAGGTGGGGCAGGGCGCGTAGACGCTGGGCATGAACAGCAGCTCGACGCTGACGAAGCCTTCGCCCTCGCACTGCGGGCAGCGCCCCTTGGCGACGTTGAAGGAGAACTGCCCGGCGTCGAAGCCACGCTCGCGGGCCTGGGGCGTGGCGGCGAACAGCTTGCGCACCTGGTCGAACAGGCCGGTGTAGGTGGCAAGGTTTGAACGGGGGGTGCGGCCGATGGGTTTCTGGTCGACCTTCACCAGCCGCTGGATGGCGGCCATGCCGTCGACGATATGCCCTGACTCGGTGACCGGCGCCGCGTCTTCCAGCGGGTTGTCCTGGCCTTCTTCTTCATCGGGCAGGGCGTGGCCCAGGGCGGTGGCCACCAGCTCCAGCAGCACCTGGCTGACCAGGCTGGACTTGCCCGAACCGGACACGCCGGTGACGGCCGTGAAGGCGTGCAGCGGGAACGCCACCGCCAGTCGGTGCAGGTTGTTGCGGGTGACGTCGGCCAGCTTCAGCCAGTCGCGCACCGGGCGTCGGGGGAAGGGCACCGGCACCGCGCCGCCATACAGGTGCAGGCGCGTCTGCGATTCTTCGATATCACTCAGGCCATGGGGCGGCCCGCTGAACAACACGGTGCCGCCGTGCTCGCCAGCGGCAGGGCCGACGTCCACCAGCCAGTCGGCGCGGCGCATGGTCTCCAGGTCGTGCTCCACCACGAACAGCGAATTACCGGCGGCCTTCAAACCCTGCAACGCCGTGAACAACGCCTCGCCATCGGCCGGGTGCAGGCCGGCCGAGGGCTCGTCGAGCACGTAGATCACCCCGAACAGCTGGGAATTGAGCTGAGTGGCCAGGCGCAGGCGCTGCAGCTCGCCGGACGACAGCGTCGGCGTGCTGCGCTCCAGCGCCAGGTAGCCCAGGCCCAGGTCGGTGAGGGTGTGCAGGCGCTGCAGCAGGTCATGGGCCAGGCGCTGCGCGGCCAGCTGCTTTTCCACCGACAGCCCGGCGCTGGCGCTGGGGCCATGGGCCGCCAGGGGCTTCAGTACCTCGGCCAGGCGCGCCAGCGGCATCTGCGACAGCTCGCCGATGTCCAGCCCGGCGAAGGTCACCTGAAGCGCCGCCTGCTTCAGGCGCTTGCCCTGGCACAGCGGGCAGAGGGCGCCGCGCATGAACTGGCTGACGCGCTTTTTCATCAGCGCGCTCTGCGAGTGAGTAAAAGTGTGCAGCACGTAGCGCCGGGCCCCGGTGAAGGTGCCTTGGTAGCTGGGCTCCAGCTTGCGCTTGAGCGCCTGGCGGGTCTCGGCCGGGGTGAAGCCGGCGTACACCGGCACCGTGGGTTGTTCCTCGGTGTACAGGATCCAGTCGCGTTGCTCGCGGGGCAGGTCGCGCCAGGGGATGTCCACGTCATAGCCCAGGGTCACCAGAATGTCGCGCAGGTTCTGGCCCTGCCAGGCGGTGGGCCAGGCGGCCACGGCGCGCTCGCGAATGGTCAGCGAGTCGTCGGGCACCATGGTCTGCTCGTTTACCTCGTACACCCGGCCCAGGCCATGGCACTCGGGGCAGGCGCCCTGGGGCGTGTTGGGCGAGAAGTCCTCGGCATAGAGAATGCCCATGCCCGCCGGGTAGTGCCCGGCACGTGAGTACAGCATGCGCACCAGGCTGCCCAGGGTGGTCACGCTGCCTACCGAGGAGCGCGTGCTGGGCGTGCCCCGTTGCTGTTGCAGGGCCACGGCAGGTGGCAGGCCGTCGATGGCGTCGACGTCCGGCACCCCGACCTGGTCGATCAGCCGCCGCGCATAGGGCGCCACGGATTCGAAGTAGCGCCGCTGCGCCTCGGCGTACAACGTGCCGAAGGCCAGGGACGATTTGCCCGAGCCCGACACCCCGGTGAATACCACCAATGCATCCCGGGGAATGTCCACATCGACGTTCTTGAGGTTGTGCTCGCGGGCACCGCGCACGCGCACGTAGCCGGACTGGCCGATCGGTTTCATGGGGCTGCACCTGCAATGGCGATCACGTCTTATAACCGACCGTCGGCAGTTGGCAAAGTGCGCCGCAATTATAGCTGCGCGTCGAAGACGATGGTGACGTTGCCGCTGTATTGCCGGCCGGGGCGCTTCATCATGGTTGCCACGTGCGGCGCCTCCACTGAGTAATGCAGCCGCCCAGGCCGTCCGGTGCTGATGCCCACGCTCTGGAAGGCCAGGGCCTGGGCTTCCCCCAACCGCAGCGGCAATGCGTGGACAGGGTTGCCCTTGTGGCGAATTTCCGTGGGCAGGGATACTGCCACTTTCAAGGGTACCCGGTGGCCACTGACTGGCTCGCGGATACTGCACTGGTTGCTCAGGAGGGTGTCGCATTTGAGGTACATCTTCATGGGCGCCGACGCCGATATCAGGAACGGGTGTACCCGTTCCAGGCGCGGCGGCGGGTTGCGAGCGCCAGCCCAGCGGCCCCAGCCACCCTCGGGCTCGAGCACCGCGCGATGGGAGTTGGCCGGGAAATCCACGCGCAGCTCATGTTGCACGGTCAGGACGAAATTGAAGGTGACCTGCGAGTTGTCGTAGCGGCCGCTGCCCAGGTCAATCTGCCGTCCTGGCCCCAGGGTGTAGCTGACGCTGCCGCGGTAGGTGCCGTTGTTCAAGGCAAAGGGGTTGGGGTTTTCCAGCTCGTAGCCAATCGAGACTTCATCCACCGCACCCACGTAGGGGCCCAGTTTGTCGCCCGTGGGCGGCCGGCTGCAGGTGTTCCAACCGAGGGGAACCGTCCAGGCGAAATCATAGATGTGCGCCGTGCCGTTGCCGGTGCGACCTTTGCAGATGCCGCTGCTGGCACCATAGGCGCCTGCACGGTTGGCCACGCCCGAAATGCCGCCGGTCGTGCCGCCAGGGGTCAGGGGGCCGCGCACGTAGCGGCGCGCCAGCAGGTTGAGGCGGAACCGCAGCGGGACAGTGTTAGCGCTGCGGTCATGGCTGACGTCGACGGTTTTCCAGCCCCCGTCCACGCGTTGGTAGTTATGGCTTTCAATGGGCCCAGGCACTACCCATTCGCGCTCGATGGTCAAGGGGAAGGTGAGGGTGAAGTCACCAGGCCGGCAGTGGTTCGCGTGTTTGAGGCAATAGCCGGATTGCGGCGTGGTGTTCACGAATTTCACGGCGTTGGATGAGCTTACACGTGGAATGAATTCTGCGCTGATGGTCATTTCACCCGCCTGCACAGGCAGGCTGGCCAGCGCCAGCAACGCGACTCGAATATGCAACCCAGGGCACATGGCAACTGCTCCGTTCCTGTTCAGAGGGAAGAGCTTGCCGTTTGAACAGGAGGGTTGTCTGTAGGGCGTTTCCCAAAATGCGCCCACGAGCTGCCGGCTCACAACTGGGCGTCAAACACCACCGTTACCTCGCCCTGGTACTGGCGCCCCGTGTACTGCATCATCGCCGCCACATAGGGTTGCTCCACCGAGTAGTGCAGGCGCGCCTGGCGACCCGCTGCAACGGCCACGTTCTGAAACTGCAAGGCCCTGGCCTCGCCCAGCGGCAAGGGCCGCTCACGGACTACCGCACCGTTGTGCCGCACCTCGCTGGGTAGCGTTACCGCTACCACGATGGGTACCTGGTGGCCGCTGACCGGCTCGCGAATACTGCATTGGTCGCCCAGGGGGGCTTCGCACTTGAGGTACATTTTCATCGGGGCCGAGGCCCAGATCAGGAATGGGTGAGTGCGCCGCAACCGCGCAGGTGGCCGGCCGCCCTGCTGCCAGCCACCGTCGGGTTCAAGCACGGCATGGTCGCTGCCATCGGGGAAATCCACGCGCAGTTCGTGCTGCACCTTGAGTTCGAAATTGAAATTGATCTGGTCTTCGTCGTACTGGCCGCTGCCCAGGTCAATCTGCATGCCTGGGCCCAGGCTGTAGCGCAGGCTGCCGCGGTAGGTGCCGTTGCCCAGTGCAAAGGGGTTTGGGGCCTCCAGTTCATAGCCCACGGAAATCTGGTTGAGGTTGCCAGCATAAGGGCCCATCACGCCGGCCGCGGGTGGCCGGGTGCAGGTGACGACCCCTTCGGGCACGCTCCAGGCAAATGAGTACAGGGCATCGGCGCCGGCTCCCACCCGGCCCTGACAACCGCCTGTGCTTGCTCCCGACACTCCGGCGCGGTTGGCGATGATGCCAATGCTGCCCACTTCGCCGCCGGGCATCAGGGTGCCGCGGTTGTAGCGCCGGCCAAGCAGGTTCAGGCGAAAGCGCACCGGTGCTGGTGCGGCGCCATTGTCCCCTGTGACCCACACGGTTTTCCATTCGCCGTCTACGCGCTGGTAGTTGTGACCCTCGATGGCGCCGGGGGTTATCCATTCGCGTTGGATGGTCAGGGGAAACAGGATGGTGAAGTCCCCGGGGCGGCAACTTGGGTTGTTATTCGCGCAGTAGCCCGATACCGGCGTGGTGTTGACGAACTTGACGTTGCCGGGCGAGCTGACGCGTGGGATGAATTCGGCGGTGATGTCCAGCTCGCTGGCCCAGCCTGGCGTGGTGAGCAGCGTCAGGCCTAGCGAGGCAAGTTGCAGATGAGCCCTGTTCATGTGGCGTCCCTTCCAATGTGCTTTCAAGAAACAGCCATTGTTGTGGGTAAAGACGGCCTATTCTGTAGGACTTTTCCTAAAGAAACCTCCCGGCGCGAAGTGGCCGGGCGGCTCTCAGATGGAGAAGTTGAACGCCACGGAGATCCGCGGGCGGTCGCCCTCGTAGCGCCGCACCGAGTGCAACAGCCAGGAAGGAAACATCAGCAGCGTGCCGCTTTGCGGCGTGTGGGCGTGGCCCGCGCCGGCGCCCAGGCAGCCTTCGATGCGCATGCGCAGCGCCGGGTCGAGCAGCATGGGCGTGATGCCGCGCGGGTCGACGAACTCCAGTTCGCCGCCCAACCCCGCGCCAGCGGGTAGGCGGCGAGGCTGTGATCCAGGCTGTATCCAGCCTGTGACCTGGCCTGTGACCTGGCCTGTGACCTGGCTTGTGACCTGGCCTGTGACCTGCTGTTGATCTGGCTCTTGATCTTGATTGTATGCCCCGTAAAGCGCCCGGGCCGACTGGAGGCGTCGCTCAACGGGCTGCC
>NZ_JBSKHP010000044.1:0-32545 GCF_057128625.1 Pseudomonas imperatae | reverse complement strand
CGCTTGGCCAACGCCTCCAGTCGGCCCTGGCGCTTTATGGGGCACACAATCAAGATCAAAGGCCGCACGGGATCAAGGTCAAGATCAAAAGCGGTTCGCGTTGTTTTGCTGTGTTTTTGCTGTGTTTTTGCTGTGCTTTTACTTCACCTCACGCACGCGGAACACGCACATCCAACCCCGAATACTTCAAACTCTGCCGATCCACCATCTGCTTGAGCAACGCATTCACCTGCCGCGTAAACGTATCACTCACCGCCTCCTTCGGCGTATTCGCCATCAGCGGCACAAACAACACCCCCATCCAGGTATTGATAGCATCGTGGTTGCTTTCGGTGCTCAACGTCTTGCCCTGCGCATCCTGCGCTTCCAGGGTCATGGTGTACTGGTCGGTGCCCAGCGCCGGCACCAGCATCAGGGTGAAACCGCTCAGGAACGCCCAAACCACCTGGCCACCGCTTGGCGGGTGGTTGTAGACCTTCAAGTGCAGGGTGTAGTCACCCGGCTGCTTGTTGAATTCGTCCAGGGTTACCCGGCCGAACAGCTTGGAGTCGTTCAGCGACTTTTCCAGCTGCGGCCGCAACTGGTTGCGCGCCTGGGGCACTTCCACTGCGTTGCTGCTGCCTGGCGTGCCCTGGTAGAAATCGAAATCCACGAACACGTTAGGTTTGTTGGTGTAGCTGGCCATGGACGGCATCGTCACCGGCGCCACTTCGTCCTTGGTAAAGCTGGCGCAGCCGCCCAGGGTGAGCGAAACGGCCAGGGCCAGGGTTTTTGCGAACTTCATGGGTAACTTCCTTGGTCAAATAGCAAAGTGTCCAGGCGACACTTTTTCCAGATTCGCGGGCTTGGGGCGCCGCGCGGGTGAGCATTTTGCCATCACCCCCCGGAGCGTCAATAAACCAGTGTCACAAAACCGACAAGTTTCATCTTGCTCTCGCCAGCCCAGCTCAAGGCGCTTGATCCCGAGGCAATAGCGCGTGCAGACTGGCCGACAGTCCAATGACAACGAAAAAAGGATGTTGCATGCGAACGTTCGACCTGATTCGCGCCGCCGTGCTACCCGAGTTCAAGGAGCGCGTGGCCGATTACCTGATCGAGTACGAAGACGTGCTGCGCGCGAACACTGCCGACCCGGACACCCAGCGGGCGGTGGCCAATCAGCTGCGCGGGTACTTGCGAGGGTTGAACACGGTGCGGGTGCTGGGGATGGCGGACTGGGAAGAGTTGGACCGGCGCGTGGTGACGACCTGGCTCAGCTAGGGCACCCTTGCCCCAGTCAGCGACCCTTCCTGGGCTGCCACCCGGGTGCTGCTGGGGCAAGTGTGTGATACCGACTGCGCTCTGTGCACGCCAGGCGGGCGATGGGGGAAAGCGGGCCTGGCAAAGCATCTGGAGCACTTTCAAAGTACGCCAGCCGATGTGAAAAATACGTGATAGGAAGGGGCTGTCGCTGCCCTTTGTGTCTAATTATTTCCAGCCCCACATAAAACCCGTAGCCGCTGCCGCCAGGCTGCGCTGGCCTTGGCGTGCGCTCAACATTTGCAGTGTAAAGCAGGGCCAGCGCAGCCTGCGGCAGCGGCTACGGGGCGGTACTGGCGCCACGCCGGGCCACCCGGCTGGCCGCCAGTTGCAGGGCGCTGCACAGCACGAAATAGACCAGCGCCACGAACAGGAAAATCTCCACCGGGTGCACCATCACCCGGTTGCTCACCTGCGTGGCCTCATAGGACAGCTCCCCTACCCCGATCACGTAGGCCAGCGAGGTGTCCTTGATCAGCGACACCCACTGGTTGATGAACGAAGGCAGCATCAGCGGCAGCGCCTGGGGCAATATCACCAGCCACAACACCTGCGCCGGCCGCAGCCCCAGCGCCCTGGCCGCCGCCCATTGGCCGGCCGGCAGGCTGTTGATGCCCGCCGCCACCGAGTGCGACAGGTATGCGCCGCCGATCAGCGACAGCGCGCACACCACCGTGGCCAAAGCCGGCACGTTGACGTGGAACAGAATCGGCAGCAGGAAATAGCTCCAGAACATCAGCATCAGCACCGGAATCGCCCGCAGGAAACCCAGCACGCCCACCAACACCCAGCGCAGCCAGCCGCGGCTGGTCACCAGGGCAATGCCGCCGATCAGCCCCAGCACGCCGGCGGCGATGCCCGACAGCAGGCTCAGCAGCAGGGTCAGCGCCGCGCCGCCCAAGGGGCCGTCGGGGTAGGCGCCCCACATGAAATAGCCGAGGTTGTCGACGATGACGGAAAAGTCCATGGCTCAGGCCACTCCCCGGCGGTAGCGCCGACTGTGTTGGATCAACTGCCCTGCCGCTTCGATCAGGGCGATGGTGAGGATGTACAGCAAGGTTGCGTAGCCAAACGCCTGAAAGGTCTTGAAGGTCTCGGTCTCCACCTGCCGCGAGGTGTAGGACAGTTCCGCCAGGCCAATGGCCATGGTCAGCGACGAGTTCTTCACCGCGTTCATGTACTGGCCCAGCAACGGGCCCAGGGCCGTGCGCAACCCCTGGGGCAGCACCACGTGCAGCCACACCTGCGCCGGGCGCAGGCCCAGGGCCAGGCCGGCGGCGCGCTGTTCCTTGCGCACCGAGTCGATGCCGGCGCGCAGCTCTTCGGCGACGAAGGCGGTGGTATACAGGGTCAAACCCCAGAAGCCGGCGATGAATTCAAACGATGGCCACTCCACCGCCAGCGGTCCCAGGGCCAGGCTGCGCGGGGTGTTGAGCCAGGTCACCAGGCTGTCGGGCAGCAACGCGGTGACACCGAAATACCAGAAGAACAACTGCACCAGCAGCGGCGTGTTGCGGATCACCAGCAGGTAGGCCCGCGCCGGCCACGCCAGCAGCCGCGACGGCGCACTGCGCGCCAGGTACAGCAAGGCGCCCAGCACCGTGGCCACCAGGCACACCAGCAGAGACAGCCCCAGGGTCAGCAGGAAGCCGTCGGCCAGCCACTGCAAATAGCGGGGGGCAAGCAATTCACCAAACATGTAGGCGCGTATCCAGGTCAAACGAAACCAGGCACGCGCCCGTGCAGGCGCATGCCGTGTGCAGTCACAAGGGCGGGGTCAGCCCTTGTCGCCGATCTTGAACAGGCGCGCCAGTGGCGTGTTGGTGGTCGGGCCGAACCAGGTGTCATAGATCTTCTGGGCCTGGCCGTCTTTCTCCAGCGCCACCAGGGTGTCGTTGACGAAGTTGGTCAGGGCGGTCTCGCCCTTGGGCAAGCCCACGCCGATCAGGTCGTCGGAGATGGTGAAAGGTGGCACTTCATATTTGTCGCGGTCCGGCACGTTGGCCAGCAGGCCGATCAGCTTCGGCCCGTCCTGGGTGATGGCCTGGACGTTGCCGTTGCGCAGCGCGGTGAAGGCAAACGGGGTGTCGTCGTAGGCCACCACCTTGGCGCCGGGGAATTTCTCGCGCAGCACGCCTTCGTTGGTGGTGCCCTTGTCGACGCCCACGCGCCAGGTGTTGAGGTCGCTCTCGTTCTTGAGCGTGCCCTTCTTGACGATGAACTGCTGCCCCGAGGCGAAGTACGGGGTGCTGAAGTTGACCTGCTCGGCGCGTTCCTTGGTGATGGTGAAGTTGGCCAGCACCAGGTCGACCTTGTTGGCCACCAGCAGCGGCACGCGGTTGGCCGGGTTGGTGGGCTGCAGTTCCAGCTTCACGCCCAGCTTGGCGGCGATGGCCTTGGCGTAGTCCACGTCCAGGCCGGCGAGCTGCTTGGTCTTGGTGTCGATGAAGCCGAACGGTGGGTTGCTGTCGAAGGCGGCGACGCGCAGCACGCCGGCTTTCTGGATGTCTTCAAGACGGTCGGCGTGGGCGATACCGGACAGCAACGCCAGGGACAGGGCCGCAAGGGCCGTAAGTTTTTTCATGGGCTCGACTTCCTGTAGGGGCAGATAGGCAAAGTGCCTGCACCAGAAGTCTTGCAGCAAGGCTAAAAAACCAAAAGGAATATAATATTATTTGTTTATATTATTAAGGAATATAAAACACGGCTAGCGGTGCGACAGGATATTGGCCAGCAACCCCGGGTAACGGCTCTCCAGCGCCGCGCTGCGCAGCGAGTTCATGTGCGTGGTGCCGACGTTGCGGGTCTGCACCAGCCCTGCCTCGCGCAGCACGCGGAAATGGTGGGACATGCTCGATTTCGGCCGCCCGCCGTCCAGCTCGCCGCAGGTGGCTTCGGGCACGCCGGCCAGGTGCCGGACGATGTCCATGCGCACGGGGTCGCTCAAGGCGTACAACAGCCGCTCGAGGGTGAAGTCTTCGGGATTGGGGTGGGTATAGGCTCGCATGGCGCACATGATATCGAGGCTTCCATAAATTGCCATAGTTCGATTATGATCGAACAAGCGAAAATAGCTATCCCCTGGAGTTTTCCCATGTCTGCATTGTTCCAACCCTTCACCCTGAAGGACGTGACGCTGCGCAACCGCATCGCCATCCCGCCCATGTGCCAATACATGGCCACCGACGGCCTGATCAACGACTGGCACCACGTGCACCTGGCGGGCCTGGCCCGTGGCGGCGCCGGCCTGGTGGTGGTCGAAGCCACCGCCGTGGCCCCCGAAGGCCGCATTACCCCGGGCTGCGCCGGCATCTGGAATGACGAGCAGGCCCAGGCGTTCGTGCCCGTGGTGCAGGCCATCAAGGCCGCAGGCTCGGTGCCGGGTATCCAGATCGCCCACGCCGGCCGCAAGGCCAGCGCCAACCGCCCGTGGGAAGGTGACGACCACATCGCCGCTGGTGACCCCAACGGTTGGGACACCATTGCGCCGTCCGCCATCGCCTTCGGCCACCACCTGCCGAAAGTGCCGCGCGCCATGACCCTGGACGACATCGCCCGGGTCAAGCAGAACTTCGTCGACGCCGCACGCCGCGCCCGTGACGCCGGTTTTGAATGGATCGAGCTGCACTTCGCCCACGGCTACCTGGGCCAGAGCTTCTTCTCCGAACACGCCAACCAGCGCACCGACGCCTACGGCGGCAGCTTCGACAACCGTAGCCGCTTCCTCCTGGAAACCCTGGCCGCGGTGCGTGAAGTGTGGCCGGAGCACCTGCCGCTGACCGCCCGTTTCGGCGTGATCGAATACGACGGCCGCGACGAGCAGACCCTGGCCGAGTCCATCGAACTGGCCCGCCGCTTCAAGGCCGGTGGCCTGGACCTGCTGAGCGTCAGCGTCGGCTTCACCATCGCCGAGACCAACATCCCGTGGGGCCCGGCGTTCCTCGGCCCGATCGCCGAGCGCGTGCGCCGCGAGGCCGACCTGCCGGTGACCTCGGCGTGGGGCTTTGGCACCCCGCAACTGGCCCATGACGCCGTCAGCGCCGGCCAGCTGGACCTGGTGTCGGTGGGCCGTGCCCACCTGGCCGACCCGCACTGGTCGTACTTTGCGGCGAAGGAGCTGGGCGTGGACAAGGCCTCTTGGACCCTGCCAGCCCCTTACGCCCATTGGCTTGAGCGTTATCGGTAAGCCCTGACGCGGCCTGCGGCCGCTGCTACGTAATGTGGGAGCTGGCTTGCCAGCGAGCTGTTGAGGCCCTAAAAACTCGCTGGCAAGCCAGCTCCCACAAAGACAGCGCCGCCCGTCTGGCTTATCCTCCTTGCCCTCCTCCTTTTGCAAGGGATCTGCATGTCGCTGTTCCAGGATCTACCCAACGACGACGGCCTGCCCGGCGCCCAACGACGCCTGGCGATGGTGGCGATCATGACCGCCACCGCCATGGCCGTGATCGACGGCACGGTGGTGAACATCGCCCTGCCCTCCATGGCCCATGCCTTCAACGTACCCGCCGCCACCACCATCTGGGTCGCCAACGGCTACCTGCTGGCGGCCGCCATGACGCTGATGATTTTTTCCTCGCTGGCCACGCGCATCGGCTTTCGCCGCCTGTTCGTCGGCGGCGTCAGTCTATTCACCCTGGCATCGCTGGGCTGCGCGCTGGCGCCGTCGCTGGACGTGCTGGTAACCATGCGCGTGGTCCAGGGCGTGGGCGGTGCCGCCACGCTAAGCATCGGCCCGGCCATCTACCGCACGGTGTTTCCCACCCGCCTGCTGGGCCGTACCCTGGGCCTGAACGCCCTGCTGGTGGCCCTGGCCACCGCCGTGGGCCCGGCGTTCGGCGGCGCCGTGCTGTGGCTGGCCAGCTGGCCCTGGCTGTTCGCGATCAACCTGCCGCTGGGCATCGCCGCCGCGCTGTTGGGCTGGCGCTATGTGCCCGGGCAGCGGGCCAGCAGCGGTGAGCCCTTTGACTATGCCGGCGCCGTGCTGTCGGCCGTGACCATGGGCGCGGCGATCATGGCCACCGGCGCGGTGGCGGCCAGCGAGGCTGGCGCTTACTCACCGTTGATGGTCGCTGCAGGCGCTGCGTTCATCTGGCGCCAACGCCGCGCGCCGGTGCCCTTGCTGCCCCTGGAAATCTTCAAGTACCTGCGCTTTTCCCTGGCCGCCCTTACCTCGCTGACGGCGTTCGTCAGCCAGGGCATTGCCATCCTGTCGCTGCCGTTCCTGTTCCAGAACGCCTACGGCTACGACGTGCTGGGCGCGGCGCTGCTGTTCACCGCCTGGCCGGTGGGCATCATCCTGGCCGCGCCCCAGGCCGGCCGGCTGGCGGACCGCCATCCGCCCGCGGTGCTGTCGACCATCGGCCTGGGCCTGCTGACCCTGGGGCTGGTGCTGATGGCGTTTCTACCGGCCGACGCCGGCACGTTCGGCATCCTCTGGCGCGAATGCCTATGCGGCGTGGGCTTCGGCTTCTTCCAGAGCCCCAACAACCGCGAGATGCTCGCCAACGTCCCGCGTGAACGCAGCGGCAACGCCTCCGGGGTGCTGGCCATCGCTCGCACCTTCGGCCAGTGCCTGGGCGCAGCGCTGGTGGCGGTGGTGCTGGCGGCGTACCTGGGGCACCCGGCGGCGGGCCAGGCGCTGGCCGATGCCGCGGTGCTGGAAGCGCGGGCCATGCACATGGCCCTGGCAGTGGCCGCGGTGGCGTCCGGGCTGGCGATGTGCGTGAGCATCAGCCGCATTGGCAAGCGCGGCTGATCACACGCCATCGATATGGCGGAAGCGCTCGATCAGGAAGTCAATCAGGCGCCGCACCCGCGCCGACAGGTGCAGCTGCTGCGGGTACACGGCGTAGACGTCGGCGCGGGTCGGGGTCTGGTCTTCCAACACCAGCCGCAGCCGCCCACTGCGCACGTAGCGGGCGATGTCCCACTCGGCGCGCAGCAGAATGCCGTAGCCTTCCAGCGCCCAGTTCAACGCCACCTCTCCGTCGTTGCAGCCCAGGGCACCGTGCACCTTGACGTTCTCGGTGCGGCCGCCGTGGTTGAAGCTCCACACGCCGTAGGGTGATTCGTTCTGGCGAATGAAAATGCAATTGTGGCGGGCCAGATCCGCGAGCTTCACAGGCGTGCCGTGCTTCTCCAGGTACAGCGGCGAGGCACACAACAGGCGCCGGTTGGAGGCGATCTTGCGGGCATGCAGCGCGGCGTCCGGCAGGCTGCCGAAGCGGATGCCCAGGTCGAAACCGTGGGTGGCCAGGTCCAGCGGGTGGTCGCTGATCTCCAGCTGGATCTCCACCTCCGGGTAGTGGCTGAAGAACGCCGCCAGCGCCGGGCCGATGTGACGGCGACCAAAGCCCAGCGAGGCATTCACCCGGATCAGGCCCTTGGGCGTGGCGCGGCTGCTGCTGACCAGCTGCTCGGCCTCGTCGATCTGCGCCAGGATGCGCGCCACGTGGGCGAAATACAGCTCGCCCTCCGGGGTCAGGCTCATGGAACGGGTGGTGCGGTTGACCAGGCGCACGCCTAGCCGCGCTTCCAGTGCCGCCAGGCGCTTGCTCACCGCCGGTGGCGTCACGCCCAGCTCGCGCGCGGTGGCCACCAGGCTGCCCTGCTTGGCCAACAGATGGAAAAAGGACAGGTCCTGGGCCTGGTTCATTCATAACTCCAGGTTAATGATGTAGTGATTTGTGGTTAACCAATGGCTTTGGCTCACTACATATACTCCAGTCACCCGCCGCAGCCGAGTGCCGGCGCACAACAACAGACCCCTGGAGAGAGCCATGAAGACCTACAACATTGCTGCCGTGCCTGGTGACGGCATTGGCGTGGAAGTGATCGAGGCCGGCGTCGAAGTCCTCAACGCCCTGGCCCGTCGCAGCGGCACCTTTGCCCTGCAGTTCAAGCACTTCGACTGGAATTCCGAGAACTTCCTCAAGCGCGGCCACTACATCCCCGAAGGCGGCCTGGCGGAACTGAAAACCTTCGACGCGATCTTCTTCGGCGCCGTGGGCGCGCTGAACGTGCCCGACCACGTGTCCCTGTGGGGCCTGCGCCTGCCCATCTGCCAGGGCTTCGACCAATACGCCAACGTGCGCCCGGCCCGCGTGCTGCCCGGGGTGAAGAGCCCGCTGCACAACGGCCACGAGATCGACTGGGTGGTGATTCGCGAAAACTCCGAAGGCGAATACTCCGGCAACGGTGGCCGCGTGCACCGCGGGCTACCCGAAGAAGTGGCCACCGAGGTCTCGGTGTTCACCCGCGCCGGCGTCGAGCGCATCCACCGCTTCGCCTTCGAACTGGCACGCACCCGGCCGCGCAAGCACCTGACGCTGGTGACCAAGTCCAACGCCCAGCGCCACGGCATGGTGCTGTGGGACGAGATCTTCCACGAAGTGGCCAAGGACTTCCCCGACGTGGTCACCGATAAGGAACTGGTGGACGCGGTCACCACGCGCATGGTGCTCAAGCCCGCCAGCCTGGACGTGATCGTGGCCACCAACCTGCACGCCGATATTCTCTCCGACCTGGCCGCGGCGCTGTCCGGCAGCCTGGGCATCGCCCCCACCGCTAACCTCAACCCCACCCGGCGCTTCCCGTCGATGTTCGAACCCATCCACGGCTCGGCCTTCGACATCACTGGCAAGGGCGTGGCCAACCCCATCGCCACCTTCTGGACTGCCGCCATGATGCTCGAACACCTGGGAGAGGTCGCCGCGGCCCGGCAGTTGATGGCCGCCATCGAAGCCGTCACCGAAGCCGGCGTGCACGCCCCGGACCTGGGCGGCACTGCCACTACCCGCCAGGTGACCGCCGCGGTGATCGAACTGCTGCAGCGCTGATTCCCCCGACGCTGGCCATACCGCGGCCCCGGCGCTGCGCGGATCACCGCGCCCGCGCCGGGGCGGCGCCTGACAACAACAAGAATCAGGGTCCGTCATGAAACGCATATTCGGCAAACTCTATGTACAGGTACTCATCGCTGTAGCCCTCGGCGCCCTGGTGGGCGTGCTGTGGCCCGACACGGGGGCTGCGCTCAAGCCCATCGGCGACGGCTTCATCAAACTGATCAAGATGCTGCTGGCCCCGGTGATCTTCCTCACCGTGGTCAGCGGCATCGCGCGCATGGAGAACATGAAGGAGCTGGGCCGCGTGGGCGTGCGCGCCCTGCTGTACTTCGAGGTGGTCTCCACCCTGGCGCTGGGCCTGGGGCTGATCGTGGTGAACCTGTTCAAGCCCGGCGCCGGCATGAACATCGACCCCAAGGCGCTGGACACCTCCAGCATCGCCACCTACACCGCGGCGGCGCCCCACGCCTCGTTCATGGACTTTTTGCTGGGCATCATCCCCGACACCATCGTCGACGCCTTCGCCAAGGGCAACGTCCTGCAGATCCTGATGTTCTCGATCCTGCTGGGGGTGGCCCTGGCCAACGCCGGGCCGCGCGCCAAGGTGTTCATCGACGTGGTCGACAGCCTGATGAAAGGCATGTTCAACATCGTCAACATGGTCATGCGCCTGGCGCCCATCGGCGCGTTCGGCGCCATTGCCTTCACCATCGGCAAGTACGGCTTCGGCTCGATGTTCGCCCTGGGCAAGCTGATGGCCTGCGTGTACCTGACCTGCATCCTGTTCGTGGTGCTGGTGCTGGGGCCGATCTGCCGCTACACCGGCTTCAGCCTGTGGAAGTTCCTGCGGTTCATCAAGGAAGAGCTGTTCACGGTGCTGGGCACCAGCAGCTCCGAATCGGTGCTGCCGCGCATGATCACCCGCATGGAGCAGGCCGGCTGCTCCAAGCCGGTCGCCGGCATGATGATTCCGGCGGGGCTGAGCTTCAACCCCGATGGCCAGGCGATCTACTACACCATCGCGGCAATCTTCATTGCCCAGGCCACCAACACGCCGTTGAGCCTGAGCGACCAGCTGATCGTGCTGGCGGTGCTGATGTTCACCTCCAAGGGCTCGGCGGGCGTCAGTGGCTCGGGCTTCATCATCCTGGCAGCCACCTTGGCCTCGCTGGGCACCATCCCGGTGTCGGGCATGGTGCTGTTGCTGGGCGTGGACCGCTTCATGTCGGAAGCGCGGGCCATCACCAACACCATCGGCAATGGCGTCGGCACCCTGGCCATCGCCAAATGGGTGGGCGCGTTGGACAGCGACAAGCTGCGCCGGGCCATGGATGGCGAGGCCGTGCCGGAGCCTGCGGTGCCGGCGCCGCGGCTGACGCCAGTCAAGGCCTGACGCCCGTCAGGCCGGGAACTTGTGCTCGGGGGCAGGGCCTACTCTTGTACTGCCCCCTGCGACAGGACATTCCCCATGTTAAGAAACCTGCATGACCTGGAACACTACACCCTGGGTGCCACCGACGGTGACATCGGCAAGGTCAAGGACGTTTATTTCGACGACGCCACCTGGGTGGTTCGCTACCTGGTGGTGGAAACCGGCTCGTGGCTGGCCAGCCGCAAAGTGCTGATCGCCCCCGCCTCCATCCAGCAGTGCGACTGGAGCAACCACCGCCTCACCGTCAATATCACCCGCGAGCAGGTCAAGGCCAGCCCGGACATCGACACCGCCAGGCCCGTTTCGCGCCAGCACGAAATGGACCACCTGGACTATTACGGCCTGCCCTTCTACTGGGGCACGGGCGGGGTCTGGGACACGGCCATCGAACCCGCCGCCGCGCCGCGTGAGCCCAAGGACGACGTGCGCCTGCGCAGCGGCGAGGAAGTCAGCGGCTACCATATCCACGCCAGTGACGGCGACATCGGCCACGTCGCCACGCTGCTGGTGAACGAGGACTCCTGGGCGGTGCAGTACCTGGTCATCAACACCAGCAACTGGTGGGTGGGCCACAAGGTGCTGATTGCCCCGGAATGGATCGATTCCATTGCCTGGGAAGAGCAGAAGGTGTTCCTCGACATCGACCGCGCCACGGTGCAGGCGTCGCCGCCCTATGACGAGACGGCGCCGCTGAGCCGCGAGCACGAGACGGTGCTGTACACCCACTACCAGCGCTCGGTGTACTGGTCGGTCGAAACCCGCAACGACCCGCCCGAGTAATCAGCCTTCCATGGCCGGGCGGTACTGGCCCTGGGCGGCGGCGCCGTTGCAGCGGGCGCGCAGCAGCAGCGCCTGCTGCGCGCGTTGCACATTGGCGTCGTCGCCGGCCCACAGGCGCAGGGCATCGTCCTGCAAGGCGCGGCCGTAGGAGAAGGTCAGCGGCCACGGCAAGGGCGCACCCTGGTGCATGGCATTGAGGTGTTCGGTGGCCAGCGCCGACGACTGCCCGCCCGACAGGAAGGCAATGCCGCCCACCGCCGCCGGCACCGTGCGCCGCAGCGTCTCGACGGTGGCCTGGGCCACGGCCTGCACCGACACCTGCGGGCCGCCCTCGCCCGGCAGCACCATGTTGGGTTTGAGCAACATGCCCTCCAGCAGCACGCCATGGCGGTGCAGCTGTGCGAATACCACGTCCAGCACCTCGCGGGTCACTGCCTGGCAGCGCGCCAGGTCGTGGTCGCCGTCCATCAGCACTTCCGGCTCGACAATGGGCACCACGCCGGCCTCCTGGCACAGCGCGGCATAGCGCGCCAGGCCCTGGGCGTTGGCTTCGATGGCGGTGCGGCTGGGCAGGCCGGTGTCGATGCTCAGCACCGCGCGCCATTTGGCGAACCGCGCCCCCTGGCCTGCGTAGTGCTGCAGGCGTTCGCGCAACCCGTCCAGGCCTTCGGTGATGCGCTCGCCGGGGAAGCCGGCCAGCGGCTGCGCCCCGGCGTCCACCTTGATACCCACGACAATGCCGGCGGCCTTGAGGATATCGACGAAGGGCGTGCCGTCCTTGGCGTGCTGGTACAGGGTTTCCTCGAAGAGGATGGCGCCGCTGATGTGCTGCGCCAGCTGCGGGGTGGTCACCAGCAGTTCGCGGTAGCGCCGGCGGTTCTCCTCGGTCTGGGCGATGCCCAGGGGCGCGAACCGGCGGTTGCAGGTGCCCAGGCTCTCGTCCATGGCCAGCAAGCCCTTGCCTGCCGCCATCAACGCCCGGGCCGTGTCGATCAGGGAATTGGAGTGATCGGTCATAATTCACCTCTGCCTTGGCTGAATGGCCAAGGATAGGCGCGATCGGCTCTACTTGCGCGCCAGCTTGTAGTGCAGGCAGCCTTCGTAGAAGGTGTCGTGCACCACCGCCGGCCTGGCGCGGGTGGCGTTGTCGTAGGTCTGCTCGGTGATGCCCAGGGCCAGCATGCGCATCCAGCCCTTGCTGAATTTCATGGTGTGGATCTTTTCCCGCGCGGCGTAGCGCGACACCCCGGCCAGCTTCAGTTCCTGGGCGCGCGCCGCGGTGCCGGCGCCCCAGGCGCACATGTAGCGGTCATCGGGCCGAAGGTCCCGGGCCTGGGCGCACAGCGTGGCCCCGGTGAGTGCAACCCCTGCAAGCGTAATCATTACATTGCGCATTTAATCCCTGCCCCAAGCACCTGAAATTGAAGTGATTTTGGCGGGAAGTAAAAGCCTTGGGGGCCAGCATTTCGCCTGTAGCGCTTCGCTACCCTTGGATTACACCGACTGCTGTTGATCTTGATCCCGTGCGGCCTTTGATCTTGATTGTGTGCCCCGTAAAGCGCCAGGGCCGACTGGAGGCGTTGGCCAAGCGGTCCACGGCGTAGCCGGGGAAGACGGAACCGGAGGCGCTTCTATTCCGGGCCGTCGGCCGCTTGGGCGACGCCGGAGGGAGGGGACCCGCAGCGAAGCGTAGGGACCAAGCAGGGGCAAGCCTTTTTTGGTTACTTTTTGGGGCGTTTGCCAAAAAGTGACCCGGCGTAAGGCCGGAAAGGTGATTGTGCATCACCCTCGGTAATGGATATGTTCACGGATTTGGTTTCCCGCTTCGGCGATTTCGAACATATCCATTTTCGCGGGGGCGACCACCGACCGTTTCGGCCTTACGCCGACTCACTTTTTGGCAGTCGCCCCAAAAAGTAAGCAAAAAGGGCTTGCCCCTGCTTGGGCCCTCCGCTGCGCTACGGGTCCCCTCCTTCCGGCGCCGCTCAACGGGCAGACGGCACCCGCTATAGAAGCCTGCGGGTTACCGTCTCTTCGGCCTGCGGCCTCGGCCCTTCGGGCAGCCCGTTGATCGACGCCTCCAGTCGGCCCGGGCGCTTTACGGGGCATACAATCAAGATCAAGAGCCAGATCAAAAGCCAGATCAAAAGCAGATCAAAAGCAGATCAAAAGCAGATCAAAAGCAGATCAAAAGCAGATCAAAAGCTGCGCTCAGTCGCGGGTAATCAGCTTCGCTGGCAGGAACCGATGCTGCGGCGAAAACAGCCGGCGGTAGGTGAGCAGCACCGCCACCACCGTCCCCAGCGCCGATGCCGCTGCTATAAGGAACATGATGATTATCTGGTAACGCACTGCCTGCAAAGGACTTTCCCCTGCCAGCACCTGGCCAGTCATCATGCCAGGCAAGCTCACCAGCCCCACCACGGTCATCTGGTTCAGGGTCGGGATCATGCCCGCCCGCACCGCCTGGCGCGCCGCCAGCTGGGCGGCCTCCCAGCGGGTGCCGCCCAGGGCCAGGGTCATTTCGACCTGCCCGCGCCCGGCGATCAGCTCCTGGATCATGCGCTCGATGCCCAGGGACACCCCCGTGAGGGTGTTGCCCAGGATCATGCCCAGGATCGGGATGGCGTACTGTGGCTCGTACCAGGGGTGAATGCGGATCACCGCGAACAGCCCCACCGCCGCGACCAGCCAGCTGCTCACCCAGATGGACCACACGCTGTCGGCGCGGCGCCCGACGTAGGTGCGCTTGCCGCGCCCGGCCGCCGACAGCCCGGCGATCAGGGTCATCAGGCACATCACCGGCAACACCACGTACCACTGGGCGTTGGCGAAGATCCAGGTCAGCACGTAGCCGATGGCCAGCAGCTGCACCACGGTGCGCACAGAGGCCACCAGCAGCTGCCGCCCCAGGCCCAGGTTCAGGCACAGCGAGAGGATGCCGTTGATCAGGATCAGCGCCGCGGCAATGGCAATGTCCAGGTTGGAAAGGCTCTGGTAGTTCATGTCAGGCTCCCCGCCTTCATCACGTGCTGGCGGTTGCTCACCCGCTGGGCCTGCGCCGGGTCATGGGACACCCAGATCAGCGCACGGCCGCCGTCGAACCAGGCGTCCACCAGCGCTTCCACCTGGCGCGCCGATTCCGGGTCCAGGGCCGCGGTGGGTTCATCCAGCAACAGCACCTGGGGGTTCAGTTGCAGGGCCCGCACCAGGGCCAGCACCTGGCTTTCGCCGCCGGACAGCTCACTGGCCTGTTTGTCGAGGAAGCTGGCCGGCTTGCCGGCCTGCGCCAGCAGTTGCAGCGCTGCCTCGCGCTGGTAGCGCGCCCTGGCGTGCACTTTCAGGGAATAGGGGTAACGCAGGTTGTCCTCGACGCTGCCGTCCAGCAGCGCCGGTTTCTGCGCGATGTAGCACACGTGGCTGCGGTAGGCGGTGATCTGCGTGGCCTTGATGGCCGCGCCCTGCCAGTGCACCTCGCCGCCCTGGGTGGCGTCCAGCAGCGCCAGGGTGCGCAGCAGCACGCTTTTGCCGGAGCCCGACGGCCCGGTTATCGCCACCCGGTCGCCGGCGGCCAGGGTAAAGCGCAGCGGCTGCAACAGTGGCGTGCCGGTGCGTGCATCCAGGCGCGAGACATCGACGGCGGTAATCAAGGAGATGGCAGGTGAAGTATTCAACCGAAGCGCTTCCGGGCAAGAGGTTGAACATAATGCACGAGCCGCACAACAAACAGCAAGTGCGCAAACTTCAAACAAATAGACTTGCAACTAGCGACAACTATGCCAACTTGAACAAGGCCCGCAGCGCCTGCCACATAGCCCAGTCACTGGGCCCTGCGACGCCACTTTCGGGGCAAATTCCCCACATAATGGCAAACAGCCCCAACTTAAATTAATTGTTAGAAAGTTGAAAAAGACGCGCAAAATTCGCCGTGAACTTCGCTATAGTTTCAATCAGGCAACTTAGCGCTTTTTATCAGCCCCGATATCCCGGGACTGCCGCTGTGCGCGCAAAAGAATAATCGCCAGGGAAACGAACAATAAAAACAGCAACAACCAACCGATAGCGAGCCCTCACATGCGCACACTTCCCTACCGTAGCCTGATCCCGCCCCTGGGCCTGGCGTGCTGGTTGCCCATGGCGGCAACCCTGGCGGCCACCGAGCCCGCCGCCCCCGTGGTCGATGCCCCTACCCTGCAAACCCTGAAGGGCGTGTTGCCCCCCGACCCTTCCGGCTACGAGGGTGGGCGCAAGGTAGACCTGATGACCGACTATGTGCTTAACCGCGACGCCGCCGTGCGCCTGGGCAAGGCGCTGTTCTGGGACATGGACGTGGGCAGCGACGGCAGCACCGCCTGCGCCTCGTGCCACTTCCACGCCGGCGTCGACCACCGCATCACCAACCAGCTCAACCCTGGCCAGGCCAACACCAACGCCAACGTCGCGTCGCTGTTCAACAAGCCGTTCGCCGCCGGTGACATTCCCGGCGACGTGCCCTCCTACACCACCCTGTCCGGTGGCAAGGGCGGCCCCAACTACACCCTCAAGCGCACGGACTTCCCCACCCACGTGCTGGCCGACCCGCTGGACCGCAACTCGCCCATCGTCTATTCCACCGACGACGTGGTGGGCTCCCAGGGCGTGTTCGACGCCAACTACACCAAGCCCAAGCAGTCGCGGTTCGACAAGTGCACCCAGCAGCCGGACGGCATCTTCCAGGTCAACAACATCAACGTGCGGCGCAGCACCGGGCGCAACGCGCCCACCACCATCAACGCCGTGTTCAACGTGCGCAACTTCTGGGATGGCCGCGCCAACAACGTGTTCAACGGCTTCTCGCCGTTCGGCAACCGCGACCCCGACGCCGGCATCTTCGTCACCGCCGACCGCAGCCCGGTGGCCAGCAAGGTGCGCCTGGCCCTGGTCGACGCCTCGGCAGCGTCCCAGGCCGTGGGCCCACCCGGCAGCCCGGTGGAAATGTCCTGCGGCGGCCGCACCTTTGCCGACATCGGCCGGCGCATCCTCGACAACCTGATCCTCAGCCGGCAGAAAATCGCCCCCACCGACTCGGTGCTGGCCGCCATGTCCGGGCCACGCCGGCCCACCTACCGCGACATGGTGAAGGCGGCGTTCCAGCCGCGCCTGTGGAACGCCACGCAACCGGTGTCCCTGGGCGGCGCCAACTACACCCAGATCGAAGCCAACTTCCCGCTGTTCTTCGGCCTGGCCATCCAGCTGTACGAGGCCACCCTGGTGTCTGACCAGACCCCGCTGGACGCCTACCTGCAGGGCAACACCCAGGCCATGAACGCCCAGCAGGTCCAGGGCATGAACCTGTTCCTGGGCAAAGGCAAGTGCGTCAACTGCCACGGCGGCCCCGAGCTGACCAACGCCGGCACGCGCCTGCGCCTGGAACCGCGCGAGCGCATCGAGCGCATGCTGATGGCCGACAACCTCACCACCCTGTATGACAACGGCTTCTACAACACCGGCGTGCGCCCCACCGCCGAGGACCTGGCCGTGGGCGGCAGCGACCCCTGGGGCAACCCGCTGTCGTTCACCCGCCAGTACAACACCCTGCTGCAGGGCGGCAACGTGCCCGACCCGTTCGAGGTGGACGTGTGCAAGTTCGAGATACCGCTGACCGCGGCCATCCCCTGCGACGCCACGGCCAAGCCGCCGGTGGGCTTCCGCGACGCGGTGGACGGTGCGTTCAAGACCCCGGGCTTGCGCAACATCGCCCTGACCGGCCCGTACTTCCACAACGGCAGCCGCTCCACCCTCAAGCAGGTGGTGGAGTTCTACAACCGCGGCGGCGACCGCCGTGGCCAGGACGCCAACAACACCAGCGGCTTCGACCACCCCACGGTGAACCAGCACAACGGCGCCAACCTGGACGCCGACATGACTACCCTCAACCTGACCCCGGACGAAGAGGACGCCCTGGTCAAGTTCATGGAAGTGGCCCTCACCGACCCCCGCGTGGCGTGGGAGCGGGCGCCGTTCGACCACCCTTCGCTGGTCATACCCCAGGGTGAGACGGGCAATGAGAACAGCGTGACCGCGCGCGCGCCGGACGCAGGCGTGACCACGCCGCGGGCCCAGGATGCGTTGGTGCCGTTGCGGGAAATCGGCGCCGAAGGGCGCAAGGCCACCGAAGGCCCGCTGCAGCCGTTTGTGAACGACCTGTAACCGACGGACGCGGCCTGCGGCCGCTGCTACGATCCTTCCGTAGCAGCGGCCGCAGGCCGCGTCCAGGTGCTATATTGATGGCCTTGGGGTTGTACGTGGGGGGGTGTATCCAACGGTGCCGTCATGACCATGCCGCTTCGCCTGTCCTTGCTCGCCTGCTGTCTGCTGTCGTCGCCCCTGGCCATGGCGCAGACCTACTACCCCACGGTTCACTCCTCACCCCCGCAGCCCTTCGTCGATGTGCCGCCACAGGCCTTCGAGGTGGTGGAATACCCCCATCAGTTCTACGACTCGCAACTACCCGCGCTGGCCGAGCGCAGCGAGGTGGTGGCGCGGATCTATGACCCAAGGCTGGGGGTGTACGTGGATACGCGGGTGCCGGACCCCAGTTGCCTGGCCGACCCCGCGCAGGCGAAGGGCTACCACTGACGCTTGTCAGGGCGCATCAGGCCCAGTTTCTCGATACGGTAGCGCAGCATGTCGCGGCTCAGGCCCAGCAGCCGCGCGGACTTGGTAACGTTCCAGTCGGTCTTGTCGAGCACCTTGCGCACCATGTCGCGCTCCACCGCCGGCAGGGTCATGCTGGCCGTGTCTTCGAACACCGGGCGCGGCTCGCTGACTTCCTCGCGGGGCGGGGCGATGGGCGTGTCGGTCAGGCTGTGGCAGACGTTCAACTGGCTGGCGCCCACACAGTCGCCGGGTGCCAGCAGCACGGTCTGTTCGAGCATGTTGCGCAGCTCGCGCACGTTGCCCGGCCAGCTGTAGCTGAGCATCAGCTCCTGGGCCTGGTCGCTGAAGTACAGGTTCGGCTTGCCGTAGCGCTTGCCGTGGGCCGCCAGGAAGTGCCGGGCCAGCAGCAGGATGTCGTTGCCACGGCTGAACAGCCGCGGCACCTTGATGGAGATGATGCGCAGGCGGAAGAACAGGTCGCGGCGGAACTTGCCCTGCTGCACCATCTGCTCCAGGTTGCAGTTGGTGGCGCTGATGATGCGCAGATCAACCTTGCGCTCCTTCACCGAACCCACGCGGCGGATGGTGCGGTCTTCCAGCAGCTTGAGCAGCTTGGCCTGCAGCAGCAGGTCCATCTCGCCCACCTCGTCGAGGAACAGCGTGCCGCCGTCGGCGGCCTCCACCAGGCCCACGCGGCGGTCCTTGGCGTCGGTGAACGCGCCCTTTTCGTGGCCGAACAGCTCTGATTCCAGCAGGTTCGACGGAATGGACGCGCAGTTGAATTCAATGAACGGGCCCTTGGCCCGCGGCCCGTCGAAGTGCAGCGCGCGGGCCACCAGTTCCTTGCCGGTCCCGGTCTCGCCTTCCACCAGCACCGGCGGCAGGTCGTTGTTGGGCATGCGCCGCTCGGCGTCGAGCAGCTGCATCAGCGTGTTCTTCATGGTCAGCATGGCCGGCGACTCGCCGATCAGCGCCTGGATCCCCGACTTCTGCGCCTCGCGGTCCTGGTAGAACGACAAGGTGCGCTCCATGCGGTCGGTGGCCAGGGCCTTGTCCAGCAGCAGCTTGAGCTCGGGCAGCGCCACCGGCTTGGTCACGTAGTGGAAGGCGCCCTCCTTCATGGCCACCACCGCGTCCTCGATGTTGCCGTAGCCGGTCATCATGATCACCTTGAGATCCGGCGCGCTGATGCGCAGCTTCTGGATCAGGTCATGGCCACTCAAGCCCGGCAGCGAGTTGTCGGTCAGCACGGCGTCGGGCTGGAAGCTGCGCAATTGCTCCAGCGCATCCTCGGCGCTGTGGCAGACACTGACCTCGAAGCCCTTGCGCTCCAGATAGGTCTGTATGTTCTGCGCCAGGATTTCATCATCCTCGACCAGCAGTATGCTGTGCTCCATAGTCCCCTCCCGCTGCCACTCTGAAATTAAGACACACACGGGTTCCTTCCTGCTCCTGACTGGTCAGGTCGACCGAGCCCTCGAAGCGTTCCATTATCCGTTTGACCAGCGACAGGCCCACGCCCAGCCCACCCTGCTTGGTGGTGAAAAAGGGCTTGAACACCATGCGTTCCTGCTGCCGCGTCATGCCCTTGCCGGTATCGCTCAGGGCCAGGGTCAGGCGCCCGCCGGGCTGTTCCTGCACCTCAATGGTCAATATTCCGCCGTCGGGCATGGCCTCCACGGCGTTGGTAAACAAACTGTTGAGAATCTGCATCAGCTGCATCTGGTGGCTGAGCACCTTCGGGTAGCCGCGCGGCGACCAGTTCAACTGCACGTTGCAGCGCCGTATCAGGCCCTCGTGCTGCTTGCAGGCCTGCTCGATGGCTGCGGTCAGGTCCACCGCCTCGCGTTCGGTGCTCATGGGCTTGAGGGACACAAGCAACTCCCGTACCCAGCGCGACATACGGTCGACCTGGCCGATGATGTCGGCAATGTTCTTCTGCGAGTCCTCGCTCGCCACCTCCTGGGCCAGCTCGGCGCTGGAGCGGATGGTGGCCAGGGGGTTGCGCAGGCTGTGGGCCACCGCCGAGGACATCTCGCCCAGGGCCACGAAGGTCTCGTTGGCCACCAGCTGGCGCTCCTGGGTGCGCAACAGCGTGGCGGCGCGCCGCACTATCCAGTACAGGCCGCCATAGATCAGCGCCCCGCCCGCAATGGTGGCCAGCCAGATCAGCAGGTAGCCACGGCGGATGCGGGCCACCAGGTCACCCGGCTCCTTGTAGATTTCCACCATGGCGACGACCTTGCTGCGGTCGGCGTTGAACAGTGGGATGTAGTTTTCGATGAACAGGTACTCGGGCTCGCGCAGCAGCTTCTGCTCCGGGCGCTCTTCAGCGATGCGGTGGTAACTGGCGGCCACCGGCACTTTCATCTCGAAGGCCTCGTCCAGCTCGTCGTCGTCCTCGATGTTTACGCCCACCAGCTGCGGGTTGGTGGACCAGATCACCTTGTGGTCCAGGCCATACACGCTGGCCAGCAGCAGGTCGGGCAATTGCGCCAGGTGGTCGAGGAACTCGTCGCGGGCCGCCAGCTGCAAGCGCGGGTCAAAGCCGGCCAGCTCGGGGTGCGGCTGGTTGTCGAGGACATCACCGATGGTCAGGGCCGCAGGAATGTGCGCGTGGCGCAACTCGGCCTCGCCGATGGACTGGATGAATTGCGCGGTCAGCAGCGCGTCGCGCTCCACGCTCTGGTTGACCACGAAGCCGGTGGACACATACCCCAGGCCCAGTGCCACGGCGCCGATGATCAACAGGCTGGCCAGGGAGAACCAGCGCAGCAGGTTGAAGCTGGCCGGGCGCGGCTCGTGCTGGGCGGCACCGCCGGCCGTGGGGTTTATTGTCTGCATGTCAGGCGTTCCTGGCTGCTTTTTGTCTTTGAAGATATAGGCCCGTCTTGACCCCTGCCACTGATCATTCGCTATGACGGGCCTGCCAATGATAGTAATTTGCCTCTATTGCATACCTGACATGTCGTGCTGGCTGTGATCGACCTGGTGCACGTGCGCAGGCCCGGCATCGGCCATCGGCGCGGGCAACGGCCGCTGGCGGTTGGTCTCGCTGTCCAGGAACTCCAGGATAGACAGCACCGAGGTGTCGTCCAGGCGCAGGTTGGGCATGGCGACGCTGTCGTACTGCTGGTAAAGCTGCACGGCCAGCGGGTCTTTTTCGGCCAACAGGCGGTCGGGCTCTTTCAGCCAGCGTTTCAGCCATTCGGGGTCGCGCTGGCGGGTCACGCCAATCAGGTCGGGGCCGATGCTGCGCAGGCCCAGGCCTTGGCCATCCAGGGGGCCCAGGCTGTGGCAGGACGCGCAGCGGGTGCGGAACAGCTCTTCGCCGTTGCTGGGCGGGCGTATTTCCGGGGCGTTGGCGTAGCTCTGCTCGGTGCTGGGGGTTTTCCAGTTCTGCAGGGTGTTGGCCAGCTGGTCGGCCAGGATCCACGGGTTCTCGAACGGCGAGGCTTTCATCCAGCGGCCACTGGCCTGGTTGCCGACGATCAGGCTGAGGTTGTGGTCCTTGCTGCGGCCATTGTCCACGCCTTCGATGAACAGCCCCAGTTTCTGCCGCAGTTGGGTGATGTCCTGCTTGTTGCCGGTGAGGAACTGCCAGCCCGGCCCTACCTTGAATTTGTCCATGTAGTGCTTGAGCACCGCCGGGGTGTCGGTGTCCGGGTCGATGCTGATGGAATAGAAGAACACGTCCTTGCCCACCCGGTCGCCCAACAGCTTCTGCACCTGGCGCAGCCGCGCGGTTTCCAGCGGGCAGGAGTCGGTGCACGAGGTGAAGATGAAATTGATCACCACCACCTTGCCCTTGATCAGGTCGTCGAAAAAGTGCACCGGCTGGCCGTCCTGGTTGGTCAGCACGGTGTTGGGGAAGTAATCGCCGCCCCAGGGCGTGGCCGAGGTGTCCGCCGCCACTGCGGGCGGCGTGGCCACCTCGTGCACATGCCCTTCGTGGGCGTGGAGGGCCCGGCTGGCCAGCAGGCACGCCACCAGCACCAATATCCAGTGCAGTTGCAGCGCGGCGTGGCGGGTGTCGTGCGTGCTCATGGCCTGGGCCTCCTTATTTCACGTTCACTTGCGGGCCGGCGCCGTCGCCGGTACGGAAGGTTGGCAGCGCGGCCGAGTTCACGTAGCGCACCCCGTCCCAGCTGGGCAGCGGCGTGGGCATCAGCTGCAGCTGGCCGGGTTTTTCCAGGTCCCAGCGCAGCAGCATCGAATTGTCCTCATGCTGGGTGTTGTGGCAGTGCTCCATGTAGGTGCCGGCGAACTCGCGGAAGTTGATTGCCATTTCCACGTTGTCCAGGCCGTCGGCTTCCGAACCGATGCGGTAGACGTCCTTGCGTGCCCATTTTTCCCACTCAGGCGGTGCCTTGCCGCCGCGGCTGAGGATGATGCCTTCCTCGAAGTGCACGTGTACCGGGTGGCTCCAGCCCTTGCCGCCGGCCTGTATCTTCCACACTTCCAGGGTGCCGATGCCGCCGTAGCCGGCGTCGGTGGGGCCGTTGGCCAACTGCGTGGCGGCGTTCAGCCGGCGTGGGTCCATGTGGTAGCCGAAGCCGCCATCGGTCTTGACCGTCCAGGGCGCTTCATCGGTGCCGTCGGAGCGGCCGAAGATGAAGGTGCGGTGGCGCGCCTTGGCGAGGATGGCCTTGTCAGCAGGGTTGTCGCGGTGGATCTTCAGCGGGATCATCACCTTGCCCTCGGCCTTGCCCGGCTTGGCTGGCTCATACAGCGACGGGTCCATGGCCAGGTCCTGGCCGGTGTAGGCCTTGACGTTGAGCTGCAGGATCTTGCCCACCACCGGGTCGCCCTTGTCCCACTGCGGGCCCTTGCTGGTTTGCTTGATCACCGGCAGGTACTTCTCGGACAGGATGTCCGCCAGGGGAATGACCTCTTTGGGGCCCTTGCCGTCTTCATGGGACTGCACATTGACCAGGAACAGCTTGTCCCCCGCCTTCACGCCGTTCTTGGCGAAGTTGACGATGATGTCGAAGCGCTCGGCGATGCCCTGGGTCGGCAGGATGGCGTTGTGGTTCTGTTTGTCGCCATCGGCGTCCAGGTCCATGCTGCCGTCGAACGGCACGGCGTGTTCCATGATGTTGCCGTCGTTGGCGATCATGTGGAACGGCACCCGCGCGTAGGACAACCCCGAGCCCTTGGGCCCCTGGAACTCGCCGCTGGTGCCCTTGATCTCGCGCACCAGGGCCAACTTGATGTAGCGCGACACCGAGCCGTTGAGGATGCGGAAGCGGTAGCTGCGGGCGCGCACGTCGAGCACCGGTTTCCATTGCCAGTTGACCATGGGCTGGTCGCCCAGGAAGCCATCGGTGTTGAAGGGGTTGAACCACAGTTGGCCGTCCTGGTCCCAGGCCTTGTCGGCGATCACCAGGTTCACGTCGTAGTCGCGGTTGCCCCACGGCAAGGCGCTGCCGCTGGGGAAGCGCAGGTTGACGCCGTCGTCCACCGCCTCGTTGCCGCGGTCCAGGGCGCTGTAGTAGTTCATCATCGCCGCGTTGCCCTTGTAGACGTTCTGGGCGGTGAAATCGAGCATGTGGTCGTGGAACCAGTGGGTGCTCATGGTTTCGCGCCAGTCGCCGCGGATCTTGATGGTGCCGTGGTCGCAGGTTTTAAGGCCGGGGCTTGCGTCGTTCACCCACAGGGTCTCGCCCGGCGCGCAGGGAAACGCTGCGCGCGGGTCCTGGGCGTTGGTGTTGATGGTGTCGTAGCCGGCCAGCTGGATCGGCCAGCGATAGTCGTAGTACTGGCCGGGGAAGAAGAAGGCGTTGGCATAGCCGTCGCTTTCCGCTGGCGCGTGGCCGTTGTGCTCGTGGGTGCTGATGGTGTGCAGGCCGAAGCCCTTGTTGGCCGACGGGTCGATGGGCAGGCCGTTGTAGTGGCGCATCAGCACCGGCTGGCCGTAGCGCACCATCAGCAGCTTGGGCGGCAGCGTGCCGTCGAAGGTCCACACCGAGTTGTGGTTCTGCACTGGCATATTGGGGTGGAAGCGCGCGTCCACGCCCTTGGCCGTGCCATCGGTGGCCGGCATGCCCGCCACGTTGTGGTACAGGCCACCGGGGCCGAACTCGCCCAGTTGGTAGCCGTGGCGCTGCCTGCTGTCACGCAGGCCGCCGTTGGTGCGCGCGCCGGTCTGCACGGTCTTGTAGGCGTACTGCGGGTAGAACTCGTTCCAGCGCTGGTGCGACCAGCCCTTTCCTGGCGGCCGGCCTTCGGCGGACGAGCCGATGCGGCGGTTGAGGAACACCTCGATCTGCGCCTGCCAGGGGTTGCGGTCAACGGTGTTGGACACCTGGCTGGGGAACGGCGTCAGCCCCGGTTGCCGCAAGAAGGCATCCAGCGCGGCGCTGGGTGGGCCGCTGCGGGCATCGGTAAGCGGGTCTTGCTGCGGCGCCGGCCCTTTCACCGGCGCCGGGAACGGCAGCGGCCCCGGTGGCGTGGTGGGGTCGAGCTTTTCCGGGCCGAATTCCTCGAACAGGGTCAGCTGCTGGGTAAACGGCTGCGCCCCGTACAACGGGCTGGGCTTGCCGTTGGTGGGGTAGTTGAAGCTGGTCTGCGCCGCTGGCGGCAGCACGTTCTCGACGCGGGTGGTGGCCTTGGTGCCCTTGACCGCGTCGGGCAGGTCCAGCGCGTCTTCGTTGGCCTCGGGGTCGGCCAGGATAGCGTTCAGGGCCGAGGTTTCATCGGCGGGCTCATCCTGGTAGGCCGAAGGGTCAGCGCTGGGCGGCTGGCTTTCGTCGTCGATAGGCCCGGCCCAGGCGCCGTGGATAACCAGGGCCAGGGCCAGGCTCAAGGGCGTCAACCGGGCGCAGCGCCGTAATGCAAGCCAGTGGGTAATGTTCATCGTCATCCGCCTCAAGTCGTGAAGGGGTGATGACGATGGAGCAATTAGCCGGCCAGTTTTTTATCAGCGCCTAAAACTCAATGGAAACAATGGCTTGGCCTTACAAACCGGTAGGTACCGGCCGGGACGACTGGGGAATGACACCCGCTTGCGGGGAAAGTTCACACCCAGTTCGTGGTGGCCACCAGCGTGCAGGTCGCCCTACCCGCCCACCGCGCGAAACACCAGGCTCACACAGGTCCCCTCGCCTTCCTGGCTCTGCAATTCCACCCGGCCGCCGAAGCGTTCCATGATCCGCTTGACCAGCACCAGGCCCACCCCCAGGCCACCCTGCTTGGTGGTGAAGAACGGCCTGAAGCACAGGGCACGCTGCTCGGCGCTCATGCCCTTGCCGGTGTCCGCCAGGCTCAGCCACACCCAGCGGTTGTCGGGGCTGGCCACGGTGATGGTCAGGGTGCCGCCCTTGCCCATGGCCTCCAGGGCGTTGGCCATCAGGCTGTTGAGGATCTGCGTCACCTGCACCTGCTGGTTCACCACCAGCGGCGCCTGCTGCACCTCGAACACCACCCGGGCCTGGGCGCGGGCGATCTGCTGTTCGAAGGCCAGCAGGCTGTCGTGCACGCAGGCCACCAGGTTCACCGGCTCCGGCTCGTCGCTCAGCGGCCGCAGGGACTGCAGCAGCTCGCGCACCCAGCTGGACATGCGATCCACCTGGTTGATGATGTCGCCAATGTTCTTGTGCGCCACGCCGCTGTCGAACTCCAGCGCCAGTTCGGCGCTGGAACGAATGGTGGCCAGCGGGTTGCGCAGGCTGTGGGCCACCGCCGAGGACATTTCCCCCAGCGCCACGTAGGTCTCGTTGGTCACCAGCTTCTGCTGCTGCACCGCCAGCAGCATGGCGGCGCGGCGCACTATCCAGTACAGGCCCAGGTAAATCAGCGCGCCGCCGGCCACGGTGGCCAGCCAGATCAGCAACAGCCCCCGCTCCATGCGCCCGATCAGGTCCTTGGGCTCCTTGTAGATCTCCACCATGGCCATCACCTGGTCGCCGGTGGCGTTGAACAGCGGCACGTAGTTCTCGATGAAGATGAAGTCCGGCGGGGTGATGAATTTCTGCTCCATGCGCGCTTCGTCGATGTCGTGGTAGCTGGTGGACACCGGCACTTTTTCCTCGAAGGCGCGCTCCAGGTCGTCGTCGCCCAGGATGTACTGGCCGATCAGGCTGGGGTTGGTGGACCAGATCACCTGCTTGTCCGGCGCATAGATATTGGCCAGCAGCACGTCGGGCAGCTGCGCGATGTGGTCGAAGAACTCGCCGCGCACCTTGTCGCGCAAGGCCGGGTCGATGTTCGGAAACTTGCCGTCCTGGCGCGGGTCCAGCAGCTCGCCCATGGGCGGCACGTCGTCGATCTGGGCGTGGCGCACTTCGGTGGCGGCGATGGACTGCACGAACTGCGCGGTCAACAACGCGTCGCGCTCCACGCTCTGGCCGATCACGAAGCGCGTGGACACCAGCCCCAGCCCCAGCGCCACCAGGAGGATGATCGCCATGCTGGTGACGGAGAAAGAGCGCAACAGGTTGAAGGTGCCGGGGGGCGACGCGGCGTCTGCCTGGGCGTCGCGGGTCCTGCGAAAGGGCCATTTCATGGGGCGTGGTTTCCCGTCTCGACCCTATGGGTATAGACCACCCCCAGCCAATTGCCCGGCCCGCCGCCATTGCCCCCACAGTTGGGGCAAACACCCCAGCGGCGCCCGCCGGCGTTGCCGGCTCACCAGGCTTGCAAGGCTCTGGCGCGGGCCTTTCACCACCAATGGCATGGGAGTTGCCCGCACCTGAGCAACTGACCCGTCCCCACAGGACCGGGCCTTTGCCAGAGGGATAACCCATGCACCCTTTACTTTCCAAGACCGCCACCGTGCTGGTGGTGACCTGCCTGGCCCAGGGCGTGGCCCGTGGGGCGCTGTTCGACGTGGACCCGGGGCCCTACGCGGCACCCACGGGCTTTTTCGCCAACTGGTACCAGGACACCCATGGCCGGGTGCTCGACCTGTGCCTGTCCAAGGCTCTCAGCTCGCGGGTGCCGAGCACCCCCGGCACGCCGTCGTACATGTGCTCGCTGATCCCCAACCCCGGGGTATTCGACGACACCAAGGCCATCGTCTTCCCCACCAACTTCCCGGACGAGGCGTTCTGGTTCACCGCTGACGCCGCGTTCAACGACGCGGCCACCGGCGTCAACCTCAACTATGGCTCGGCGGTGGAAGCGGCGTTCAGCGGCGGCCTGCCCGCCGACGGCGAGCAGATCAGCTTCGCGCGCATCCGCATGCGCATCGACGTGCCGGTGGCGGGTACCTACATCGTCACCCACCCCTATGGGGTCGAGGCGTTCACGGTAACCACCCCGGGCCGGCGCGCCATCAACCTGACCCGCGACATCGGCATTGGCGCGCCCAAGGTCTACACCGGCACCCTGGCCGGCGACATCGGCCCGTTCCTGCGTAGCATCAATGGCCCCTACACCGAGACCAACCCGCAGACCGGCGCCGCCGAGAGCTTCATCGGCGACCCCAACCTGACCGAGGCCGCCACCGGCAGCCCCTACAACACCAACTACGTGCGCATCGAAGGCCCCAACGGCATCGACGTGCGCACCACGCTGTTCGCTATCTCCGGCAAGCTGTCGGCCACCGTGCGGCCCACCCCGCTGATCACCCAGCGCGGCACCTACTCCCGCCGCCCCGGCACCAGCGCGCCGATTGCCCAGCAGGACGTGTTCGTGCAGGCGCCGCCGCAGCCCGCCACGGTCACCCTGACCAGCAACAGCCCGGCCCTGGCCCTCACCGAGACCACCGCCACCGGCAACTGGTACGGCCAGTCCGCCAGCAACCCGACGCTGCCCAGCGTGCTGCAACTTACCGCCGACAACCACCTGGCCATCGCCACCAGCACCCCCACCAGCCTGGGCCTGCCCCTGGCGGACCTGGTGATCATCCAGCGCGCCGAATACAGCCTGAGCACCGGCCAATTGACCGTGGTGGCGGCCACCAGCGACGAGACCTCGCCACCGGTGCTCACCGCCACCACCCTGGGCGGCGCCACCATCGGCGCCCTGGGCGGCGACGGCGCGGTGAAAACCCTGGCCACCAGCATTTCGCCCATACCGCCGGCCAAGGTGCGCGTGACTTCGTCCAACGGCGGCAGCGACGTTGAAGAAGTGGTCATCGTGCAATGAACGCCCAACGGCCCAGATCTGCTTCAGGAGGCACCATGAACAAACGCCCAAGCCTGGCCCTGAGCGCCCTGGCGGTTGCACTGACGCTGTCAGGCAACGCCCACGCGGTGCTGTCGGCCGTCGACACCGGCCCCTATACCGCCGCCACCGGACGCTTTCCGGCGTGGTACCAGGACTCGACCAACCTGCAACTGGAACTGTGCCAGTCCAAGGCCCTGAGTTCCCGCGTGCCCAGCGTGCCCGGCACGCCTTCGTACATGTGCACCATCCTGCCCGAGCCGGGGGTGTTCGACGACACCCTGCCCATGGTGTTCCCCGACAACTGGCCGCCCGAGGCCTTCTGGACCGTGGCCGAGACCAAGATCCCGGCGGTGGGCACCAGCGGCTACGCGCTGGAAGCCTACGTGGCCGGCGTCGAGGCGGCGTTCACCACCCCTGACCCGGTGGACGGCCAGCAGATCAGCTTCGCGCGCATCCGCCTGCGCATCGACGTGCCCCAGGCCGGTACCTACACCGTCACCCACCCCTACGGCGTGGAGACCTTCAACGTGACCACGCCGGGGCGCCGGGCCATCAACGTCACGCGTGACATCGGCGTTGCCGCCCCCGGCAACTTCACCGGCGCGTTGAACGGTGCCGTGGGCCCGTTCCTGCACAGCGTCAACGGCCCCTATATCGAGGTCAACCCGGAGACCGGCGCCAGCGAGACCTTCGTCGGCGACCCCAACCTGGCGGAAGCGGTGACCGGCAGCCCCAACGGCACCAACTTCGTGCGCATCAGCGGCCCGGCCGGGACTATCCAGACCAACCTGTTCAACCTGACCGGCAAGGTCTACGACAACCGTGCGCAAACCCCGGTGGACGCCCAGCGCATCACCTACCGGCGCACCAGCAACGGCGGCAGCCCCAGCACCCGCGTCGAGGTCTTCGCCAGCTCGCCGAACAGCTCCAGCCTGTGCTTCCGCGAAACCCTGGCGCTGGTGCCCGGCACCCCGGCCACGCCGTGCCAGACCGCCATGGTGGGCGACAACAACGGGCTGTTCTTCGGCCAGCACCTGCTCAGTTCCAGCAGCCTGCCCGCCGTGGTGGTGGTCACCGCCAGCAACCCTGCGGGCACCACGCGCCCCACCTCGGTGTCGAGCAAGCTCATTGACCTGGTCAAGATCCAGACCGCGACCTACACCTGGAGCAACAAGACCCTGGTGATCGAGGCCACCTCTACCGATGAGGTCAACGTGCCCGACATGGTCGCCGCCGGCTTCGGCCGCCTGTCCAAGAGCGGCACCCTGCAGCGCCTGACCGTGGCGGACCTGGCGCAACCGCCGGCCAGCGTCACGGTCAAGTCCGCCGCTGGCGGCAGCGACACCGAGTGGGTCAAGGTGGTGGGCAACGCCCCCAACAGTGGGGACAACCAACCGCCGGTTGCCGTGGCCGACACCGCCACCACCGGGTTCGGCGTGCCGATCACCCTCAACGTGCTGGCCAACGACAGCGACCCTGACGGCAACGTGCCCCTGAGCGTCACCGGCCTGACCCAGCCGGCCACCGGCCAGGGCTCCGTGGCCCTCAACGGCAGCACCCAGGTGGTCTACACCCCACCGGCGGTGGTCAACGCGCCCATCGCCGCGACCTTCACCTACATGGCCCAGGACAGCAAGGGCCTGGCCTCGACGCCGGCCACGGTGACGGTCAACGTCGCCCCCAACCGGCCACCGGTGGCCAACCCCGACACCGGCGCCACCCTGGGCGTGCCGCTGGTGATCAACGTGCTGGCCAACGACACCGACCCTGAAGGCAACGTGCCCCTGGGCGTGGCCAGCGTGACGCAACCGGCCGCCGGCCGCGGCACGGTGACCACCGACGGCACCCAGGTCACCTACAACCCACCCGCCACGGTCACCGCGGCCTTCACCACGACCTTCACCTACGTGGCCCGGGACAGCTTCGGCGCCCTGTCCACCCCGGCCACGGTGACAGTGCAGGTGTCGCCGAAACCGGCGGCGGAAACCTTCACGGTGACCACCGCCAGCGTCCAGGCGAAATCGGGCAACCGCTTCGTCTGGGACTTCGCCGGCACCTCGTCGGTGGTCACCGGCAACACCATCACCGTGCAGGTCACCACGCCGACCGGGTTGGTGACGCTGGGCACCACCACGGTACCGGCCACCGGCCGCTGGCGCCTGACCGTCAATAACAGCCCGGTGGCACCGTCGGCCAACCCCACCGCGACCATCCGCAGCTCCCAGGGCTCGGTGCGCTCGGTGTCGGTGACCACGCTGTAGGCCCGCTTGCCCGCCAGCCTTGCGGTTGGCGGGCAGCTACTGAATCAGGAGTTTGACCATGCGCCTACTAACGACCGCCCTGCTCTGCCTGCTCGCCGCCCACGCGCCGTTGTGCCTGGCCGACGACCTGATGGACAACAGCGACCTGGCACCCGCCAGCGACCTGGGCGAACTGCCGCCACCGGTGGGCCAGCAGGCGCTGATCAACCAACAGGGCCAGGCCAACGAGGCGCACCTGCAGCAGCAGGGGCAGTCGCTGCTGGGCAACATCGTGCAGGTGGGCAGCAACCAGGAGGCGTACATCCTGCAGCAAGGCAACGATTTGATGGCGTCGATCAACCAGCAAGGCTCGGGGAACGTCGCCAGCATCAACCAGCGCGGCAGCAGTAACCGCGCGCAGATCGACCAGAACGGCAATAACAACAACGCGAGCATCGAACAGGCCGGCACGGGGCTGCAAAGCGCCGTCACGCAGTCAGGCAACGGTATGAGCGTTTCCATCAAGCAGTACCGCTGAAACGACCTTTGAAGTCCTCAGGAGGCATCACCATGTTCACACTCAAACCCCTCGCCGCGGCGATCCTGGCCCTGGGTTGCGCCCAGGCCATGGCCAGCAACAGCACCTCGGTGCAGACCCAGAACGGCGACGGCAACATCGCCAGCGTCGAGCAACAGCAGGCGGCCCACGCCAAGGCCAGCCAGGCCCAGCAAGGCCAGGGCAACTACGCCAGCGCCTTCCAGCAAGGCACCGACAGCCTGATGCAGCTCAACCAGGACGGCCACTACAACAGCGGCTACGCCGAACAGATCGACGAAAGCGCCAGCCATCTCTATCAAGTGCAGAGCGGCAGCTACAACACCGTCGACGCCAGCCAGTCCAGCGGCCAGGGCAACCAGGCCAGCCAGCAGCAGAACGGCGACAACAACTACACCCAGGTCTACCAGGACACCCAGAACGGCAGCCAGGCCAGCACCAGCCAGGCGGGCAACTCCAACAGCGCGCGCATCCAGCAGGTGTTCGGCGGCATCAACAACAATGCGGTCATCAACCAGCACGGTGACAACCACAGCGCCCGCGCCGAGCACCTGGACCATGTGGGCGGGCAGATCAGCATCAACCAGAGCGGCGACGGCCAGATCGCCTACGGCGAACAGGGCGACGGCATCGGCGGCAAACTGAGCATCGACCAGGGCGGCTACCAGAACGCCGCCACCGTGTGGCAGGACAGCCAGACCGGTGGCACCCAAGCCAGCGTCAGCCAGTACGGCAGCCTCAACGACGCCACCGTGGACCAGAGCTTTGGCCACGACAACACGGCCCAGGTGCAGCAGAACGGCGACACCAACACCGTCTACGCCGACCAGTTCCAGGCCACCGGCGCCACCCTGTCGCTGTACCAGAGCGGCAATGGCAACGCCCACTACACCTACCAGACCGGCAGCAACCAGTACCTGAGCGCCAGCACCAGCGGCAACGGCAACAAGATCAACGCCAACCTGTACCAGGGCAGCATGGTCGGCGGCCAGAGCGGCACTGGCCAGCGCGCCTACCTCAACCAGAACGGCAACCAGAACGTCGCTACCCTCACCCAGGATGGGGTCAGCCATGTCACCCAGCTGAACCAGACCGGCCAGGGCAACCAGGCCACCATCAAGCAGGCTGACAGCTACAACGAGCTGTACTTCGACCAGAACGGCAGCGACAACATCCTGATCTCCGACCAGCGTGGCGAAAGCAACCTGGCCCAGGGCACCCAGGCTGGCAGCGGCAACAGCGCCAGCTTCGACCAGACGGGCAGCAACAACCAGGCCTACACCGCCCAGCTGTACGGCAGCGACAACCAGATCACCATCAAGCAGGCCGACAGCATGAACGTGGCGTACGTCACCCAGGGCGGCACCGCCAACACCGCCAGCGTCGACCAGGCCGGCCAGGCCCAGAGCGCCAACGTGCAGCAGTACGGCAGCGCCAACCAGGCGACCGTGTTGCAGCGCTGAACCCGGCAAGCGCAAAAACCGCAGCCCCAGGGTTGCGGTTTTTTTTGCGTGTTGCAGCCACACCGCGTTGCACTTGGACGCCGCCTGCGGCAGCTGCTACGAGCGGGAATCTGTAGCAGCAACTGTCTTGTGGGAGCGGGTTCTACCCGCGAAAAGAACACTGCGGTCTGTCTGATACT
>NZ_JBSKHP010000043.1:0-35688 GCF_057128625.1 Pseudomonas imperatae | reverse complement strand
TACTTCGGTTAACTCGTTGAGTTTCAAGGAGTTTTCCGTTTCGGTTGCGCCGGAAGTGGGGCGAATTATAGAGAGATCTGAGGGGGCGTCAAGCGTTGTTTTCAACAAATTGTCTTTAAAGTCAAAAGCATCCGGCGGGCGACCGCGTTACGGCCGCCAGGCGCATGTCGCGGGAGGTTCATGCCTCATCGCAACGAGCGCCGCCCGCGCGGCGCGACCCGGCCTGCGGCCGGTGCTACCCGTTTGTTTCGGGCCAATTATTTCAGTGGCATCTCCCGGGGCGCCTGGGTGGTACCAGTGGAGATTTGTAGTGAAACAAAAAGGCGGGCCTTGCGGCCCGCCCTTTTCTCACGCTACAACCTTAGAGGCTGGGGAACGCGAACTGCGACGCCTCGTGGCTGGCCCGCTGCGGCCAGCGCTGGGTGATTGCCTTGCGGCGGGTGTAGAAGCGCACACCGTCCGGGCCGTAGGCATGCAGGTCGCCAAACAGCGAACGCTTCCAGCCGCCGAAGCTGTGGTACGCCACCGGTACCGGCAGCGGCACGTTCACGCCGACCATGCCCACTTCAATCTCGTCACAGAACAGGCGCGCCGCTTCACCGTCACGGGTGAAGATGCAGGTGCCGTTGCCGTATTCGTGGTCGTTGATCAGCTTCATCGCCTCTTCCAGGCTGTTCACCCGCACGATGCACAGCACTGGGCCGAAGATCTCTTCCTTATAGATGCGCATTTCAGGGGTGACGTTGTCGAACAGGCAGCCGCCCAGGAAGAAGCCGTCTTCATTGCCCGGCACGACCAGGCTGCGGCCATCGACCACCAGCTTGGCGCCAGCCTGCACGCCGTCTTCGACATAACCGGCAACCTTGTCACGGGCCTGGCCGGTGACCAGCGGGCCCATGTCCAGGCCGCAATTGGTGCCGGCACCGATTTTCAGCGCCTTGATCTGTGGCACCAGCTTGGCCACCAGGGCATCCGCCACCTGGTCACCCACGCACACGGCTACCGAGATGGCCATGCAGCGCTCACCGCAGGAACCGTAGGCCGCGCCCATCAGCGCGCTGACGGCGTTGTCCAGGTCGGCGTCGGGCATCAGCACGGCGTGGTTCTTGGCGCCGCCCAGTGCTTGCACGCGTTTGCCGCGCTTGGTGCCTTCGCTATAGATGTACTCGGCGATCGGCGTGGAGCCCACGAAGCTCAGGGCTTTGACTTCCGGCGCCTGGATCAGCGCGTCCACCGCCACCTTATCGCCGTGCACCACGTTCAGTACGCCAGCCGGCAGGCCGGCTTCCAGCAGCAGCTGGGCAATGAACAGGGTGGAGCTTGGGTCGCGCTCGGACGGCTTGAGGATGAAGCAGTTGCCGCAAGCGATGGCCAGCGGGTACATCCACAGGGGCACCATGGCCGGGAAGTTGAACGGGGTGATGCCGGCGACCACGCCCAGGGGCTGGAAGTCGGACCAGGCGTCGATGTTCGGGCCGACGTTGCGGCTGTACTCGCCCTTGAGGATTTCCGGCGCGGCGCTGGCGTACTCGACGTTCTCGATACCGCGCTTCAGTTCACCGGCTGCGTCTTCCAGGGTCTTGCCGTGCTCTTCGCTGATCAGCTGCGAAATTTTGGCTTCGTTCTGCTCCAGCAGTTGCTTGAAGCGGAACATCACCTGGGCACGCTTGGCCGGCGGTGTGTTGCGCCAGGCCGGGAATGCGGCCTTGGCCGAGTCGATGGCTTGCTGCACGGTTTGCAGGTCGGCCAGCTGGAGCTTGTGGATAACCTGGCCGGTCGATGGGTTGTAGACGTCGGCGGTGCGGTCGCCGCCGGAAACCAGATCACCGTTGATCAGGTGCTGAATGCTGCTCATGTGAAACTCCTGGAATAGATGCCAGGAAGCGGCGCGTGCCGCTTCCTATATAAAGAGGGGATCAGTCGATCGCGTTCAGCGCCTGGCCAACGGCATCGAACAGGCGGTCCATGTCCTGGGCCTTGGCGTTGAAGGTTGGCCCGAACTGCAGGGTGTCGCCGCCGAAGCGCACGTAGAAACCTGCCTGCCACAGCTTCATCGAGGCCTCGTAGGGGCGGACGATGGCATCACCGTCGCGCGGGGCCAGCTGGATGGCGCCGGCCAGGCCGAAGTTGCGGATGTCGATGACGTTCTTGCTGCCCTTGATGCCATGCAGGGCTTTTTCGAAGTGCGGCGCCAGTTCGGCGGCCTGTTGCACCAGGTTTTCCTTCTGCAGCAGGTCCAGCGCGGCCAGGCCAGCAGCGCAGGCCACCGGGTGGGCCGAGTAGGTGTAGCCGTGGGGGAATTCCACCGCGTACTCGGGCGTGGCCTGGTTCATGAAGGTCTGGTAGATCTCGGTGCTGGCGATTACCGCGCCCATGGGGATGGCGCCGTTGGTGACCTGCTTGGCGATGCACATCAGGTCAGGGGTAACGCCGAAGGTGTCGGCACCGAACATGTTGCCGGTGCGGCCGAAGCCGGTGATCACTTCGTCGAAGATCAGCAGGATGTTGTGCTGGGTGCAGATCTCGCGCAGGCGCTTGAGGTAACCCTTGGGCGGTGGCAGCACGCCGGCGGAACCGGCCATGGGCTCGACGATCACCGCGCCGATGTTCGAGGCGTCGTGCAGCTCGATGAGCTTGAGCATTTCATCGGCCAGGGCGATGCCGCCCTCTTCCGGCGCGCCCTTGGAGAAGGCGTTGCTGGCCAACAGGGTGTGCGGCAGGTGGTCGACGTCCATCAACTGGCCGAACATCTTGCGGTTGCCGTTCACGCCACCCAGGCTGGTGCCGGCGACGTTAACGCCGTGGTAGCCACGGGCACGGCCGATCAGCTTGGTCTTGGTGGCCTGGCCTTTCAGGCGCCAGTAGGCACGCACGATTTTCACCGCGGTGTCGCAGCACTCGGAACCGGAGTTGGTGTAGAAGACGTGGTTCAGCTCGCCAGGGGTCAGCTCGGTGATCTTCTCGGCCAGCTGGAACGACAGCGGGTGGCCGTACTGGAACGCCGGGGAGTAGTCCAGCACGCCCAACTGGCGCGCCACCGCTTCCTGGATTTCCTTGCGGGTGTGGCCGGCGCCACAGGTCCACAGCCCGGACAGGCTGTCGTAGATCTTGCGGCCCTTGTCGTCCGTCAGGTAGCTGCCTTCGGCGGCGACGATGATACGCGGGTCGCGCTGGAAGCTGCGGTTGGCCGTGTAGGGCATCCAGTGCGCGTCGAGTTTCAGCTGGCTGGCGATTCCGTGCGGAGCGTTTTCGGGCAAGTTCATTCGTGCAAGACCTCGAATCGGAAGTAACGAGTGTTGTTGCAGCTACGTTGTCACGGCGATAAAGTCTGGAAAATCCTGTTTTTCCAATCTTTGGTTAGGCGATGACTAAACTATGAGCCGACGTCCCGATCCCCTGGCGCAGGTCAGCGATTTCGACATTCGCCTGCTGAAAATCTACCGCAGCGTGGTGGAATGCGGCGGTTTCTCCGCAGCCGAGAACGTGCTGGGCATCGGCCGTTCCGCCATCAGCCAGCAGATGAGCGACCTGGAACAGCGCCTGGGCCTGCGCCTGTGCCAACGCGGCCGCGCCGGCTTTTCGCTGACCGAGGAAGGCCGCGAGGTGTACCACTCGGCGCTGCAACTGCTCAGCGCCATCGAAAGCTTCCGCACCGAGGTCAACGGCCTGCACCAGCACCTGCGCGGTGAGCTGAACATCGGCCTGACCGACAACCTGGTGACCCTGCCGCACATGCGCATCACCCATGCCCTGGCCCAGCTCAAGGACCGCGGCCCGGACGTGCGCATCCAGATCCGCATGATCGCCCCCAGCCAGGTGGAACAAGGCGTGCTCGACGGCAGCCTGCACGTGGGCGTGGTGCCCCAGGCCAGCCCGCTATCGGGGCTGGAATACGCACCGCTGTATAGCGAGCGCTCGCTGCTGTACTGCGCCGTGGGCCACCCGCTGTTCTACGCCGCCGACGCCGACCTGGACGACGCGCGCCTGAACGCCCAGGACGCCATCGCCCCAACCTTCCGCCTGCCGGCCGACATCCAGGCGCATTACCAGGCGCTGCATTGCACCGCCAGCGCCTCGGACCGCGAGGGCATGGCGTTCCTGATTCTCACCGGGCGTTTCATCGGCTACCTGCCCGACCACTACGCCAGTTTCTGGGTGCAGCAAGGGCGGCTGCGCGCGCTGAAACCGGACAGCCGGTTTTATGACCTGAGCCTGTCGTGGGTGACGCGCAAGGGCAGGCGCCCACATTTGGTGCTGGAGAGCTTCCTGGAAAGCCTGGCGGCCACACGCTAGTGCACGTTGCTAGCAACCGAGTGCCGCTGGAACCTCGTCAAAGCGGCCGTAAAAACTTTTAACCCTTTGATTTACAAGGGCTACAGGTTAAACAGCCATTTCAAACCTGAGCAGTTGGACAGCTTTTTGCAACAGGACGTGTCATCCGATACACGCCCCCGTGCCGAGAGTTTCCCATGCCACCAGAATCATCGTCGCCCAACGAACTGATCTACGGTCTGAATGATCGCCCCAACCCCATGGCCGCCGTGCTGGCCGCGCTGCAGCACGTGCTGGCAAGCTTCGTCGGCATCATCACCCCGCCGCTGATCATCGGTTCGGCCCTGGGCCTGACCGAGCACTTGCCCTATTTGATCAGCATGGCGCTGATGGTGTCCGGCGTAGGCACCTTCATCCAGGCCCGTCGGCCGTTCGGTATCGGCGCCGGCATGATCTGCCTGCAAGGCACCAGCTTCGCCTTCCTCGGCGCGGTGCTGTCGGCCGGCTTCATGGTCAAGCAGCGCGGCGGCAGCCCCGAGGACATCATGGCGATGATCTTCGGCGTGTGCTTCTTCGGCGCCGCCGTGCAGATCGTGCTCAGCCGCTTCATCGGCCAACTGCGCCGGGTGATCACGCCGCTGGTGACCGGCATCGTCATCACCCTGATCGGCATCAGCCTGATCAAGGTGGGCATGACCGACCTGGGCGGCGGCTTCAACGCGCCGGACTACGGCGCCCCCGGCAACCTGGCCCTGGGCGCGTTCGTGCTGCTGGTGATCATCCTGCTCAACCGTTCGAGCACGCCGTGGGTACGCCTGTCGGCCATCATCATCGGCCTGGCAGTGGGCAGCATCGCCGCCTGGTTCACCGGCAAACTGGTGCCCCAGGCGCTGCCGCCGCTGCCCCTGGTCAGCCTGCCGATCCCGTTCAAGTTCGGTTTCAATTTCGACTGGGCAGCGTTCTTCCCGGTGGCCTTGATCTACCTCATCAGCACCATCGAGACAGTCGGCGACCTGACCGCCAATTGCATGCTCTCGCGCCAGCCCATCAGCGGCCCCACCTACATTGCAAGGCTCAAGGGCGGCGTGCTGGGTGACGGCTTCAGCTGCATGCTGGCCGCTACCTTCAGCGCGTTCCCCAACACCACCTTTGCCCAGAACAACGGCGTGATCCAGCTGACTGGCGTGGCCAGCCGCTACGTGGGCCTGTACATCGGCGCGATCCTGTTCCTGCTGGGCCTGGTGCCGGTGATTGGCGCGGTGCTGCAGCAGATCCCCAAGCCGGTGCTGGGCGGTGCCACGCTGGTGATGTTCGGCAGCGTCGCCGCCGCCGGCGTGCGCATCCTGGCCCAGGGCCCGCTGGACCGGCGCAACATGCTGATCATCGCCACCTCGTTCGGCGTCGGCCTGGGCGTGGCGGCGCAGCCGACCCTGCTGCACCTGCTGCCCAAGCTGGTGCAGAACCTGTTCGATTCGGCCATCACCAGCGGCGGCATCACTGCCCTGGTGATGTGCCTGCTGCTGCCCGAGGGCAAGCCCGTGGCCACTATGCCGGCGGTTGAAAGCGAAGGACTTGAAACTCGCGTTTGAAGGTTTTCGGCGCCAGGCCTTGTCTGGATCACGTGGGTGCGTTATCAACGCATCACGATGCACCCACACGATCTGTTCGGAACCGCCCATGACCCTCGAAGTCCCCGCGCACAGCGCCCACGCCTCCGGTAAACCTGCCAGCCGTATTCGTCAGAAGAACGAAGAGACCATCATCCAGGCTGCCGAGGACGAGTTCGCCCGCCACGGGTTCAAGGGCACCAGCATGAACACCATCGCCCTCAAGGCGGGGCTGCCCAAGGCCAACCTGCACTACTACTTCACCAACAAGCTGGGCCTTTACATTGCGGTGCTGAGCAACATCCTCGAACTGTGGGACAGCACCTTCAACACCCTGACCGTGGACGATGACCCGGCCCAGGCGCTGACCCGCTATATTCGCGCGAAGATGGAGTTCTCGCGGCGCCAGCCGCAGGCCTCGCGCATCTTCGCCATGGAGATCATCAGCGGCGGCCAGTGCCTGAACGAATACTTCAGCCAGGACTACCGCGCCTGGTTCCAGGGCCGTGCCGGGGTGTTCCAGGCCTGGATCGACGCCGGCAAGATGGACCCGGTAGACCCCGTGCACCTGATTTTCCTGCTGTGGGGCAGCACCCAGCACTACGCCGACTTCGCCACGCAGATCTGCCGCGTCACCGGCCGCACGCGCCTGACCAAGCAGGACTTCGAGGAAGCCGGCGAGCAATTGACCCGTATAATCCTCAAAGGCTGCGGCCTCACCCCTGTCCAATGACTGTTTGCGCGGATCTGCCCTGAATGCCCTCTACCCTGCTCGGCCCCTGCGAATTTCGTGAAGAGATCCGCAAGAGCCGCTTCATCACCCTTGCCGCCCCCATCGCCAGCGTGACCGATGCCCAGGCGTTTCTCGACCAGCACAGCGTGCCCGACGCTACCCACAATTGCTGGGCCTGGAAGCTGGGCGAGCAGTACCGCAGCAACGATGACGGCGAGCCGGGTGGCACTGCCGGGCGGCCGATCCTGGCGGCTATCGAGGCGCAGGATTGCGACCAGGTGGTGGTGTTGGTGATTCGCTGGTACGGCGGCATTCAGCTGGGCACCGGCGGCCTGGCCCGCGCCTATGGGGGCGGCGCCAACAAGTGCCTGCAACAGGCGGAAAAACGCGTGCTGGTGAGCCGCATCGCGGTGACCTGCTCATGCAGTTTCAGCGAATTGGCCCTGGTGAAACTGCGCGTGGCCGAGCTGGACGGCCTGGTGGTGCAGGAAGACTTCACTGCCAATGGCGTCGACCTGCAACTGGCCCTGGGCCGCGAGCATGTGCCGCGCTTGCAGCAGCAGCTGGCCGACCTGAGCCGCGGCCGCATCCTCCTGGAACTCCCTTCCCCGTAGCAGCTGCCGAAGGCTGCGTCCAACCACTGACGCGGCCTGCGGCCGCTGCTACAGAAGGCGACGTCATAACCCGGGCGCAGCAAAACTGCCCACATCTACTGTGCACCCGGTTGTGGATAAGCTCTGCGCAATCAGCGCCAGCCCTTGTGGATCAAGGGCTACAGGCTTCTGTACGTTATTTGACCAATCGCCTTATCCACAACGGAAAACGGCGCCCGTTCAAACACTTATGCACAGTTATCGCCGTTCGAACATAGCCCGCCCGGGCTTATACCCGCGCTTTCCCCTTGCGCACAAAAACTGTGGAGCAGTCTGTGGATAAGCCGTGCAAGCCTGCGCCAGCCGCAGGCTGCACGGCCTGCACAGGCAGCTGATCATTTTTTAACCAGCACGATTTCGATGCGTCCCTCCCTACGCCGCCCTGGCTTGGTGCCCTTGCACCACGGCGAAAACCGCGGAAACGCAGGCGCCACGCATTTCCTGACCCACTGGCCAGGAAATTGCTTATGCACCAGCGTCCCATTCCAACCGAGCCTGTCATGTCCAACCCTGCGAACACCCCGCGCCTGCAATTGCGCGCGATCAGCAAGCGTTACCCCGGCTGCCTGGCCAACGACAGCATTGACCTGAGCCTGCAGCCCGGCGAGATCCGTGCGTTGCTGGGCGAGAACGGCGCCGGCAAAAGTACCCTGATGAAGATCATCTACGGGGTCACCCAGGCCGACAGCGGCAGCGTGCTGTGGCAGGGCCAGCCGGTGCGCCTGCGCAACCCGGCCCAGGCGCGCCAGCTGGGCATCGGCATGGTGTTCCAGCATTTCTCGCTATTCGAGACCCTGACGGTGGCGCAGAACATCGCCCTGGCCATGGGCCCGGGGCAGACGCCGGCGCAACTGGAACCGAAGATTCGCGAGGTGTCGGCGCGCTACGGCATGCCGCTGGCGCCTGACCGCCTGGTGCACAGCCTGTCCATTGGCGAGCGCCAGCGCGTGGAGATCGTGCGCTGCCTGATGCAGGACATCCGCCTGCTGATTCTCGACGAGCCGACCTCGGTGCTTACCCCGCAGGAGGCCGACGACCTGTTCGTGACCCTGCGCCGCCTGGCCGCCGAGGGCTGCAGCATTCTGTTCATCAGCCACAAGCTGGGCGAGGTGCGCGCCCTGTGCCACAGCGCCACGGTGCTGCGCGGCGGCCGCGTGTCGGGCCACTGCGTGCCGGCCGAGCGCAGCGACCTGGAGCTGGCGCGGCTGATGGTCGGCGACGCCGAGGGCCTGGTGGCGCAGTACCCGAAAGCCGAGGGCGGCGCACCGTTCCTCAGCGTCACCCAACTGAACTGGAACAACCCCGACCCGTTCGGCTGCTCGCTGCAGGGCGTCAGCCTGCAGGTGCGCAGCGGCGAAATCGTTGGTATCGCCGGGGTAGCCGGCAACGGCCAGGACGAACTGCTGGCCCTGCTCAGTGGCGAACAGCGCCTGAAGCAGCCGGCCACCATCAGCTTTGATGGCGAGCCCGTGGCGCACCTGCGCCCTGACCAACGCCGCGCCCGCGGCCTGGCCTTCGTGCCGGCCGAGCGCCTGGGCCACGGCGCCGTGCCAGACATGAGCCTGGCCGACAACGCTCTGCTCACCGCTTTCCAGCAAGGGCTGGTGAGCAAGGGCATGGTGCACACCCGCAAGGTGCTGGCCCTGGCCGACGAAATCATCCGCCGCTTCGCGGTGAAAACCCCGGACGCCCAGGCCGCCGCCCGCAGCCTGTCGGGCGGCAACCTGCAGAAATTTATCCTCGGCCGCGAGATTCTCCAGCAGCCACGCCTGCTGATAGCCGCGCACCCCACCTGGGGCGTGGACGTGGGCGCGGCCGCCACCATCCACCGCGCGCTGATTGCCCTGCGCGATGCCGGCGCGGCAATCCTGGTGATCTCCGAGGACCTGGATGAACTGTTCCAGATCAGCGACCGCCTTGGCGCCCTCAGCGGCGGCCGCCTCAGCGCCCTGCAAGCCACCGCTCGGACCACCCAGGTGGAGCTGGGCGGCTGGATGGCCGGGCGCTTCGCTGACCTTCCATCCCCCACCCCTGCCCTGGCCGGTTAACGGAGCCTTCCATGTTGCTTTCCCTCGAACCCCGCGGCCAGCAGTCACGCCTGATGCTCTGGTGCTCGCCGTTGCTGGCCGCGCTGCTGACCCTGGGCTGTGGCTCGCTGCTGTTCATCGCCCTGGGGCATGACCCGCTGCAAACGCTGCATACCCTGCTGATCGAGCCGATCAGCGACCTGTACGGCGTCAGCGAACTGCTGGTCAAGGCGCTGCCGATCCTGATGTGCGCCCTGGGCCTGGCGGTGGCCTACCAGGCACGTATCTGGAACATCGGCGCCGAAGGCCAGCTGCTGATCGGCGCCTTGGGCGGCAGCGCCGTGGCGGTGAACATCATCGGCATGGACAGCCGCTGGGCGCTGGTGCTGGTGCTGCTGGCCGGCACCCTCGCCGGCGCCGCCTGGGCCGGGCTGACGGCCTGGCTGCGTACCCGCTTCAACGCCAATGAAATCCTCACCAGCATCATGCTCAACTACATCGCCCTGAACCTGCTGCTGTATTGCGTCCACGGCCCGCTGCGCGACCCCGCCGGGTTCAACTTCCCGCAGTCGGCCATGTTCGGCGACGCCAGCCGCCTGCCGCTGGTGTTCGAGGGTGGGCGCCTGCACGCCGGGCTGTACTTCGCCCTGTTGGCGCTGGTGGCGGTGTGGGTGCTGCTGCAGAAAAGCTTTCTGGGTTTCCAGATCAAGGTACTGGGCCTGGATCAGCGCGCCGCCGGCTTCGTCGGCTTTCGCGAGAAACGCCTGGTGTGGTTGGCGCTGCTGGTTAGCGGTGCGCTGGCCGGCCTGGCCGGGGTGTGCGAGGTGACCGGGCCTATAGGCCAACTGGTGCCGCAGGTGTCGCCCGGCTATGGCTACGCGGCCATTACCGTGGCCTTTCTTGGCCGCTTGAACCCTATTGGCATCGTGTTCTCCAGCCTGCTGATGGCCCTGCTGTACCTGGGCGGCGAGAACGCGCAGATGGCGATGAACCTGCCCCAGGCCATCACCGAACTGTTCCAGGGCCTGATGCTGTTCTTTTTGCTGGCCTGTGACGTGCTGATTCTCTACCGCCCGCGCCTGAACGTGCGCTGGGCTCGCCGTACCACCGCGGTCGCCACCGCAGGAGCGCTGTGATGGATATCGATCTGCTGGGCAACATTCTCTTCGCCATGGTGCGCTGCGGCACGCCGCTGCTGCTGGTGGCCCTGGGGGAACTGATCTGCGAGAAAAGCGGCGTACTCAACCTGGGCCAGGAGGGCATGATGCTGTTCGGCGCGGTGGTGGGTTTCATCGTCGCCTTCAGCAGCGGCAACCTGTGGCTGGGCGTGGTGCTGGCGATGGTCGCCGGCATGCTGTTGTCGTCGCTGTTCGCCCTGGTGGCGCTGGTGTTCAACGCCAACCAGGTGGCCACCGGCCTGGCGCTGACGATTTTCGGCGTCGGCCTGTCGACCTTTGTCGGCGCCGGCTGGGTGGGCAAGCCGCTCACTGGCTTCGACCCGGTGGCGATTCCCGTGCTGAGCAGCATTCCGCTGATCGGCCGCATGCTGTTCGCCCAGGACCTGCTGGTGTACCTGTCGTTCGCGCTGTTCGCGCTGGTGGCCTGGGTGGTGCTGAAAAGCCGGGTGGGCCTGATCATCCAGGCCGTGGGGGAAAACCCCGACGCGGCCAGCGCCATGGGCCTGCCGGTGCTGCGCGTGCGCACCCTGGCGGTGCTGTTCGGCGGCGCCATGGCCGGTTTGGCCGGGGCCTACCTGTCGTTGGCGTACACGCCCATGTGGGCGGAAAACATGAGTGCCGGCCGTGGCTGGATTGCCCTGGCGCTGGTGGTGTTCGCCAGCTGGCGGGTGTGGCGCGTGCTGCTGGGCGCCTACCTGTTTGGCCTGGCGAGCATCCTGCACCTGGTGGCCCAGGGGGTTGGCCTGTCGATTCCGTCGAACCTGCTGGCGATGCTGCCGTACGTGGCGACCATTGTGGTGCTGGTGCTGCTGTCGCGCGATGGCGTGCGCACGCGGTTGTATGCGCCGGTGTCGCTGGGGCAGCCGTGGCAGCCGGGGCGGTGACTGTGGGAGCTGGCTTGCCAGCGAGTTTTCAAAATCTCGCTGGCAAGCCAGCTCCCACAGATTATGCTGATGCTCTTTGCCTGCCAAGGGACATCCATCATGAGCAAGAACGCATTGATCATCGGCGCTTCGCGTGGCCTGGGCCTGGGGTTGGTGCAGCGCCTGCGCGAGGACGGCTGGAACGTCACCGCCACGGTGCGCAACCTGCGCACCGCCGACGCACTGCAAGCAGTGCCGGGCGTGCGTATCGAGAAGCTGGACATGGATGACGCCGGCCAGCTGGCGGCGCTGGCGCAGACGCTGCAGGGCCAGACCTGGGACCTGCTGTTCGTCAACGCCGGGGTCAAGGGCCCCAACGACCAGGGCGTCGACAAGGTCAGCCCCGAGGACATCGGCGCGCTGTTCTACACCAACGCCGTGGCGCCGATTCGCCTGGCCAAGCACTTCAAGGACCAGGTCCGGCCCCAAGGCGGCGTAATCGCCTTCATGAGTTCGGTACTGGGCAGCGTGACCATGCCCGACGCGCCGGAACTGGCGCTGTACAAGGCCAGCAAGGCGGCGCTGAACTCCATGACCAGCACCTTCGTCGGCAGCCTGGGCGACACCGCGCTGACCGTGCTCAGCCTGCACCCCGGCTGGGTGAAAACCGACATGGGCGGCGAAGGCGCGGAAATCGACGTGCAGACCAGCACCCGCGGGCTCATCGACCAGGTCAACGCCTACGCCGGCAAGGGCGGCCATCACTTCGTGAACTATCGCGGCGAGACCATCCCTTGGTAATATGCCCCCGCGCCTGACGGCGCCCCTGGATCAGCAGACAGGGCAATCACTGAGCTGGCTTACCTCAATCAACTGACAGAGGAGCCGGCTCATGCCCGCACCCCGTATCTGGATCAAGCACCCCCTGGCCCTGTTCACCGGCAACGACCTCGACGGCCGTGGCGGCCTGGTGCTGCAAGACGGCCTGATCAGCGAAGTACTGGCCGCCGGCCAGCAACCGTCGCAACCCTGCCAGCAGGTGTTCGACGCCCGCGAGCACGTGGTGCTGCCGGGGCTGATCAACACCCATCACCACTTCTACCAGACCCTGACCCGCGCCTGGGCGCCGGTGGTCAACGAGCCGCTGTTCCCCTGGCTGAAGACCCTGTACCCGGTATGGGCGCGGCTGACCCCGGAAAAACTGGCGCTGGCCACCAAAGTGGCGCTGGCCGAGTTGCTGCTGTCGGGCTGCACCACCGCCGCCGACCACCACTACCTGTTCCCGGACGGCCTGGAGCAGGCCATCGACGTGCAGGTGGAGGTGGTGCGCGAGCTGGGCATGCGCGCCATGCTCACCCGCGGGTCCATGAGCCTGGGCGAGGCCGATGGCGGCCTGCCGCCGCAACAGACGGTGCAACAGGGCGAAGTGATCCTGGCCGACAGCCAGCGGCTGATCCAGCGCTACCACCAGCGTGGCGCCGGCGCCCAGGTGCAGATCGCCCTGGCGCCCTGCTCGCCGTTCTCGGTCACCCCGGAAATCATGCGCGCCAGCGCCGAGCTGGCCGAAGCGCTGGACGTGCGCCTGCACACCCACCTGGCGGAAACCCTCGACGAAGAAGACTTCTGCCTGCAGCGCTTCGGCCTGCGCACCGTGGACTACCTGGACAGCGTCGGCTGGCTGGGCCCGCGTACCTGGCTGGCCCACGGCATTCATTTCAACCCCGACGAAATCGCCCGGCTGGGCGCGGCGGGCACCGGCATTTGCCATTGCCCGACCTCGAACATGCGCCTGGCCTCGGGCATCTGCCCCACCCTCGACCTGCTGGCCGCCGGCGCGCCGGTGGGCCTGGGCGTGGACGGCTCGGCGTCCAACGACGCCTCGAACATGATTCTGGAGGCGCGCCAGGCCCTGTACATCCAGCGCCTGCGCTACGGCGCCAAGGCCATCACCCCCGAAGGCGTGCTGGGCTGGGCCACCCGTGGTTCGGCGCGGCTGCTGGGGCGCGATGACATTGGCGAGCTGGCGGTGGGCAAGCAGGCCGACCTGGCGCTGTTCAAGCTGGACGAACTGCGATTTTCCGGCAGCCATGACCCGCTGAGCGCGCTGTTGCTGTGCGCGGCGGACAAAGCCGACCGGGTAATGGTGGGCGGTGAATGGCGGGTGATCGACGGTCAGGTCGAAGGGCTGGATGTACAGGGGCTGATCGCCGATCACCGCCAGGCCGCTGCGGCTTTGATTGGCGGCGCCTGATTCCGTAGGAGCCGAGCTTGCTCGCGATGCAGGCACCGCTAAAGCCCCAGGCACGCCAGCATGATGAACGTGGCGAACAGCACGAAGTGGGTCATGCCCTCGATCGCGTTGGTCTCGCCGTCGTTCAGGTTGATGGCGCTGACCACCAGGGTGATGGCTATCATCACCGTCTGCACCGGGGTCAGCGCCATCTGGAACGGCTGGCCGGTGTACAGCGCCATGGCTTCCATCACCGGCACGGTCAGGATCACCGTCGACAACGACGCCCCCAGCGCCACGTTGACGGTGGACTGCATGCGGTTGGCCAGGGCCGCGCGCAGGGCGGTCAGAATCTCGGGCGCCGCCGAGATGGCGGCGACGATGATCGCCATCAGCACCGGCGGCGCGCCGCTGCCCTCAAGCCCGTAGTCGAGGGTCTTGGACATCACCTCGGCCAGCGCGCCGATCACGAACACACCGAAAACCAAGGTGCCAATCGACAGTGGCAGGCTCACCGGCAGCGGTTGCGCATCCGCGCCCTGGCGGCGTTTTTTCTTCGGGTAGCTGTAGCTGAAGAAGTAACTGTGCGGGCCCACCTGCATGCGCAGGAACACCGTGTAGAGGATCACCGTGGCGCCAATGGTGAAGGCCGAATACAGCTTCCAATCCGCCTCGGGAATGAACTCGGGCACCACCATGGAAATGCCCATGGCAGTCATGATCATCACCCCGTAGGAGCGCGCGGAATCGTCGTTGTACACCTGCTCACCGTGCTTGATGCCGCCCATCAGCGCGCACAGGCCAAGGATGCCGTTGATGTCGAGCATCACCGCCGAATAGATGGTGTCGCGCACCAGGGTGGGCGAGGCCTCGTTGCTCATCATGATCGCCAGGATCACCACCTCCACCAGCACCGCAGACAGGGTCAGGATCATGGTGCCGTAGGGATCGCCAACCTTCTCGGCCAGCAGCTCGGCGTGCTGGGCCACCTGCACCGAGGCGCACACCACCGCCACCACCAGCACAATGCCGGCCAGCAGCGCCACGCCGTGGCCATGGCCCATCAGCCACGGCTCCAGCGGGTAGGCCGCGCAGGTGACGATCAACGCCAGCAGCAGGTATTTCTCTTGCTTGAATAAAGTCAGCATCGGGGCGCCCGGCGTTTGCTCGTTGTGTAGTGACTGTAGACCGGGGCAGATGGTTTCCTTCGCACCAGTACAAAGCAGGCGGCAACAACCTGCACCGATGTGCTTCTGTGGGAGCTGGCTTGCCAGCGAGCTGTTGGGGCCCAAAAGCTCGCTGGCAAGCCAGCTCCCACAATCGCAGAGGCTTTGTTGTCCTGTTGGTCAATTTTTTGCATTGGCCTGCTGCACACACAACAACATGGAGCTTCGCCACACATGCACACACGCCCGTTGAAGACGCTGTTGGGGACACTGGCCGCCGCTATCGGCCTGGCCACCAGCCTGGCGGTCAGCGCCGCCGACCCGCTGAAGATCGGTTTCGTCTACGTGGGCCCCATCGGCGACCACGGCTGGACCTACCAGCACGAGCTGGCCCGCAAGCAACTGATGGAAAAGATGGGCGACAAGATCAACACCACCTACGTAGAGAATGTGCCCGAGGGCGCCGACGCCGAACGCGTCATCCGCAACATGGCCAAGGACAAGTACGACCTGATCTTCAGCACCTCGTTCGGCTACATGAACCCCACCGCCAAGGTCGCCCAGCAGTTCCCCAACGTGATCTTCGAGCACGCCACCGGCTACAAGCAGGGCAAGAACCTGGGCACCTACCTGGCCCGCACCTATGAAGGCCGCTACGTGGGCGGCTTCCTGGCGGCGAAGATGACCAAGACCAAAAAGATCGGCTACGTGGCCTCGTTCCCGATCCCCGAGGTAATCCGCGACATCGACGCCATCCAGCTGGCCCTGAACAAATACAACCCCGGCACCGAGCTGAAAGTGGTGTGGGTCAATTCCTGGTTCGACCCGGGCAAGGAAGCCGACGCAGCCAACGCCCTGATCGACCAGGGCGCAGACGTGATCTTCCAGCACACCGACAGCCCCGCGCCGATCCAGACTGCCGAGCGCCGCGGCGTCTACGCCGTGGGCTACGCCTCGGACATGGCGCACTTCGGGCCCAAGGCCGTGCTGACCTCCATCGTCAACAACTGGACCCCGTACTACACCCAGACCACCCAGCACGTCATCGACCACAGCTGGAAGTCGGAAGACTACTGGGGCGGCCTGAAAGACGGCACCGTCGAACTGCCCATCAGCGACATCGTCCCCGCCGACGTGAAAGCCGAGGCCGAGAAGCTGATCGCCAGCATCAAGAGCGGCGAGTTCCAGCCCTTCACCGGCCCGATCAAGGACCAGGCCGGCGTGCTGAAAATTCCCGCCGGCAGCTCCGCCACCCTGGCCGACCTTGCCGGCATGAACTACTACGTGGAAGGCCTGAGCGCCAAGCTGCCCCAATAACAATGAAGCGGGCCGCCCCGGTGGCGGCCCCACAGGACCCAGCAGATGGACACACTTCCGATCATCGACATTGCCCCGCTGTACGCCGCCGACCGCGACGGCTGGCTGGGCGTGGCCCAGGCCATCGACCGCGCCTGCCGCCAGTGGGGTTTCTTCTACATCAAGGGCCACCCCATCAGCCCGCAGCGCATCGAGGCGCTGCAACAGGCGGCGAAGACCTTCTTCGCCCAGCCCCTGGCCGACAAGCTGGGCATCGACATCACCCAGACCCGCCACCACCGCGGCTACGGCGCCATCGCCACCGAGCAGCTGGACCCCAGCCTGCCCAGCGACCTGAAGGAAACCTTCGACATGGGCCTGCACCTGCCGGCCGAGCACCCGGACGTGCTGGCGGAAAAACCGTTGCGCGGGCCCAACCGCCACCCGCAACTGCCGGGCTGGCAAACGCTGATGGAAACCCATTACCAGGACATGCAGGCCCTGGCCCAGACCCTGCTGCGCGCCATTGCCCTGGCCCTGGACATTGGCGAGGATTTTTTCGACCAGCGCTTCGAAGACCCGGTCAGCGTGTTGCGCATGATCCATTACCCGCCACGCCAGACCGCCAGCTCCCCCGAGCAGCAGGGCGCCGGCGCCCACACCGACTACGGCTGCGTTACCCTGTTGTATCAGGACAGCGCCGGCGGCCTGCAGGTGCGCAACGTCGATGGCCAGTGGATAGATGCGCCGCCCATCGACGGCACCTTCGTGGTCAACCTGGGCGACATGATGGCGCGCTGGAGCAACGACCAGTACGTCTCCACCCCGCACCGGGTGATCAGCCCGCTGGGCATCGACCGCTACTCCATGCCGTTCTTCGCCGAACCGCACCCCGACACGCGCATCGAGTGCCTGCCCGGCTGCCAGGGCATCGGCAACCCGGCCAAGTACCCGCCCACCACCTGTGCGGAATTCCTGCTGTCGCGCTTCGCCGACACCTACGCCTACCGGCGCGAGCAGGCCGAGGCGATCTGAACCGGCTGGTCAGGTTATCGCTCCAACGGGCGATAACCTCTGTAGAATGCGGCCCATTGCACCTTAAGAGACACCTTTATGTACGATTGGCTGAACGCCCTGCCCAAGGCAGAACTGCACCTTCACCTGGAAGGTTCGCTGGAACCCGAACTGCTGTTCGCCCTGGCCGAGCGCAACAAGATCGCCTTGCCGTGGAACGACGTGGAAACCTTGCGGGCAGCCTACGCCTTCAACAACCTGCAGGAATTCCTCGACCTGTACTACCAGGGCGCCGACGTGCTGCGCACCGAGCAGGACTTCTACGACCTGACCTGGGCCTACCTGCAGCGCTGCAAGGCGCAGAACGTGATTCACACCGAACCGTTCTTCGACCCGCAGACCCACACCGACCGTGGCATCCCGTTCGAAGTGGTGCTCAACGGCATCACCCACGCGCTGAAGGATGGCCGCGAGCAACTGGGCATCGGCAGCGGCCTGATCCTCAGCTTCCTGCGCCACCTGAGCGAAGAAGAAGCCGAGAAAACCCTGGACCAGGCCCTGCCGTTCCGTGACGCGTTCGTGGCCGTGGGCCTGGACAGCTCGGAAATGGGCCACCCGCCCAGCAAGTTCAAGCGCGTGTTCGACCGCGCCCGTGGCGAAGGCTTCCTGACCGTGGCCCACGCCGGCGAGGAAGGCCCGCCCGAGTACATCTGGGAAGCCCTGGACCTGCTGAAGATCCAGCGTATCGACCACGGCGTGCGCGCCATTGAGGACGAGCGCCTGATGCAACGCATCATCGACGAGCAGATCCCGCTCACCGTGTGCCCGCTGTCCAACACCAAGCTGTGCGTGTTCGACCACATGAGCCAGCACAACATCCTCGACATGCTCGAGCGTGGCGTGAAGGTCACCGTGAACTCGGACGATCCGGCCTACTTCGGCGGCTACGTGACCGAGAACTTCCACGCGCTGTACAAGGACCTGGGCATGACCCAGGACCAGGCCAAACGCCTGGCGCAGAACAGCCTGGACGCCCGCCTGGTCAAGCCGTGATCTGACGGACTCCCCTCCGCCTGACGGACGCTACGCAAATCGACTGTAGCCGCTGCCGAAGGCTGCGCTGGCCCTGCTCCACGCTGAAGATCTTCAGTGTACTCGAGGGCCAGCGCAGCCTGGCGGCAGCGGCTACAGGGTTTCGGTCAACTCCTCCAGGGTGAGGCCGCGGGTTTCCACGCCGAACAGCCACACCACCAGCGCCGCCAGGGCAAAGCATGCCGCCCCCAGCGCGAACACCCCGCCCTGCCCCGTCAATGGAAACACCAGCCCGGTGACCATCGGCCCCAGCAACGACCCGACCCGGCCAATGGCCGAGGCAAACCCCGAGCCCGTGGCCCGCGAAGAAGTGGGGTACAGCTCAGGCGTGTAGGTGTAGAGCACCGCCCACATGCCGAACAGGAAGAACTGCATCAGCAACCCCGAGCCGATCAGCAAACCGACGTTGCCGCCAAATACCGCGCTCTGGCCATAGACGAACGCCATGGCCCCGCCGCCCAGCAAGGTCACCACGCAGGTAGGCTTGCGCCCCCAGCGCTCCACCAGCCAGGCCGCCATCAGGAAACCCGGGATGCCCCCCAGGGAAATCAGCACGGTGTAATACACCGATTGCGTCACCGCGAAACCGGACTGCTGCAACAGCGCCCCCAGCCAGGAGGTCAGCCCGTAGAAGCCCAACAGCGCGAAGAACCACAAGCTCCAGATCATCACCGTGCGTTGGCGATAGAGCGGCGACCACAGGGCCGCGAACGCCGAGAAAAAGCCGTTGGCGGTCGCCGCCTGCCGGGGCATGGCCACGGGCTCGGGCAGTGGCCCGCCGCCCAGGGAACGCTGGACTTTGGCCTCGATGGCCTTGAGCACCCGATCCGCTTCGTCGTGCCGCCCCGAGTGCTCCAGCCAGCGCGGCGACTCGGGAATGCAAAAGCGCACCGCCAGCACGAACACCGCCGGCACTGCCAGCACCAGGAAGATGTCGCGCCAGCCGATCAGCGGCAGCAACCAGTACGACAGCACGCCGGCGGCGACGAAGCCCAGCGGCCAGAAACCATCCATCAAGGCGATATAACGCCCCCGCTGGCGCGCCGGTACCAGTTCCGACAGCATCGACTGAGCGATGGGAAACTCCATGCCCATGCCGAAGCCCAGCAACACCCGGAACAGGGTCAGGCTGTCCAGGTGCTGGGCGGTGGAACACAGGTAGCTAGCCAGCCCCCACAGCACGATGCTCCACTGGAACACCGGCTTGCGGCCGAAACGGTCGGCGAGCATGCCCGACAGCGACGCGCCCACTACCATGCCGAAGAAACTGGCGCTGGCCAGCACCCCGGCCTGGGCGCTGCTCAGGCCGAACTCGGCTTTGATGGAGCCCAGCAGGAAGGTCATCATTGCCAGGTCCATGGAATCGAACAGGAAGGCCAGGGCAATGACGATGAAAATCACCCGGTGGTAGCCGCTGATGGGCAGCCTCTCCAGGCGCTCCGCGGCGCTGAAACGGTGGGTGGGCATGGGCTGCTCCTCGATGCTGTAGGCTTGCACCGAGTGTGCGTGATCGCCATACCTGGCGATGCCTGACAGCGACCCCTGCCGTTGCTGGGAACGACGCCGACAGCTCTGGGCTGCGGGCGCCGTGCCGGAGAGTGAGCTAAATCACGTCGGGCAATGCCGCCTCACAGGCTATCTTGCCGATCTCGCGCACGCCCGCCTGGGTCACCTGCAGCACCCGGGTCTCGTCACTGATGCGCAGCCACCCCGATTGCAGGAACAGCCTGAGTAGGCTGGCGCCCAACGCGCCACCCAGGTGCGGTCTACTGTTGCTCCAGTCGCAGCAGGTGCACACGGCATGGTCCTGCTGGCGCGCCAATGCCTGCAGATAGATGCCCTGAGCAGCCAATTGCTCTATCCCCTTCTGCGTGACTTCCAGGCGACGATCATGCTGTTCCAGCCAGGCGGCCTCGAGCAACCGCTGCAGCAGTTCGGCGGCCAGTTCGCCCCCCAGGTGGTCATGGCACAGGCGCGCCCGGCGCATGGACGGCGGCGTCGGTGGCAGACTTTCCAGCGCCAGCCCGGTCGGTATATCCGTGCGCCCCGCCCAGACGCTGGCCAGCGCTTCCACGGCGGTGCCGACCTGCGGGGTTGCCAGGCGGAAAAAGCGCTTGCGCCCGCGTGCCTCCAGTTTCAGCAGGCCGCCGGCGGCCAGGCGGGCCAGGTGGGCGCTGGCCGAGGAAGGGGTCAGCCCCGCGAGCCTGGCCAGTTCTTCGGACCCGCGCGCAGAGCCGTCGATCAACGCCCAGATCATGGCGCTGCGCTTGGGGTCGGCCAATAGCATGGCGATTTGGCTGATGCTCGGTGCAAGTTCCATGTAATAACTCCCTGTCGAAACATTCGTCTATTTGACCGCTGAGGTCAGCGATCACTGAAACAGCTCCAACGAAAGAGGTTACAAGTGCCAAAAGCCGATAAACTCCAGACTATTATGTGAGCAAGTTATTCACAAAAAAGGCTGCCGCTCAAATGAACGAGGCACTCTGCTCCAAGGCTGTCCTCTCTCGGTGGCAATGGCTGCCCAGTTATTATAATCGTACGAATTTGTACAACTAGGTATAAGACACGAAACGCCTTCGGTGGGTGCGCTGTGTAGGCAGACCAGAACAATATTGCATCCGGAAATAAACCCGTTGAAACTTGCGCCCGCTGATTCACAGGTGAGTAATGGCAACGCTTTCCTCGGGTGGAAGCAGCACACTTGTTTTATTGCCTGGTAGTAAATACCTACAGCACGAGTGCAAAAAGCTGGCAACAGAAGTCTACTTTAACTACGCCCGTGGATAACTTCTGGACAGTCCAGTACATCCTTTTCGCAAGGTATCGCGCAACAAGTTGACCGACTTGCTCAATTGCGCCCGGTGCCCGCACAACAGGTTCAATGGCGTGCGCTCACCCACCAGGTGTGGCATCAGCACCAACAGCCGCCCTGCCAGCACGTCCGCCGCCACGTCCAGCCAGGACTTATAGGCAATGCCAACCCCCGCCAGTGCCCAGCGGCGCACCACGTCGGCGTCGTCGCTGAAGCGATCGCCGGTCACGGTCAGGGCCAGCTCGCGCTTGCCGTCGCTGAAGCGCCAGTGGTCATGCACGCGGCCGCCCAGCATGAACAGCAGGCAATTATGCTGTGCCAGTTGCTCCACCTGAAGCGGCTGGCCGTGGGCCGCCACGTAGCCGGGGGACGCGCACAGCACGCGGCGGTTGTCGGGGCTGATGGGCAAGGCCACCAGGCTGGAGTCTTCCGGTTCGCCGTAGCGCAGGGCCAGGTCCACGGGCTGGCGGAACAGATCGGCGATACGGTCGCCCAGCAGCAGCCGCACCGACAACCCCGGGTGCTCGCGCTGCAGGTCGTCCAGCCAGGGCAGCAGCACGTTGCGGCCGAAGTCCGAGGGTGCCGACAACTGGATCACACCGCTGACCTGCTCCTGGCTGCGCGCCAGGGCCTGGCGCCCTTCCTCGAGGCTGCCCAGCGCCGCCCGCGCATACTCCAGGAAATGCTCGCCCTCGGCGGTAAGGCGCAGGCTGCGCGTGGAGCGCGCCAGCAAGCGTGCGCCCAGTTGCGCTTCGATGCGTTTCAGCGCCGCGCTGGCCACGGCGGGCGACAGGTCCATGACCCGCGCAGCGGCGGACAGGCTGCCGAGGTCGGCGGCGCGGACAAACAGTTGCAGGTCATCGAAACGGAGCATGGCCATTATCAACGAAATATTGAAAGAGCCTGTGCTTTTAGCTGGTTTTACCCCGCTTGGAAATAACTAATCATGGGCACACATTTCCGGAGAGCTACCATGAAAGCCATCGCCTATTACGCCTCGCTGCCGATCACCGACCCGCAATCGCTGCAAGACATCGAACTTCCCGCGCCGCAGCCCGGCCCGCGCGACCTGCTGGTAGAGGTCAAGGCCATCTCGGTGAACCCGGTGGACACCAAGGTGCGCCTGAACATGCCGCCCGAAGGCGGCAACCCGAAGGTGCTGGGCTGGGACGTGGCCGGCGTGGTACAGGCGGTCGGTACCGACGTCAGCCTGTTCAAGCCCGGCGACCGCGTCTACTACGCCGGCTCCATCGCCCGCGCCGGCGGCAACAGTGAGTTGCACACCGTGGATGAGCGCATCGTCGGGCGCATGCCGGCCAGCCTCGGTTTCGCCGAGGCGGCGGCGCTGCCGTTGACCGCCATCACCGCCTGGGAGCTGCTGTTCGAGCGCCTGCAGGTGCAGCCGGGGCATGTGGACGCCGGGCAGAGCCTGCTGATCGTCGGCGCCGCCGGGGGCGTGGGCTCGATCCTGACGCAGTTGGCCAGCCAACTGACCGGCCTGACGGTGATCGCCAGCGCCTCGCGCCCTGAAACCCAGGCCTGGGTGCGCGAACTGGGCGCCGACCACGTGCTGGACCACAGCCAGCCGCTGAGCGCCGAGCTCAAGCGCCTGGGCCTGGGCCCGGTCACCCACGTGGCCAGCCTGACCCAGACCGACCAGCACCTGGCCGAACTGGTGGAAGCCCTGGCGCCACAAGGCCGCCTGGCGCTGATCGATGACCCCAAGGCGCTGGACGTGGGCCTGCTCAAGCGCAAGAGCCTGTCGCTGCACTGGGAGTTCATGTACACCCGTTCGCTGTACGAGACGCCGGACATGATTGAGCAGCACCACCTGCTCAACCGCGTGGCCGAACTGATCGACGCCGGCACCTTGCGCACCACCGTGGGCGAGCATTTCGGCCGCATCGATGCGGCGAACCTGAAACGCGCCCATGCCCTGCTGGAGAGCGGCAAGGCGCGTGGCAAGATCGTGCTGGAAGGCTTTTGAGGTAATGCCTGTGGGAGCTGGCTTGCCAGCGAGCTTTTGAAGAACAACTCGCTGGCAAGCCAGCTCCCACGACCGTCAGTCCAAAGGTTGCGCTGAATCAATCCACGCCGCGTGGGCAGCGCTACACTTGAGGCCTCTGACCCTGCGGAGGCATTCAGCCATGAAGATAGTGCTTACTGAACTGGCAAGGGAACACGGTAGCCAATGGCAGGTACGCCTTGATCAACATGTAGTGACCTTTCGTACCGAGGCCGAGGCCCGGGCGTTCATCGACACCCTGGAATCCCGGCTGGCAGCCCCCCACCGGCTGCCTTATCGCCAACAACGCGTCGCTCAGTGAGCGGGGCGCGAGCGCCGCAGCCACTGGGTCACCAGCGCCAACATCACGGCCAGCAGGCCACAACCGCTGATCACCAGGGCCATGGGAATGGCGCTGCCGTCATACAGCGCGCCCACCAATGAGGCGGAACCTGCCGCCACGCTGAACTGCAGGCAGCCCAGCAGCGCCGAGGCACTGCCGGCGCGCGCGCCCTGGCCGTTCATGGCACAGGCCGAGGCGTTGGGAATGATGCAGCCCAGGCTGGCGATGCAGATGAACAGCGGGATCAGCAGCGGCCACAGTTGCGTGGTGTGCAGCGCGCTCACGGCCAGCAGGCTCAGCGCCGCAGCCAGGTAGACCCATACCGCCCGCGACAGCATGTGCGCCGGGCCGCGCTTGGCCAGCAGGCGGGCGTTCACCTGGGCCACCAGGATGAAGCCGGCGGCGTTGCTGCCGAACAGCCAGCCGTAGTGCTCCGCCGGCACGCCATAGAGCTTGATGAACACGAACGGCGACCCCGCCACGTAGGCGAACATGCCCGCCATGGCGACGCCGCCGGTCAGGGCGTTGCCCAGGAACTGCGGGTCCTTCAGCAGGCCGAAATATCGGCCCAGGGCGCCGCTTAGCGGCTGGCGCGGGTGGTGTGCGGGCATGCTTTCCGGCAGGCCCAGGGCCACCGAGAGCCCGGCCAGGGCGCTGAACGCGGTCAGCAGCAGGAAGATCCACTTCCAGCCCAGGGTGTTCACCAGCAACCCGCCGAGCATCGGCGCCAGGATAGGCGCCAGGCCCATCACCAGCATCAGCTGCGAGAACACCTTGGCCGACCCCACCGCATCGCACTTGTCGCTGACGATCGCCCGCGACAGCACCATCCCCGCGCAACCGCCCAAGGCCTGGATGAAACGCGCGGCAATCAGCCACTCAAGGCTCGGCGCAAACGCGCAGGCCAGGGACGACAGGGTGAACAGGGTCACGCCCACCAGCAGCGGCACGCGACGGCCGAAGCGGTCGGCAATCGGCCCGTAGGCCAGTTGGCCGATGGACAGGCCGAGGAAGTACACCGCCAGGGTCAGCTGGATGTGCTGCTCGTCGGTGCCGAAGGCCTGGGCCATGGCCGGGAAGCCCGGCAGGTAGAAATCGATGGCCAGCGGCCCGAAAGCGCTGAGCGCGCCGAGAATAAGGATGGTTCTGAGGTTCATCAAGGATCCAGTGTAGGTGCTGCGAACAGGGCAACGGTACAGTTTAACCGCTCTGGATCCCGTGGGGCCAAAACCGCGACGCTATGTCACTCAAGCCACGGTGTAGCCTTCTTCCTTGATCGCCTCGACGATGGCTGCCTGCGGTTGCTGGCTTTCCACCCGCACCTTGGCGTTGGCCAGGTCGACCTCGACCACGGCGGCCGGGTCCAGGGCTTGCACCGCCTGGGTGACGGCGCGCACGCAATGGCCACAGGTCATGCCTTGAACGTTGAACTCTTGCATGGTGATGCCTCCTGAAGGTGATGAAGGTATAGCTTCAACCTTGCCATCATGACAAGGTCAAGTTCTGGCGTTGCCTGCCGGGGTGGAAATTAACGGGCGCGTCCGCCAAGCTTGGGCATCGAAGATTTCTACCGCAGGAGAAGTGCGCCATGCGCAGGTCCATTTTCCGCCTTCTGGGCGCCCTGGGTCTGTTGACCCTGTCGCTCGGCGCCTACGCCGAGAGCATCCAGGACTACAGCGTCCTGATCGTGTCCCGTGAACGCCTGGAGGTCGGCACGCCGTGCGAACTGAGCATCTACATCGGTGATAACAAGGTCGGCCGCTTGTTCCAGGAGCAGGAAGTATCGTTCAACCTGCCGCCGGGCAAAGTGGTGGTGCGCCTGATGCAGGAGCCTGGCCAGGTGGGCGGTTGTGCCCCGGGGTTGCCGGCGCCCAACGCCACCGCCATCGAGCTGCACGCCGGCGCGGTGCAGAAGTACCGCATCGCCAACGGGCCGAACGGCCTGTACCTCAAGCCTGCGCCCGAGGACCAGTACTGAGGTTGCCTGACGCTTGACCTTGCCAAGGTGGCAAGGTTGATTCTAGGGTCCTCTGCCAAGGAGGACTTCCCATGTCCAACGCCCTTACCCTCGAACTGCCCATCAGTGGCATGACCTGCGCCAGTTGTGCCGGCCGGGTGGAACGCGCCCTGAATAAAGTGGACGGTGTGAAGCTGGCCAGCGTCAACCTGGCCAGCGAGCGGGCCCACGTCGAGCTGGTGACGGCCATGGACGCGGCCATGCTGGTTGCCGCCGTGGCCAAGGCCGGCTACAGCGCCAGCCTGCCCGACGCACCGCCCGTGGACCCGGCCAAGGCGTTGCTGCGCGAACGTCTTGCGCTCATCGCCGCCCTGCTGCTGGCCCTGCCACTGGTAGCGCCCATGCTGGCCCAGCCGTTTGGCCTGGACTGGATGCTGCCAGCCTGGCTGCAGTGGGCGCTGGCAACCCCGGTGCAGTTCATCCTCGGCGCCCGTTTCTACATCGCCGCCTTCAAGGCGGTGCGCGCCCGCGCCGGCAACATGGACCTGCTGGTGGCCCTAGGCACCAGCGCCGGCTACGGCCTGAGCCTGTACGAATGGGCGCACACCCCGGCGGGGCACATGCCGCACCTGTATTTCGAAGCCTCGGCGGTGGTGATCGCCCTGGTGCTGCTGGGCAAATACCTGGAAAGCCGCGCCAAGCGCCAGACCGCCAGCGCCATCCGCGCCCTGGAACAGCTGCGCCCCGAGCGCGCCACCCGCCTTCGCGACGGCGTGGAGCAGGACGTGGCCATCGCCCAGCTGCGCCTGGGTGACCAGCTGGTGGTGCGCCCCGGCGAGCGCTTTGCAGTCGACGGCCAGGTGCTGGAAGGCCGCAGCCACGCCGACGAATCGCTGATCAGCGGCGAGAGCCTGCCGGTGCCCAAGCAGGCCGGCGATGCGGTGATCGGCGGCGCCATCAATGGCGAAGGTCGCCTGCTGGTGCAGGCCACGGCCCTGGGCGGCGAAGGCGTGCTGGCGCAGATCATTCGCCTGGTGGAAGACGCCCAGGCCGCCAAGGCGCCGATCCAGAAGCTGGTGGACCGCGTCAGCCAGGTGTTCGTGCCCGCGGTGCTGGTGCTGGCGCTGCTGACCCTGGCCGGCTGGTGGCTGCACGGTGCGCCGCTGGAAACAGCGATCATCAACGCCGTGGCCGTGCTGGTCATCGCCTGCCCCTGTGCCCTGGGCCTGGCCACTCCGGCGGCGATCATGGCCGGCACCGGCGTCGCCGCCCGCCACGGCATCCTGATCAAAGACGCCGAAGCCCTGGAACGCGCCCAGGCAGTGACCCGCGTGGTGTTCGACAAGACCGGCACCCTCACCTCCGGCGCCCCGACGCTGGTGCACTGGCAGGCGCTGGGCATTGCCGAAGCCACGCTGCTGCAGTGGGCGGGCAGCCTGCAGCGCGGCAGCGAACACCCGCTGGCCAAAGCCGTGCTGCAGGCCTGCGCCGAGCGCCAGCTGGCAGTGCAAACGCCTGCCGACAGCCAGGCCCTGGCCGGCCGCGGCGTCAGCGGCACGGTGCAGGGCCAGCGCCTGGCCTTGGGCAACCGGCGCCTGCTGGAGGAGGCAGGCCTGAACAGCGAAGGCCTGCCGGCCCAGGCCTGGGAAGACGAAGGCCGTACTCTCAGCTGGCTGCTGGCGCTGGGCGATACCCCGCAGGTGCTGGGTCTGCTGGCCTTCGGTGACAGCCTGAAACCCGGCGCGCGCGAGGCCGTAGCCCAGCTACAGGCACGGCACATCAGCAGCCACTTGCTGACCGGCGACAACCAGGGCAGCGCCCGGGTCGTGGCCCAGGCGCTGGGCATCGATGATGTGCACGCCCAGGTGCTGCCCGCCGACAAGGCCATCATGGTTAAACGGCTGACAGCGGATGGCGTGGTAGCCATGGTCGGCGACGGCATCAACGACGCCCCCGCGCTGGCCGCAGCCGACGTCGGCATCGCCATGGGCGGCGGCACTGACGTGGCCATGCAGGCCGCGGGCATTACCCTTATGCGTGGCGACCCACGGCTGGTACCGGCAGCGCTGGAGATCAGCCGCAAGACCTACGCGAAAATCCGCCAGAACCTGTTCTGGGCGTTTGTGTATAACCTGATCGGCATACCGCTGGCCGCCTTTGGCCTGCTCAACCCGGTGCTGGCCGGCGCGGCCATGGCGCTGTCCAGCGTCAGCGTGGTCAGCAACGCGCTGCTGCTGAAAACCTGGCGCCCCGGCGGGCTGGATGACAAGGAATGAAAGCATGAACATGAACATCGGCCAGGCGGCCCGCCACAGCGGGCTGAGCGCCAAGATGATCCGCTACTACGAGGCCATCGGCCTGCTCAAGCCGGCATTGCGCACCGACAGCGGCTACCGCCTGTACCAGGACGATGACCTGCACACGCTGGCGTTCATCAAGCGCTCGAGGGACCTGGGGTTTTCGCTGGAGGAAGTGGCGCAGTTGCTGACCCTGTGGCAGGACCGCGGCCGCGCCAGCGCCGACGTCAAGGCGCTGGCCCATCGGCACATCGACGACCTGAACCGGCGCATCGCCGAACTGACCGGGCTGCGCGACACCTTGCAGAACTTGGCGTCGCACTGCCAGGGCAACGACCGCCCGGACTGCCCGATCCTGGCGGACCTGGCGTCGGGCGGCTGCTGCAGTTGAAAGGGTAACCTTTTACTGCAACCAGGGCGGTGGCGGTTCCTCGGCCTTGGACGGTGGCGCGTCGTCGGCGCTGCGGGCCGCCTGGCGACGGGCTTCGTCCAGCCGCGCCGCTTCGATCTCGCGCATCACGCTGTTAACGTCGGCCACGCTGTCGTCGTCGGCAAACTGGCCGGTCAGCACGCTGGCCGGGTGCAGCTTGCCTTCCTCGTACAACGCCCACATTTCCCGCGCATAGCGGGTGTCGCGCAGTTCCGGGGCAAAGCGGCCGAAGTAGCTGGCCATGTTGCCCACATCACGCTCCAGCATGCTGAACGCGTGGTTGTTGCCCGCTGCATCCACCGCCTGGGGCAGGTCGATGATCACTGGGCCGTCCGGGCCCAGCAACACGTTGAACTCCGACAGGTCACCGTGCACCAGGCCGGTGCAGAGCATCAGCACGATCTGGCGAATCAGGAACTCGTGGTATTCGCGCGCCTGTTCGGCGTCCAGTTCCACGTCGTTCAACCGTGGCGCCGCGTCGCCGTACTCGTCGGCCACCAGCTCCATCAGCAGCACGCCTTCGAGGAAATCGAACGGCTTGGGCACCCGCACCCCGGCGTTGGCCAGGCGGAACAAGGCGGCCACCTCGGCGTTCTGCCAGGCCTCCTCGGCTTCCTTGCGGCCGAACTTCGACCCCTTCGCCATGGCCCGGGCCTGGCGGCTGTTACGCACCTTGCGGCCTTCCTGATACTCGGCCGCCTGACGAAAACTTCGTTTGTTCGCCTCCTTGTAGACCTTGGCGCAGCGCAGTTCCTTGCCACAGCGCACCACATAGACCGCCGCTTCTTTACCACTCATCAGTGGGCGCAGCACCTCGTCGACCAGACCGTCTTCGATCAGGGGTTCAATGCGTTTTGGAGTCTTCATCAGCTTTTATTGTGGGTCCTTTGTAACCAAACACGCGGGAATGCAATGGTTCGGCGGCCATCCTCTCATAGTGGCGGCACAATGCCGACTTTTCCGGAGCAAAGGTAATGCCAGGCATTGCCGGCACCGCTATCAGCTGAAGCGTTTGACCCCCGCGCGACTGAAAATTCACCTCAACATTTTGGTATACCAGCCGACAATGCTCGATGCAGACTCCAAAAAAACCAACGCCTGCCGCGCACGTTTTGTTTTCGATGAACTGCCCCTTTTTATATAAAAAAGATTCTGGAGCACGGATGAACATCAAACAGAAACTGACCTGGGCCTTCGCGGTGATCGCGTGTCTGCCCATTGTCCTGGTCGCCACCCTGGTCATCTTGAATCTGCGCAGCGATGCCAGGTCCAACTTCGTCGACGGCAGCAGCCGCGAGATCCGCCAGGTGGCCAACGCCATGCAGCTGTTCTTCGAAGGCATCAGCCAGAACGTCGATTTCCTGGCCAACCACCCGCTGGTAAAAGCCGCCGACGCCAACCTCAAGAGCTACCAGGGCGCCGACGCACCGAACATCCCCATGGGCGAGCAGGACAAGCAACTGTTCGACTTCTTCGCCAGCCTGGCCGCCAGCCACCCCAACTATTCCTACGTGTCCTACGGTACCAGCGCCGGTGGCTATGCGTTCTGGCCGGGCGACCCGAAAATGGCCAACTACGACCCGCGCCAGCGCCCCTGGTACAAGACCGCCATGGCCAATCCCGGCAAGACCCTGCGCACCTCGGCCTATTACTGGGCTGGCGACGACGCCGTGCTGGTCAGCACCGTGCGCGCCGTGGCCAACCAGCTGGGCAGCCAGGGCGGCGTGGTCAACATCGACGTCTCGCTCAAGGGCCTGACCGAAATCGTCAAGCAGATCAAGCTGGGCGAAAGCGGCTACCTGATGCTGATGGAGCGCGACGGCACGGTGCTGGTCGACCCCAAGCAGCCGGAACACAACTTCAAGCCGCTGGGCAGCCTGGGTGAGGGCTACGCCGAGCTGGCCAAGGCCGGCCCGGGCCTTGTGGAAGTACAGATCAATGGCGAGCGCTACATGGCCAACGTCTGGCCGTCGGAGCAGCTGGGCTGGACCTTCGTCGGCCTGATCAAGCAGAGCGAGGTGATGAGCGGCGCCACCCAGCTGACCTGGCTGATCGGCGGCATCGCCGCCGTGCTGGCGCTGATCTTCGCCGTGGTGGGCGCCAGCTTCGCCACCCTGATCGTGCGGCCGATCCGCAGCGTGGCCAGCGGCCTGGAAGGCATTGCCCAGGGCGAAGGCGACCTCACCCAGAACCTGGCCGTGCGCGGCAGCGACGAAACCGCGCAACTGGCCAACTGGTTCAACCAGTTCCTGGGCGCCATACGCAGCCTGATCCAGAGCATCGGCGGCGCGGCGACGAAAATCCTCGCCAGCTCCAGCAGCTCCACCCAGGTGTCGGCGAACATGGCCGACGCTGCCGGGCGCCAGCGCGAGGCCGTGGACATGGTCTCCACCGCCTTCCACGAAATGGTCGCTACCGCCAACGAGGTCGCGCGTTCGTGCAGCCAGGCCGCCGACTCCGCCGACAGCGGCCAGCGCCAGGCCCGTGAAGGCCAGCAGCAGATCGACGCGGCGGTGAACAGCGTCGACCGCCTGAGCCACGAGATCGAGCAGTCGGCGCAGTCCATTGCCCAGCTGGAACGCGACAGCAACGACATCCAGTCGATTCTCGGCACCATCCGCTCCATTGCCGAACAGACCAACCTGCTGGCGCTGAACGCCGCCATCGAGGCCGCCCGCGCCGGCGAGCAGGGCCGCGGCTTTGCCGTGGTGGCTGATGAAGTGCGGGCGCTGGCCAAGCGCACCGCCGACTCCACTGCCGAGATCGACGGCCTGCTGGGCAACCTGGCCCAGCGCACCAGCCAGGTGGCGCAGCAGATGCACGCCAGCCTGGAAGTGTCGCAACAGTCGGTGGAACGCATTGGCCAGGCCCGCGCCAGCTTCGGGCAGATTCGCGAGTCGGTGGACGTGATTCGCGACATGAACACCCAGATCGCCACGGCGGCCGAGGAACAGCACCAGGTAGCCGAGGACATCAACCGGCACATCAGCCAGATTCACGGGGATGCGCAGTTGGTGGCCGAGCTGGCCAACACCGCGCGTAGCGATTCCCAAAGCCTGGCGGGGTTGTCGAACGAACTGGATGCGCTGGTACGGCGGTTCAGGACGTAAAGACGCGGCCTTCGGCCGCTGCTACGCGGTTCGTAGCAGCGGCCAAAGGCCGCGTCACAGACTCAAAACGCGTAGCGCATGCCCACGTTCAGCCCGTAGGGCTGCTCGACGCGCTTGCCCTTGGCGTATTCGACATCGGCGTTGAGCTGCACCCGCTGCGACACCTGGGCGGCCAGGCCGACGCCGTACTCGTAGCGCCCACCGGCCAGGTCGTTGCGGTAACGATCACCGGCCACGAACACTTCATTGGTATCGGCAAACTCCCGCGCATACGCCACCCGTGCATACGGCTGCATGGCGCCGCCCCGCGTGGTTTCAAGCTTGCGGCCTACCTGCAGGCCGGCCTTGCCCTGCATGGAGTGGCTGTTCTCGGCGTGGGCATCCAGGCCGTAGTTCAGCTCGTAGTCCTTGCCCTGCACGGCAACTGCCGCCATCTGCCCGAATGGCTTGACGTACCACCCCTCATCCAGCGTGATGACTTTGCCCGCCTCCACCGAAGTGCCCAGCGCCAGGTTGCGATACTGACCCTTGATACGGTACTCGCCATGGCTGGATTTCAGGTCGTTGCGCAGCTGGTTGGCCTTCACCAGGCCGTCGACGTAGTAGCCCTGCTCGTTCATCCAGGTGCCGTAGGCGCCCAGGTAGTAGCTGGACAGGTAGGCACTGTCGGGGCCTTTGATGCTCAGCAGCGAACGACTGTAGCCGCCCATCAGCCCCACCCGCGCCTCATCGCTGAGGCTGGCGTCGATGCCCAGGGTGAAGCCGCCCTGGCGCTGGGTGTAGTCGGCGCCACTGGTGGGCGAATAACGCGCCTTGCTGTTGAGGGTGCGCACCCACAGGCCTTCCTGACCGCCCTGGCTGCGCAGTTCATCGAAACGCCCGCGAACGCCCGACAGTTCACCGTACCAGGCCTGGGTGTCGGCGCTGGCAGCGGCCAGGATGGCGTGTTCGCCCCAGAAGAAGGCTGGCGGGGCGGCTTGCGCCGCCTGGCTCAACGCTGCTGCGCCGGCCGCCAGTATCGCGAGGGAAAAATACGTGCTCATGTTCAACCTTCCTTAGTTGTGATTGCCGTTGGCCAGGACAAACTACGGAGGTCTGCAGCATCTGCATTTAGGACAGGGCCGACGTGCGGCGCGGGAAAGGTCTGACGTTCAAGCCTGGGGCCTACAACCCCGGCGTGGGAAAACAGCCGCGGCTACCTGAACAGCTCGCCCGGGGTGATGCCGAACAGGCTCTTGAACGCGGCAATGAACGCCGACGTGGAGTCGTAGCCACAGGACAGCGCCGCAGTGGTCACGCTGTGCCCCTGCTCCAGGCTGTCCAGCGACGACAGCAGGCGCATGCGCTGGCGCCAGCCGCGAAAGCTCAGGCCGGTCTCGCGCTGGAACAGGCGCATCAGGGTTTTCTCCGAGGTGCCCAGGCGGCTGGCCCAGTCGCTGAGGGTGACGGCCTGTTCGGGGTTCTCGATCAGCTCGTTGCACAGCCCCAACAAACGCGGGTGGCGCGGCAACGGCAGCGAGAAGCCCACTTCAGGCAGGCTGGCCAACTGGTCCAGCAGCACCTGGGCCAGGCGCGCTTCGGCGGTGTCGCCCTCGGGGTAGTCCACCGGCAGCTGGCAGAAGCTCTTGATCAGCTCGCGCGCCAGCGGCGTCACCTCCAGTACCCGGCAGCGCGGCGAGGCCCACGGAGCGTCCTCGCGGCGCACGTACAGGCTGCGCATCTCAGCGCGCATGGAGGTCACCACTTCGTGTTCCAGCCCGGCGGGAATCCACACGCCCCACTGGGGCGGGGCGAAGAAGCTGCCCTCGGCGGTGTGCACGCCCAGCACGCCACTGATGGCGTAGGAAAACTGCACCCAGTCGTGGCGGTGGCGTGGGGTCCAGGACCCCGCGTGCAGGCTCTCGGCCCTGGCATAGAGCGGCCGGGGCAGTGCCAGCAGCTCGGGAATGCGGCGGGGCAGGCCGGTTTGTCCGTTAGTCGGCATCGATTGGCCTTGTGTCGCAAGACGGCAGAAGATTGCTCACGGTAATCTTTGCGACCAATGATTACAAATCCGTCCGCAGGATCCTGTTATGCAAGCGCTCAAACACCTTAAACGCGTAGTGACCGACTGGTTTCTGCTCGGCATGTTCCTGGCCACGCTGCTGGCCTACTTCTTCCCACGCTTCGGCGCCAGTGGCGGTTCGATGCATGCGGAATACGTGATCAACGCCGGTGTGTTCATCGTGTTCTTCATGCACGGCATCAACCTGTCGGGCGAGCAGATCCGCCACGGGCTGAAAAACACCCGGCTGCACATCATGGTGCAGGTGTTCACGTTCGTGGTGTTCCCGCTGATCTGGCTGGTGTGTGACAAGCTGTTTGGCCACTTCGTGTCGCCGACGCTGATGCTGGGCTTCTTCTACCTGTGCGCCCTGCCCTCGACCATTTCCTCGTCGGTGGCGCTCACCGGCAGCGCCTCGGGCAACGTGCCGGCGGCCATCCTCAACGCCAGCCTGTCCAGCGTGCTGGGCATTTTCATCACGCCGTGGCTGGTGAGCCTGGTGGTGGGCACCGGCAGCGGCGGCATCGACCTGGGCAAGACCCTGCTCGACCTGTGCGCCATGCTGTTGCTGCCGCTGGTGCTGGGCCAGTTGATGCGCCCGCTGCTGGGCAAGTTCTTCGCGCGCTACAAGAAATACACCAACGTCATCGACAAGCTGGTGATTCTGCTGCTGGTGTATGCCGCGTTCTGCAACTCCATGGTCTCGGGCATGTGGCAGCAGCAGGGTGACAGCGTGCTGGTGACAGCGTTCGTCGGCACCGCGATCCTGCTGGCGGTGATTCTGGTGCTCACCACCCGCAGCGCCAAGGCCCTGCATTTCAACCACGCCGACGAGGTGGCGGCGGTGTTCTGCGCCACCAAGAAATCCCTGGCCGCCGGCGCGCCCATGGCGGCGCTGATCTTCGGCGCCAACCCGGGCCTGGGCCTGATCCTGCTGCCGATCATGATCTACCACCCGCTGCAGCTGATCGTCTGCTCGGTGATCGCCGAGAGCTACTCGCACCGCATCAAGGCGCGGACCCTGGCCGAGATCGACGCCCAGGCCCCAGTCAGCGCTCGATAATCGCGGTCACCCCTTGGCCGCCGGCGGCGCAGATGGAAATCAGCCCGCGGCCGCTGCCGGCCTGGGCCAGCAACTTCGCCAAATTGGCGACAATGCGCCCGCCGGTGGCGGCGAACGGGTGGCCGGCTGCCAGCGAGCTACCCTTGACGTTCAGCTTGCTGCGGTCGATGGCGCCCAGCGGCGCGTCCAGGCCCAGGCGCGTGTGGCAATAGTCCGGGTCTTCCCAGGCCTTGAGGGTGCACAGCACCTGGGCGGCGAAGGCTTCATGAATTTCGTAGTAGTCAAAGTCCTGCAGGCTCAGGCCGTTGCGTGCCAACAGCCGTGGTACGGCGTAGGCCGGGGCCATCAGCAAGCCCTCCGCGCCCTTGACGAAATCCACCGCAGCGGTCTCGCCGTCGCGCAGGTACGCCAGCACCGGCAAGCCGCGCTCCCGCGCCCAGTCTTCGCTGCCCAGCAGCACCACCGAGGCGCCATCGGTAAGCGGCGTCGAGTTGCCCGCGGTCAGCGTGCCCTTGGCGCTGCGCTCGAACACCGGCTTCAGGGCGGCGAGCTTTTCCAGGGTCAGGTCGGGGCGCAGGTTGTTGTCGCGGGTCAGGCCCAGGAACGGCGTCACCAGGTCGTCGTGCCAGCCGTCGCTGTAGGCGCGGGCCATGTTCTGGTGGCTGTGCAGCGCCAGCAGGTCCTGGGCTTCGCGCGGAATCTGCCAGGTCTGCGCCATCAGCTCGCAGTGCTCGCCCATGGACAGCCCGGTGCGCGGCTCGCCGTTGCGCGGCAGTTCCGGCTTGAAATGATGCGGGCGCAGCTGCAATAGCGCGCGGACCTTGGCCCCCGTGCCCTTGGCGCGGTTAGCCTGCAAGAGGATCTGGCGCATGCCTTCGCTGACCGCAATGGGCGCATCGGAGGCGGTGTCGACGCCGCCGGCGATGCCGCATTCAATCTGCCCCAGGGCGATCTTGTTGGCCACCAATAGCGCCGCTTCCAGCCCCGTGCCGCAGGCCTGGCTGACGTCATAGGCTGGCGTTTGCGGCGACAGGCGCGAGCCCAGCACGCATTCGCGGGTCAGGTTGAAATCGCGCGACAGCTTCAGCACCGCCCCTGCGGCTACCTCGCCCATGCGCAGGCCGTGCAGGCCGAAGCGCTCGATCAGGCCTTCCAGTGCCGCCGTGAGCATGGCCTGGTTGCTGGCCTTGGCGTAGGCGCCGTTGGCGCGGGCGAAGGGGATGCGGTTGCCGCCGATGATGGCGACCCGGCGCGGTGCATTCATGTGAAGACTCCCTGTACGGCTGAACAAAGTGATTTGAGCGTAGGCGACCCAGCCGATGCTTGATCTTGATCTTGATCTTGATCTTGATCTTGATCTGGCTTTTGACGTTGATCTTGGCCCCGTAAAGCGCCAGGGCCGACTGGAGGCGTCGCTCAAGCGGTCCACGGCGTAGCCGGGGAAGACGGAACCGGAGGCGCTTCTATTCCGGGCCGTCGTCCGCTTGAGCGAC